>NZ_JABWNC020000017.1:0-84798 GCF_013368855.2 Escherichia sp. 93.0816 | reverse complement strand
AGAGAAATATAATACTATAGCTATTGTAATGTTTAAACAATAAATTATGACCACACCCCCCCCTATCTTAGACCGAATAATTTGCGCTTAATTGATTTTGTTTTCTGATATAATATTTGTGGAACAATTTTTTTAAATAAATCCTGCAAGATATTATAAAAAATAAATTTCACCTTGTATGATAGAGGCATGGAAATTTTATTTTTAGCAAGAATATATGCGATTTCCTTCTTAACCAACTCTTTATTAGACTCATTTGAACTTATACCTGAAGCATCCATAATTGATACAGGAAAATTAACATAATGTATTTTATCCGGATCAATCGTTCGTATCAAAAAATCACTATCAGCCGCTATTTTTAATTTTGTATCAAAGCAATTAACATTATCTTTAAAAAGACTTGAGTGCTGAAAAGTCCCCTGATGAGGAGGGAGCGCGGGTCGACCACATTCCCATTTTTTCTTTATTTCCCCATAAATCCCAACTATGTTATCTTTTTCACCAAAATAAACATCACCATATATAGTTGTTGCATTCTCTTTTTCACGCATAACATTGATTATTTTTACAAGCGTATTATTTTCATAAAAGGTATCGCCGGCACCCATGAAAATAACCCAATCGCCCGTTATGTGAGGTAGAGCTTTATTCCAAGCGTCGTATATACCTTGATCAGACTCGCATAAAAAATAATCGATGATGTCGGTATATTTTTGTATATGTTCTAGTGTTGACTTATTAGAGTTACCATCAATTACAATCCATTGGATATTATTATAAGTTTGATTTTTAATAGATTCCGCTGTCTTGCAAAAATCATATCCACAATTGTACGTTGATGTTATTATAGTGATCCTTAAGCTATTCATCTCCACTCACTTATTTTTCATAGCAATATATTTTAACCTTAATTCTTTAATCAAGCTCTTAACTTTACTATCAGTACAATACTCGATATTAAATGTGCCAGAAAAACCTCTTATTTTTGGTATTATTGTTCCAATAACTCCTGTTAATTTATTTTTTTCAATCTGTTCAAAAAAAACATGTTCTAAATAAACCCCATCAAGGTCTCGAACATTTTTATAAGAATCAACAAAGAAGTCATGATATAATTTTTTATTTACCACATAAAACCTTGTGTCAATCATATTCTCCTTCAAAAAAGGCACTGGAATAAAAAAAGCCTTTCCATTGAACGCTTTTATACATTGCTTATAATTATCAACATATAGTTTGGAAGTGATTTTTGCGAAATGTTCTGCCCCAGATAAATAGTGGCTATTCATTAATGCATATTCAACTATCTCACCTTCTCCGTAACCTTTGCCATAAGATTTAACACTCTCCACATCGTTTTTAAAATGTAATATTTCGATTGAATCCTTATTAATTATTTGTTTATCATTATAGATATCTTTAGTTAGATCATAATCACTACCATCACATATTACGAGTGAATCTGCATTTTTTGACAACTCCCTTATCGCCTTCAATGTAAGTGATAATCTTGCATTTTCATCAGAAAGATTTGTAAGAGGAGCATTAGGTGAGATACAAGAAGTCACTAATACCGGGATTTTCATTTTTTCTTTTCCAGTCTCAACGAAACAAGCATTAAAACAAAATAATCGACGGTAACTCTTGCGCTCCAAGCATAAGCAACACCGGCAACAGAAAAATACATAATCGAGAAATATAAAACTAACAGGTATGGAATACATTCAATAAGATGAATGACCCCCGTAATTTTTGCATATCCTTTCGATTGGATTTGAGCAAACGGAACTTGAGCAAAAGAATTGAACACAAAACCTATCAATAATATTTGAAATATATAAGGACTCTCTATGCTATATTGTTTCCCAAGCCATAAAGTTATGATATCACCAGCTTTAAAAGAAAATATAATAGCTATAATTATGCTACTTACACCAATTAATAGTGTAGCCTCTTTTATTATTTTTTTTCTCTCACCTTTTGTATTATTCTTGCATAGTGCAGGGAAAATTGTCCTTGCTATTGTTGTTGGCAATATAAGTAACTTTGATATCGCATCTGCAGGGGCAATATATAACGATGCTTTAGCAGGACCAACTGCATTTGACAATATAAACCGGTCAATATTTGTAAGCAATGGGTTAATTATACTACTAATACTTGCCCATCCGCCAAAACTTAATAGTGCTTTTGTCTTATTTAAACTAAGATCCATTGTGACTTTGTTATTTCTAAAAACAAATAACACACTTAAAAGAGCTCCAGTTATTCTCGCAATGACCAGCCCCCAAGTAGCATTAAGCAAACTAACATTTTCATGAATAAGAATAATAGGTAGTATTGCAGTTAAAATACCTGTGATTGTTTTTTGTATATTTAATAATTTGAATTTTTCATATCCCTCTAATATCCCCCAACAAACCAAATTCAGAAGGTAGAACGGTAGACAATAAGATAAAACACCTATAGCGTATGCTACATTCTCAGTTTGTTCAGGTCCACTAATTAAGGATGCTATTTTATGATCACTATAATAGAAAATAACGGAAACAACAATCCCAATAAATATAGTTAAAAATACTGATGTTGTGATTACTTGACTAGTTACTTTTATATCATTTTTATTTAATGATATCTCGCGCACAACTGCTCGCGAAAGCCCAAGGTCAAATATGCTAGCGTATCCTACTATTGTAAAAAACATTAAAAAAAATCCAAAGTCTGTTATTCCCAGAGCCCTTGCCAAATAACCCATCGCAGGTATTGACAATAAAGTTGGGATTGCATATCCAGCCAAATTTATTAAACTATTTATTTTAATGCTCATTATTAATGTCTTTTATTAATAATCAATTTTTATAAATGGAGTGCCCAAACAATCCTTTGGTGACAAAAGAGGTTCGTTGTCTAATTGCCAATCTATGTTTAATACAACATCATTCCACATAATACATCTCTCATGAGTTTTTGAGTAAAAATTATTTGTTTTATACAATATTTCTGTTCCTTCTTCTTTTGAATAAAACCCATGAGCAAACCCCTCAGGTATCCACAACTGACGCTTATTCTCAGCAGATAAATTCACACCAACCCACTTGCCAAACGTAGGTGATGATTTCCGAATATCAACCGCAACATCAAAAACTTCACCGACAACACAGCGTACCAGTTTTCCTTGTGCATAGGGTTCTAACTGGTAATGAAGTCCACGTAATACGCCTTTGCTGGATTTAGAATGGTTATCCTGAACAAATTCAACCTTCCGTCCTACAGCTTCTTCAAATACTTTCTGGTTAAAGCTCTCAAAAAAGAAACCGCGTTCATCACCAAATACTTTTGGTTCAAAAATTAGCACATCAGGAATTTCAGTTTCAATTACGTTCATTTTATTAATAACCTTTAATCATTTTTAGCAGATACTTACCATAAGCATTTTTCTTTAGCGGCTCGGCCAATATCTTCACCTGCTCTGCATCAATAAATCCTTTACGATAAGCAATCTCTTCCGGGCAAGATACTTTTAATCCCTGACGCTCTTCAATCGTTGCAATGAAGTTGCTTGCTTCAATAAGGCTTTGATGCGTCCCTGTATCCAGCCACGCATAGCCGCGCCCCATCATAGCAACAGACAAACGTCCTTGTTCCATATAAATGCGGTTAATATCGGTAATTTCCAGTTCACCACGCGCAGATGGTTTAAGGTTTTTCGCCATTTCTACAACGTCATTGTCATAGAAATAAAGTCCGGTTACAGCATAATTGCTTTTTGGCTCTAATGGTTTTTCTTCAAGACTAATGGCTGTTCCGCTCTTATCAAACTCCACGACACCATAACGTTCAGGATCATTAACGTGATAAGCAAATACCGTTGCACCGCTTTCTTTGTTAACAGCAGCTTCCATTAATTTCGGCAAGTCGTGTCCATAGAAGATATTATCGCCAAGCACGAGTGCACAATCATCACCGCCAATAAAGTCTTCACCAATGATAAACGCTTGCGCCAGGCCATCCGGGCTCGGTTGTACTTTATACTGTAAATTAAGCCCCCACTGGCTCCCGTCCCCCAACAATTGTTGGAAACGCGGCGTATCCTGTGGCGTACTGATAATAAGAATATCGCGAATACCCGCCAACATAAGCGTTGAAAGCGGATAATAAATCATCGGCTTATCATAAATCGGCAGCAGTTGTTTACTTACTGCCATCGTCACAGGATAAAGACGAGTGCCGGAACCACCAGCCAGAATAATACCTTTACGCGTTTTCATTTCACCATCCTTTTAATTCATCCCGCCCTGGCATCATGATGCGAGATGCAAAAATTTGTTAAATTGCCGTAGTCGTAAATAATTCGTTGAGCATACGTTTCACGCCCACCTGCCAGTCAGGCAAGACAAGCGCAAAGTTCTGCTGAAACTTTTCTGTATTGAGGCGAGAGTTATGGGGTCGACGGGCTGGTGTGGGATAGGCCGTTGTTGGCACGGCGTTGAGTTTGTTAAGAGCAAGGTTGATCCCCGCTTTGCGCGCTTCTTCAAATACCAGAGCGGCATAATCGTGCCAGGTTGTTGTGCCACCAGCAACCAGATGGTACAAACCAGCAACTTCGGGTTTGTTTACTGCCACACGAATGGCATGAGCAGTGCAATCAGCCAGCAATTCAGCACCCGTTGGTGCGCCGAATTGATCGTTTATTACAGCCAACTCTTCGCGTTCTTTTGCCAGACGTAACATTGTTTTGGCAAAGTTATTTCCTTTACCAGCGTATACCCAGCTGGTACGGAAAATAAGATGCTTTGCGCAATGTTCTTGTAACGCTTTTTCCCCAGCTAGCTTGGTTTCACCGTAGACATTTAGCGGTGCTGTTGCATCCGTTTCCAGCCATGGCGTGTCACCGCTGCCTGGGAAAACATAATCAGTGGAGTAGTGTATAACCCAGGCTCCGACTTCATTAGCTGCTTTTGCAATCGCTTCGACGCTTGTCGCGTTAAGTAATTGTGCGAAATCCGGTTCTGATTCCGCTTTGTCTACTGCAGTGTGAGCAGCCGCATTAACAATAACATCAGGGCGAATTTTTTTGACAGTTTCAGCCACACCTTCAGGGTTGCTGAAATCGCCACAATAATCAGTGGAGTGAACATCAAGAGCAATCAGATTACCTAGCGGTGCCAGAGCACGTTGCAGTTCCCAACCCACCTGCCCTGTTTTGCCGAAAAGCAGGATATTCATTACTGACGGCCCTCATAGTTTTGTTCAATCCACGACTGATAAGCACCGCTTTTCACATTCTCAACCCAATTTGTATTAGTCAGATACCATTCCACCGTTTTACGAATACCGCTCTCAAACGTTTCTTGCGGTTTCCAGCCCAATTCGCGGCTAATTTTATCGGCATCAATTGCATAACGGCGATCATGCCCTGGGCGATCGGCAACATAAGTAATTTGCTCACGATAAGATTTCTCTTTCGGTACAATCTCATCCAACAAATCACAAATAGTGAACACTACGTCGATGTTTTTCTTTTCGTTGTGTCCGCCAATGTTATAAGTTTCGCCCGCTTTACCTTCGGTTACAACGGTATATAACGCACGAGCATGATCCTCTACATACAACCAATCGCGAATTTGATCCCCTTTACCATAAATAGGTAATGGCTTACCTTCCAGAGCATTCAGAATAACCAATGGGATTAGTTTTTCCGGGAAGTGATAAGGACCATAATTGTTAGAGCAATTAGTCACAATGGTCGGTAAACCATAAGTCCGCTTCCACGCACGTACCAAATGATCGCTGGACGCTTTAGAAGCAGAATATGGGCTACTTGGCGCGTAAGCTGTCGTTTCCGTAAATAGCGGTAACGCTTCGTTATTATTTACTTCATCCGGATGGGGTAAATCACCATACACTTCATCAGTAGAAATATGATGAAAGCGGAAACTTTTTTTCTTTTCATCATTCAGAGCAGACCAGTAATTGCGCGCCGCTTCTAAAAGAACATAAGTACCCACAATATTGGTTTCAATAAATGCCGCAGGGCCAGTTATTGAACGGTCAACATGACTCTCTGCCGCCAGGTGCATCACCGCGTCTGGCTGGTGCTGTGCGAAAATACGCGCCATAGCTACGGCATCGCAGATATCTGCATGCTCAAATGAATAACGTTCAGAATCAGAAACTTCAGCGAGTGATTCCAGGTTTCCGGCGTAAGTCAATTTATCGACATTAACAACACTGTCCTGCGTATTATTTATAATGTGACGAACTACAGCAGAGCCAATAAACCCTGCGCCACCAGTTACAAGTATCTTCACTTTTTTATTCCATATAGCTATAGAGCATGCTGTGAAATAGACTGCTCCAGAATTGATTAATAGAGGCATTAGTGCACGCTACCGCCCCTGGCTTAACAGCTACCAGAGCACTGCGTGCATGACTACGATGTGACGAGCGTTACTCACTCGCGCAAAATCCGAAAAATTCAAACGCTAATTGTCTTACCAAACAGCCATAGAAACAAGGAAAATCCTGGAAAAGTTTGACGCGAAGCCGCTTGCTAACTCATTGTTATTATTGAAATTCATAAAAAAACAACGGCAGGAAAATTCAATGCGCAAAACTTATGCTATGAATCTTCACTGCCGTTTTTAATTTCTTACTGACCGACACTTCCTGTCAGATTTTCGTTATTCGCTTAACAACTTCTCAATGCCTTTGCGGAACTTCGCCCCTTCTTTCAGGTTGCGCAGCCCATATTTTACAAACGCCTGCATATAGCCCATTTTCTTACCACAGTCGTAACTGTCACCAGTCATCAGCATTGCGTCAACGGACTGTTTTTTCGCCAGTTCAGCAATGGCATCTGTTAGCTGAATTCGCCCCCATGCACCAGGCTGAGTGCGCTCCAGTTCAGGCCAAATATCGGCAGAAAGCACATAACGGCCTACGGCCATAATGTCTGAATCCAGCGTCTGCGGCTGATCGGGTTTTTCGATAAATTCAACAATGCGGCTGACTTTACCTTCGCGATCCAGCGGCTCTTTAGTCTGGATGACGGAGTATTCAGAGAGGTCTCCCGGCATACGTTTTGCCAATACCTGACTGCGACCAGTTTCATTGAAGCGCGCAATCATTGCTGCAAGGTTGTAACGCAACGGATCGGCGCTGGCATCATCAATAACGACATCGGGCAGCACGACGACAAATGGATTATCACCAATAGCCGGTCGGGCACACAAAATAGAGTGGCCTAAACCTAATGGTTCACCCTGACGCACGTTCATAATGGTCACGCCCGGCGGGCAGATGGACTGTACTTCTGCCAGCAGCTGTCGCTTCACGCGCAGCTCAAGGAGAGATTCTAATTCATAAGAGGTGTCGAAGTGGTTTTCGACCGCGTTTTTGGACGCATGAGTTACCAGGAGGATTTCTTTGATTCCTGCAGCCACAATCTCGTCAACAATGTACTGAATCATTGGCTTATCGACGATGGGTAGCATCTCTTTAGGAATCGCCTTAGTGGCAGGCAACATATGCATCCCAAGACCCGCTACAGGAATAACTGCTTTTAAATTCGTCATTATTTCATCCACCTGTAAAATGGTTGCTGAATTATAGCTTGTTCGATTTTTTTCGCCAGCATCAATTACCCTGAATTGATTACTGATTTCCTTCCGATGTTACGCCGCTTTGTCCAGGATTGCAGTAGCGTTATTCTTAAGTATGGTGCCATTTTTCCAGGAATGGTCGCAAATCTATCGTTCCCGTTTCGGTAGCCTGAAGTTTATCTTTTCCACATTAACGATATGGTGATTAATCCTGTCGATATCGACCGAGCTTTGTCCTTTTTCATTCACCGCATGAACATTTACCAGTGACAGTAGCGTCTCGTTCTTTGCCATAAATGTCCCACGGACATCCTTACGCAAGTCGAAGTTCATGGTCAAGGCCGGGCCAACCGAAGATTCTTGCATCACATTGATATTACGCATAAAAATGTGCTGCGGCTTGTTGTGTAGCTCCAGAGAAGCACGTTTCATCGCAATATTGGTCAGCGCAACAAAGGAGATAGCATTCCCTGCGGAGATTTGGATTCCACGCAATTTCAAGGCAAGATCCGTATTATCAAGATGAATATTATTCAGTCTGAAGTTTTGCGGTATGGAGAGATACCTGCCTTTAATGACACCGTAGCCGATTAACATCCCGGCACTATTAACCATTTCTATATTGTCAATAACAAAGTTATCACATCCATATATCGCTACAGTGGCGTTATCAATACCGGCTTTCTTGCTGAAATCAGGCGTAATATTACGCGCTTTGATATTACGGATAATGAAATGTTTACCATTTTCAACATGAATCAGCTGTCGACAATCCGATCCTGTAATATTCGCCACAACAAAGTTTTTCACCGCCTGGTCTTCCGGATAGTTATTATCGTAGGTACTTCCCGCAAGGCCTATGCCGATGCCCCAGTTGATTTTGCCATTAGTACAGTTGATGCGCTCTATTACGTGGTCGGAAATTAAAATATCGCGGTCGTTGATTGCCACGTTCCATTCGATGGCGTCGCCTTGTAAGTCGCTGAACTTACAATTGGTGATGTTGGCACCGATAATCTGGTTATGAAATCCCTGACGTAAGATGGCGTAATTAGCATGGCTCACGGTCAGGTTATCGATGGTCAGGTTGCGCATAACCCGTTTGTTTTTGCCGCCGATATAAATCTGCGTTACCGGACCAAAGCCGCTCATCGCCAGCCCTTTGATGGTGCAGTCAGAACCGCGCACATCCAGGGTGATGTTATGCATACTGCCGCCCTTCAACCCTGTCACCTGGCTGCCGTCCTGTAAGACAAATCGCCCTCTGCCGTTGCCGCGCAAACTACCGAGGATGTGTAACGTTTTGCCGGGAGGGATGAAGATGCCGGTGTTGATGTTGTCGCAAACAAATCCGGCGGGCACGACGACCGTTTGCCCTTCGCTAAAGGCTTGTTTAAATGAGGCGATCCAGTCGTGCGGATTGTAGTCGTTGATATTAACGCTTTGTCGGGCGGGAAGTGCACGGGCGAAAGGGGTATGGAGGAAAGCAAGCGCGGAGCTTGCCGTCAGGAAGGTGCGTCGGGAGATTGTTTTAAATGACATGCGTTCTCCTCTATAAAGCTTGCAGCAAGCTGGCGAGTTCTCGATTAATCACCTGCTGATTAAAATCGTGTTCGACTTTTTCGCGCGCGCGTTTGACGACCGGAGCCAGTTCGTCTGTATCCAGTTGGCTAAACGCCGCCAGCCGTTGCGCCAGTGCATGGGCGTCGTTTTCCGGCACCAGCCAGCCAGATTTATCGGCCTCCACCAGTTCTGGTATTCCGCTATGCAAAGTGGAAACGACCGGAATGCCGACTGCCATCGCTTCCATCAACGCCACGGGTATCCCTTCCATATCGCCATCCGCGCCCGTGACCGAAGGCAGCAGAAAGACATCCGCTTCGTCGAGCATCGCTTTTACTTCGTGGCTCGGTTTAAAGCCCGGCATCTCCACCACATCTTCCAGTTGATACTGTTCGATGAGCGTACGTAAGCGCCGCTCCCACGGGCCGATGCCGAGGATGCGATAGCGAAATGCCACGCCCTGCTCTTTGAGCTGACGGCAAGATTCGATCGCCACATGCAGGCCCTTTTTCTCAGTTAAACGTGCAACGGAAATAATCTCCAGCGGTGTTCCAGGCGCTTTAACCGGACGAGGGCTAAAGCGCGTCATGTCCACGCCCATGCGCGATACAGCGATTTTTTCCGTCGGGCAGCCCATCTTTTGCAATCTCCCCGCCCACAAATCGCTTATTGGCAACATCAGGTCGCCACGGCGGAACAGTTGCTGATATTCCGGGGTGTAATGGTTGAGCACTTCCCGACTGGAGATATCAATGCCGTGGAAGATAGTGGCAATTTTGCCGCGAATGACACCCAGTTCACGCAATTTTGCTGCGGTTACCCCCGCAGGGCCAAAATGAGCGATAAAGACATCGGCATGAAACGGTGTTGCGACCTGGCCGCAAATGGCAGACAAAATCAGGTTCCGCGACTCAGCGCCATAGCGTTTGAGGTTGAGCGCCTGCCAGGTATTTTTACGATGAATACCGCGTAAGGTCTGGCTGGCGCGGTGACGCAGCTTCGCCACTTTGCCCCGGGGTTCGTCCTGTAACCAGCGGGTTCTGGCAGCAAGGTTGTACTTCGTCCATGCCGCATGGGTGTTTTGTGTGTCGCCTTTTTGCAACGCGACAATCTCCACCTCAAATCCCATATCAATAAACGCAGTGATTTGATTGAGGACGAAAGTTTCTGACGACAGCGGAAATTTCAGTAAAAAGAAGCCAACCTTCATTTCGCCTCCCCGATGCGCTCAAGTACAGATTGCACCATCTGCATTCCTGTCTGGCGTTCGCGACTGACGGCTTCGTTAAGTCGTGCGTTCAGCGCCGGAAGCTGGCCTAAGGTATCCGCAACCATCGCTTGCAGGCTACCGTCTAATAAATGACGGATATCAATCGCCATTTCTGGTAGCCCCAGTTGTTGCATGATCCCGGCGGATTTATGTTCGTAGTTAATGGCAATTGCCGGAGTGGAGAAATTCATCGAGATAATGGCTGAGTGCAGGCGCGTGCCGACGGTGAGTTCACAGGCACCAAGAATTTTGCCCATTTCCAGATCGTTAAGTTCATCCATCACCACATGGTAACGGGCAGGATCGCTGATGTGCTGGCGCAGATTGAGCGCCACCATACGGTCGTCTTTGTTATAGCTGTCGATGCCCGTACAGGTGGAGAGCGCAATCACCTGATAGCCTTCGTCGAGAATGCGATTGACCACCCCGGCAAAGGCTTTTTCATACGCTTGTTGAGTGGTGCCAAGGCGTTTGTCGAACGGTGCCAGTTCGCGCAGGGTAATTGCCACAGTTTTCTGTTGTGCGGCAACGTCCAGCCAGTGTTGAACGGCATAGCTGGCGGTGAAATCTTCGGTGTGATGATCGACCAGCCAGGCGGTATCGACGCCATATTCGACTTTTGCGGTAGTGATATTGCTGCGTTTCATCAGATCGAGGCTGACCGATTCGCGCAGGATCAAGGCGTCGCAGTGACCGAAAACGTAGTTCGCCAGTTGGTTGAATTGCTCATCCTGGAAGGGGCCAACGCTGTGACCAATCATAAACAGCGGCTTTTTCGCCATAAACGTACAAAGTGCGTGTTCAAACTGCGGCACACCGTAGAGATCGACAAAAAACGATCCGCCGACCTGGATGATGGCGTCGTAACCTGACAGCAGGCGCACGAAGTCGGTGAATCCCTGGGCGATGGCGATATTACGCAACTTGCCGGTGTCGGTCACACGGGAAAGCAGTACCTGGTGTTGATAGCGGCGACGGAGGACTTTTTTAACGCGCCCGACAACGCCCGCTGCGCTGTTGTGTTGTTTCATTTGCAGGAACAGCGGATCGCCCATCACCGGGCGATTAAGCAGCCAGGAAGAACTAACTGGATAGCGACTCATCACGTCCACTTCGGCGTTTGGATTGAGGATGTTGATGGCATCAAGTAAGCCGCGCAGGATGGCGCTGTCGCCGCGATTGCCGCAAGTATGGTTGCCAAGAATAAGTAATTTCATTATGACCTCAAAAGGAGTTCTAAATTGCGTCGGTGCTATGGTTGATGATTAAGAGTGAAACCGGTGCCATATTCAAAGCCGTGCTCGATCAGTCCCCTCGCCCCCAGGGGAGAGGGTTAGGGTGAGGGGGCAAATGTGCACAACATTACGGGGAGAACCATTCACCCCGCCCGTAAAAGCATTTTCATTTTTTCGCTGCGACAAAACTGGCGTTTCACTTCCACCACCAGCGGATGGCGCGACAGCACAATCATCACCACAAACGCCAGTACGCCTGCGGTAATTTGCACCGCCAGCAACGTCGCCAGCGCCAGTTGCCCTTTCAGCAGCACGCCCAGCGCATAACTGACCACCAGCGTCGGCAGCGAGAGATAAAACGGTAGCCACAAGCTCAGGATGTACTGGCGATAACTGGAACCGAGCACCGGTTTAATCATCACGAAGTAACTGAGAATAGTGTTGATAATCTGCACCAGCAGGAAGCCGAGCGTGACGCCGATCGCGCCCGCCATCTGCCCACCGATAACAATCGCCGGAATAAACAGAAAGGTTTTGAATACGTTGAATTTAAAGCTGATATCGACTCGCGCTTTCGCCATCAGCAGCGAGCCAATAGGGTTACCCACCGAACGCAGCAGCCCCACCACACACAGCAATTGCAGCACCGGAATAATGCTGTTCCACTTCTCGCCAAAGACCAGTGGTACAAAGTTATTCGACACCACCATCAGCCCGAGCAGCGCCGGGAAGTTGATAATCCCCACCACCGACAGCAGCTTGTAGAAGTTCACGCGCAGTTTTTCGGTGTCGTCCTGAATTTTGGCAAACGCCGGAAACAGCACGCGGGTGATGATCGGGTTCAGCTTCATCGGCGGCACAACGGCCACGTTATAGGCCAGGTTGTAGCCCCCCGCCACGCCCGCGCCAAGAATACGCGCCAGCACCAGCGTTGAAAGGTTGGTGTTGAGATAATTGATGATGCTGTCCGCCGTCAGCCAGGCACCAAAGCGCAAGTTCGGTGCCACCGACGCCAGCGAGAAATGCAGACCGGGGCGATAAATTTTGCGACCAAAGTAGCCAAACAGCAGCGTTCTCACCGCACTATTGACCAGATAACCGAGGATAGCAGTCATCGCCAGCGGCCAGAAATGGGCGCTAACCACCGTAAAAGTAAAGCCCGCCAGCACCGCGCTGGTTTCGATCATGCCGATTTTGTTGAACTCCAGCTCCTTTTGCATCAACGCGCGGAACTGCTGCCCGTGGGGGATCACCACAAACGCCAGCGACAATGTTTTAATCAACGGTGCCAGATCCGGGTTATTCAGCACGTCACCGATGACATCACTCAACAAAAACACTGCCACGCACACTACAATCCCCAGCCCGACGTTCAGCCAGTACAGCGTGGTAAGTTCAAGGTGGCTGATTTCTTTTCGCTGAATAATCGAGTTAGCGATACCGAAGTCAGAAAGCGTATCTGCCAACGCGATGATCACCAGCGACACGGTAAGCAGGCCGAACTGGTGGTTATCGATAATCCGCGCCAGCACGGTCATCTGCACCAGCCCGAGGCCGATGATGATCACCGTGGCAATCGCCGACCACTTCGCGCCGCTGATGGTTTTTTCACGTAAGCTCATATCAATATGCCGCTTTGTTAACGAAGCCTTTGAATACCGTCAGGAAAACGATTTTGATATCGAACCAGACGCTCCATTCGCGGATGTACTCAAGGTCGAACTCGACGCGTTTTTCCATTTTCTCCAGCGTGTCGGTTTCGCCGCGCCAGCCGTTAATCTGCGCCCAACCGGTAATGCCCGGTTTCACTTTATGGCGCAGCATGTAGCCTTCAATAAGCTGGCGATACTGTTCGTTATGCGCCACCGCGTGCGGACGCGGACCAACAATCGACATCCC
Source organism: Escherichia sp. 93.0816 (assembly GCF_013368855.2). Lineage (NCBI taxonomy): Bacteria > Pseudomonadati > Pseudomonadota > Gammaproteobacteria > Enterobacterales > Enterobacteriaceae > Escherichia > Escherichia sp. 93.0816. The sequence goes on along the minus strand of NZ_JABWNC020000017.1, from coordinate 71,224 downwards.
GCCGGTCAGCACATTGATAAACTGCGGCAATTCATCCAGTGAGGTGCGGCGCAGAAAGTTCCCCACTTTGGTGACGCGCGGATCGTTCTGCGTCGCCTGAGTCACTACTTTGTCGTTCTCCATCACTTTCATCGAACGGAACTTCCACACTTTGATCGGCTTGCCGTCCATGCCGTAGCGAGTCTGGCGGAAAATAACCGGTCCCGGTGAACTGAGTTTCACCGCCAGCGCAATGCAGCACAGCACCGGGGAGATCAGCAGCAGGATCAGCGTTGCCAGCACAATATCTTCCGCACGTTTAATCAGGCGGTTAATCCCGGAAAGCGGCGTGTCATACAGCGGCACCACCGGCACACCGTTCATATCTTCAATGCGCGAATGGAGAATGTTGAAGGTAAAGACGTCGGGGATCAGCAGCACCGAACAGGTGGTGTCCGCCAGTTGATGAACCAGTTTTTTCACTCGCGCGCCGTCGCACATCTGCATCGCGATATAGACGTTATGGATTTTGCCCGCTTTCGCATCCTCGACCAGTTGTTGCAGATTACCCGCCCAGTCGTTAGAAACGCCGCCCGGTTTTGGGTCGTGGTATACGCCCACCACGTCAAAACCTAACCACGGCTGATTACGGAAGCTCTCCATCAGCATTTGCCCGGCGGCTAAATCCCCAGCTACGGCGACCATGCGCTTGTTATAGCCATGATTACGCAGCCAGCCCGCACCAATGCGAATACACGAACGGCAAACCACCAGCCCGATGCTGGTCAGCCCATACCACGCCAGCCAGATTGTCAGTTGCGTGTCGAAATCATTGTTAAACGCCACCAGTCCGGCGCTGAAAATCACGCTTAACGTCCAGTTTTGTAGCAACAGGGCAAATTCTGTCGCTGCCCGAACACCGCGCCATGAGCGATAAAAATCGGTGATGCCGCCCAGCATCTGGAATACCACCAGCGTAATCAGCGCCACCAACAGGTGCATGTAGAGGAATGACAGTCCGCTCACTTCGCAAACCAGCCATAGTCCGGCAAACATGATGGTGATATCTGAAAAGCGTTGCACCATAGAGATTAACGATGCATTGGTTTTCGCTCGCTCGCGCTTTTTTAGATTTGTCATCGTTGTTCCTGTTCTATTGTCGCCTCACCCAGGCCCTCTCCCCAAAGGGGCGAGGGGGAGAAGCAAGTTCCGTGCTCTCTTCTCTCCACAGGCAGTAGAGCGTCAGAGTGAGGGGGAAAGTAATGACATTACTCGTTCAGCAACGTCAGCAAAGTTCGCGTTCGCGCTTCCATCAGCGGCACATCACCGCGCGATTCCACATTCAACCGCACCACCGGTTCGGTGTTGGAGGAGCGCAGGTTAAAGCGCCAGTCGGCAAAGGTCATGCTGATGCCGTCAGTGCGATCCACCGCCAGCGCCTCGCGGCTAAAGTGCTGTTCGACGCGGTTAATCGCCTCAACGGGCTGCGCAAGTTTGCTGTTGATCTCACCGCTTGCCGGGAACGCCACCATCCGGTCGCGCACCAGTTCTCCCAGCGTTTTTCCTTTCAGGCATACCAGTTCGGCTACCAGCAGCCACGGGATCATGCCGCTGTCACAGTAGGCGAAATCACGGAAGTAATGATGCGCGCTCATTTCGCCACCGTAGATGGCGTCTTCCTTGCGCATACGTTCTTTAATAAAGGCGTGTCCGGTTTTCGACATCACCGGCGTACCGCCTGCAGCAGTCACCACATCGACGGTATTCCAGGAGAGACGCGGATCGTGGATGATCTTCGCGCCGGGATTTTTTTCGAGGAACGCTTCTGCCAGCAGACCGACAATGTAGTAGCCCTCGATAAACTGCCCTTTTTCGTCAAACAGGAAGCAGCGGTCAAAATCGCCATCAAAGGCAATGCCCATATCCGCGCCGTGTTTAATGACCGCATTGCGGGTGTCATCGCGGCATTCCGGCAGCAGCGGGTTAGGAATACCGTTGGGGAAATTGCCGTCCGGCGTGTTGTGCACTTTGATCAATTCCACCGGTGCGCCGAGGGCTTTAAAGCGGGCTTCGATAGCGTCCACCACCGGACCCGCTGCGCCGTTCCCGGAGTTGATCACCAGCTTGAGCGGCGTGAGGTTTTTGACATTGATATATCCGAACAGGTGATCAACGTAAGCGTCACGCAGGTTGATTTGCTGATAGCTACCACGTCTGGTTTCATCGACGGGGGGGAAGTCATTGGCTTCCGCCAGACGCTGGACGTCGCGCAGTCCGGTATCGCCGCTGATCGGACGAGCCCCTTCGCGTACCAGCTTCATGCCGTTGTAATCCATCGGATTATGGCTGGCGGTGACTTCAATGCCGCCATCCACGCCGAGATGGAACGTAGCGAAATAGATCTCTTCGGTGCCGGACATGCCGATATCCAGCACATCGACGCCCGCATCCTGCAAACCTTTCGCCAGCGCCAGTTTTAAGGTTTCGCTGGTGAGGCGGACATCACCGCCTAACACAATGGTTTTCGGTTTAAGGAATTCGCCATAGGCGCGACCAATGCGCCAGGCAATATCTTCATTCAGTTCTTCGCCTAATTTTCCGCGAATATCATAGGCTTTAAAGCAGGTTAATTTTTTCATGTCGTTACCCTTTTTCAGGCAATAGTTGGCCCTGACCGAAACGGCCAATTTTGTTTTTGTCGTTATTTACATCGCGGTTCGGCATTCATTGCCTGATGCGACGTTTACACCCGTCCGTAGCGATCCGCGAAGCGCACCACATCATCCTCTTCGAGATAAGAGCCAGAGCGCACTTCAATTAAGTCGAGCGGAATTTTCCCCGGATTTTCCAGGCAGTGCGTCGCCCCCAGCGGAATATAAATAGACTCGTTTTCGCCAAGCAGTTTGATATCACCGTCAATGGTGACTTTTGCCGTTCCCGCCACCACTACCCAGTGTTCCGCGCGGTGATGGTGCATCTGTACCGACAAGCCCTCACCGGGTTTCACGGTGATGCGTTTTACCTGGTAGCGGTCGCCTGCGTCGATAGAGTCATATTTGCCCCACGGGCGATACACTTCGCGATGTACCCGATGCTCATGGCGACCATCGGCTTTGATCTGCTCGACCACTTTTTTCACATCCTGCACCGAGTTCCGGTCGGCAATCAGCACTGCGTCTTTGGTCTGCACCACGACCAGATCTTTCACCCCGACGGTGGTGACCAGGCCAGATTCGGCATACACATAGCTGTTTTCAGTTTTGTGATTAATCACATCACCGTGGCAAACATTACCCTCGGCGGTGTGGGCGCTGATCTCCCATAATGAAGACCAGGAACCGACATCGCTCCAGCCCGCATCCATCGGCACCACAACCGCATCTGCCGTGCGTTCCATAACCGCGTAATCCACAGACTCTTCCGGACAGGCGAGAAACGCCTCTTCATCCACACGAATAAAATCGAGATCCGGATCGACGGCACTCATCGCTTTTTCGCAGGCATCGAGAATATCCGGGCGATACTTTTTCAGTTCTTCTAGATAGCGTCCGGCGCGGAACAGGAACATACCGCTGTTCCAGTAATATTCGCCGCTTGCCACATAGGCCTGAGCGGTTTCCAGATTCGGTTTTTCGACAAACTGCGCCACTTCAAAGGCCACCGTATCCTGCTCACCCGCAGATACTTCACCGCGACGAATATAGCCATATCCGGTTTCAGGTAGATCCGGCACAATGCCGAAGGTCACCAGCTTACCTGCTTCGGCATACGGCATGGCGTTACGCACTGCGGCGCGGAACGCGTCTTCATCGGCAATCACATGATCCGCCGCCAGCACCAGCATTAATGGGTCGTTTTCCGGGCTAGGACGTTTTGCCGCCAGCGCCGCCAGCGCAATGGCTGGTGCAGTGTTACGCCCTGCCGGTTCGAGAATAATGTTCTCGGTAAGTTTGTTCAGTTGACGCAGCTGTTCCGCAACAATAAAGCGGTGCTGCTCATTGCAAATCACCACCGGGCTTTCGCACTCCACGCCGTTCAGGCGGCAGATGGTGGTTTGCAGCATGGTGAGATCGCCTTTCAGGCATAAAAACTGCTTGGGATAAAGTACGCGGGAAAGCGGCCATAAGCGGCTCCCGGAGCCACCTGCCATCACAACTGGATAGAGTTTCGACTGCGCCATAATTATCCCCGAATATCATTTATAAATTGACGTAACACGTTCTCTTTATCGAGCGTGCGTTCGGCATATTCACGTGCCACCGTGTTGTGTTTGGGCAGCAGGAGCGCCTGACGGATCCCCGCCACCAGCGCCTCGACCGATTCCGGTTCTACGCAAACCGCAATGCCCGGAAAGGTTTCGCAAAGCTGCCCCAGTTCGGTGTGGGCTTCTGCGGTAATCACCGCGTTACCGCCTACTGCCAGAATATTGGTCAGTTTCGACGGCAATACAGCATCTGCCGCGCCGCGTTTTTGCACCACCAGATGGCAATCGCCCATCTTCAGCAGTGCGGGTAAAGCGTCATACGATTGCAGCGGGAAGAATTGCATGTTGCGCAGTCCACGCTGCTGCGCCATTTTTTCCAGCCGCGCTTTGCCGCCGCCCTGCCCGACAATGGCAAAAATCAGCGGTTCATCGCGCAGGCGATCGGCGGCTTCAATAACGTTTTCCAGCCCCTGCTTTTCACCAATATTGCCGGAGTAAAGAATGATTTTTTTGTTATCCGGCAGGCCAAGCTGGTTACGAAGGGCATCAACATCGGCGTCTGCAACATATTGAAAACGGGCGATTTCCGACCAATTGGGGAAGAAGATGACGTTTTCCGCCGCCACGCCTTTTTCGATGGCTTTATTCATCATCGAACGCGAAATCGTGGAGACGTTATCGACGTTATGCAGTCCGCTACGTTCGAACGCCGTCGCCAGCTGTGCCACTTTGCCGCCTTTGCCTTTTCCGGCAAGGCCCAGCCCCAGCATGGCGTCCACTTCGTAATCCTGAATATGCAGCACCGTGCGCGCACCAGAGAGTTTCGCCAGCAGGCGCATTCCCGGCGTGCAAAACAGCGTTGGCACCACGCCGATAATGCGATCCGGCTTCCAGCGACGTTGCGCCATCAGCGGAAAAAAACTACTGGCGGCAAAACTGCCGAGATGTAACAGGCGTTTCAGTGTGTTCGGCTGTTTTGGCACATACAGCGGGCAGCGCCACACCGTGGCTGCGCCCTCTTCACGTTTGTACCGCCAGGCAGAATAGTTCTCCCCCACCTGCCACTGCGGGTAGTAAGGAGGTGCGGTAATAACCCGCACCTCATGACCTTGTGCCGCCAGCCATTCCACCATCTCGCCGGTGTATTTGCCGATACCGGTTAACTCCGGCGAGTAGTTAATGCCGTAGACCAGTATTTTCATAATCCGGGTACTCCGGCACGCTTCTCAGCGAGAAAATAAGCGCGGCTGTTAGCGTGAACATTGTCACTGGCGAGCAGCGCGTCCGGCGTCAGCCAGCGGTAATCGTCGTGCTGCTCATCCGACAGTAACAGCTCTTCTTCCGCGACTCTGAAGCGAAAACCGAGCACCACATAATGCGTGGTGAAATCCGTGCCGGAGAAGTTATCGTCATAAAAGTGCTGCCAGACACCGTAAAACTGGCCTGCTGTTATCGGCAGACGCAGCCCCAGTTCCGCCAGCGTCAGCCGCTCAAATGCGGCTTCCAGCGTTTCGTCTTTCTGCACGCGCCCTCCCGGCACAAACCAGTAACCCTGCGCCGGGCGGTTGGTTCTTTTGCCAAGCAGAAACTCACCGCGACTGTTCTCAACAATAAAGTCGAGAGAGACAAGCGGAGTGGAGCGCACTACCGTGGCAAAGTCTTCCTGACGTAAAAACATCATTACCCCCGAAAGCGGTCTTGATTCTCAAGGAACCACTGGTAAGTGCTGGCAAGCCCCGCTTCCAGTGAGATTTCGTGATACCAGCCAAGCTGATGCAAGCGCGTCACATCCAGCAGTTTGCGCGGCGTACCATCCGGTTTACTGGCATCAAAAACCACCCGACCTTTGTAACCCACCACTTTGGCGATGGTTTGCGCCAGCTCGCGGATAGTGCAATCAACGCCAGTGCCGACGTTAATGTGCGACAGCATCGGCTGGGTATTTTCCAGCCAGACTTCGTGCGCCAGCTCCATGACATGAATGCTTGCCGCCGCCATATCATCGACATGCAGAAATTCACGCATCGGCGTACCGCTGCCCCACACCACCACGTCCGGCGCATTCTGTGCCGTCGCCTCGTGGAAGCGGCGCAGCAATGCAGGGATCACGTGCGAGTTACTCGGATGGAAGTTGTCGTGCGGCCCGTACAGGTTAGTCGGCATAACCGAACGGTAATCGCGTCCATACTGGCGGTTGTAGGATTCGCACAGTTTGATCCCGGCAATTTTGGCAATGGCATAAGGCTCGTTGGTCGGCTCCAGCGTGCCCTGCAATAACTCGCTTTCTGCCATCGGCTGTTTTGCCAGTTTCGGGTAGATGCAGGACGATCCGAGAAACAGCAGTTTGTTCACGTCGTTCTGATGCGCGGCGTGAATGATGTTGCTCTCAATCATCATGTTCTGATAGATGAAATCCGCCGGATAGGTGTTGTTGGCGACAATGCCACCCACTTTCGCCGCCGCCAGATAGACCTGATCAATGCGCTCGCGGGCAAAGAAATCATGCACCACGCAACTGTCCAGCAGGTTCAGCTCGTCGCGAGTGCGTAATACCAGTTCCACATCACCGCGCTGTTCGAGCTGCCGCCTGATGGCGGAACCGACCATCCCGCGATGGCCAGCGATAAAAATGCGTTGTTTACTCATGCTTATGACTCCAGCGCGATCGCCACGTCGTAGCCGTGAGATTTCAGCAGAGAGTGTTTTTTCGCCGCTTCGAGGTCATTAGCCACCATTTCAGACACCATCTCTCTGAGGGTGATTTCCGGTTTCCAGCCCAGTTTTTCGTGCGCTTTGGTCGGGTCGCCGAGCAGCGTTTCAACTTCAGCCGGACGGAAGTAACGCGGGTCAACGGCGATAATCACATCACCCGGTTTAACGCCCGGCGCGTCATGCCCGGTGACGGAAACCACAATGCCCTTCTCTTCAACACCCGTGCCTTCAAAGCGCAGTTTGATGCCCAGCTGTGCTGCCGCCATTTCCACGAACTGACGTACGGAGTACTGAACGCCGGTCGCGATAACGAAATCTTCTGGCTGTTCCTGTTGCAGCATCATCCACTGCATTTTTACGTAGTCTTTGGCATGGCCCCAGTCACGCAGGGAATCCATATTGCCGAGGTACAGGCACGACTCCAGCCCCTGGGCGATGTTGGCGATTGCGCGGGTGATTTTGCGGGTGACGAAGGTTTCGCCACGGCGCGGAGATTCATGGTTAAACAGAATGCCGTTGCAGGCGTACATACCGTAGGATTCACGATAGTTAACGGTGATCCAGTAGGCGTACAGTTTGGCGACAGCATACGGAGAGCGCGGGTAGAACGGCGTGGTTTCTTTCTGCGGAATTTCCTGCACCAGACCGTACAGTTCAGAGGTGGAAGCCTGATAAAAACGGGTTTTCTTTTCCAGACCGAGGAAGCGGATCGCCTCCAGCAGGCGCAGCGTACCCATCGCATCAACGTCTGCGGTATATTCCGGTGACTCAAAAGAAACCGCAACGTGGCTCATTGCGCCCAGGTTGTACACTTCATCCGGTTGCACTTCACGCAAAATACGCGTCAGGTTGGAGGTATCACTCAGGTCGCCATAATGCAGATGGAATTTCGGGTTGCAGGTGTGTGGATCCTGATAAATGTGATCCACGCGCTCGGTGTTGAATGACGATGCACGACGCTTAATGCCATGCACCTCGTAACCTTTCTCCAGCAACAGTTCTGCCAGGTAAGAACCATCCTGTCCGGTTACACCGGTGATGAGAGCGACTTTTGACATGTCTTATTCCTCTGTATTTTTTTGAATTTATTCAGTTTCAACGCGTTCGCGTATCACCACTGCGGGATTCCCCCGGCAAATGGCATTTGCCGGAAGCGATTTAAAAACACTGCTTCGCGCCCCCACTACGGTGCCGTCGCCAATCGTGACGCCAGGGGCAACAAAGACATCGGTTGCCAGCCAGCATTTCTCACCAATCACAATGGGCGTGGCGTTAATGGTGAAATGTCGACTTGCATGGTCGTGGCTGCCGGTGCATAAATAACTTTTTTGCGATATCACCGAATGCGCACCAATGGTTATTTCACCGAGGGTATATAAATTGACCTCATCGCCGATCCACGCGTAATCACCTAAGGTTAATTTCCACGGATAGGTAATTTTTACTGACGGACGAATAACTACGTTTTTTCCTATTTTTGCGCCGAATAAACGTAATAAAAAAGCCCGCCAGCGATACAATACTTGTGGCGACCAGGCAAATAATGTTGCCTGTACCGCCCACCATAATTGCACTTTAATAGCATTGCTGCCCCGGAACCCTTTCGGCACCGAGAAACCGCTTAAATCTTGCATTGATATTCCTTATATACTCTAAACAATTCGAGTTGCAGGAAAGCTAACGCACATGCAACTTGAAGTATGACGAGTATATTCAGACTTTGTTATATAAGGCTTTCGTTTTACCCGTCGTGCGCTGGCGTAAATGCCAGGATAATTCCGTCCAGAAGCCAGGCACATGTAATATCTGCCGTTGTACTTTTTTCGCGTCGGCACACAATTCCATATTATTGGTGGTAGATACCCCACCCATAGAAAATTCAGACACCAGGCCATTGAGTTTTTTAAATGCATAACCAGCTTTATACATTTTGGCCGCCAGCGCATAATCGGAAGAAACTTTATATTCCAGGTCATAACGCCATTTTTTCAAGCCGGATACCGGGAAAAATATCGCCTGATGGCTGGCGGGCAGGCTGTGATAAATATACCAGCCAGGTTTGGCGCTACGTTTAATTTTATGACCGTCGCCAAAATCCAGCAGCGCATCGCCGGTGATCATTACGTTATCTTTTTGCACTTTTAACTTACGGACAAAATTTGCGGCATCCTGATGAAAAATATCGCCCGAGTTGAGAAACAGCGCAAACTTGCCTTGTGCCATTTCAATACCTTTGTTCATGGCGTCGTAGATACCGTTATCCGGTTCGCTGACAAAGCGTAGGTTATAGATACCATTGAGATTTTCCAGATACTCACGGGTGCCATCGTTGGAACCGCCATCGACTACAATCCATTCGAAGGGAATATCCTCCGCCTGCGCCAGATGCGCCAGCGAGGCGTGTGTTTTGACTATCCCTTCCAGGTTACGAAACGCGACAGTGATTATGCTGAGCAACATGTTCTTATTCTTACCTCGTAATATTTAACGCTTTTCGCAAAATAAATGGACAGACGATTAAAAATGCATATTCCGGGCTAAATATCGAACCGGTAAAAAACAGTGATACCGGCGTAAAAAGATAGAGCTGCACGCGAAAATTGCGATTATCGCCAAAAGCGTTGAGCATCATTTTTATCACTTTCCCCATGTACCACAGCGATAAAAACACCGCGAACCAGGAAAAATAAATAATCAGCAGATACAAACCATTGTCTATGGTTTTTCCGACATCCGCACCGTTAAATATTCCGAATGATGCGACATATTCATAAAGTGAGCCAAATCTGACTACACCGTCAATATGGGTCAAAGAATAACCGACCATCACCAGCGGACCGACAATACGATAATATGATGACGATCCTTCTGTGCCTAAATCTCCCAGACGAGTGGAAATATAAGGAAACGCGATTACCACACCAACCAGGAATACAGCCAGAGAAATCAATGCTAACGGTAATTTTTTCTTAATCGCCTCTTTATTCAGATATTGAAATGCCCACTCCAGCAAATAAAACAGGATAAAGGTCATAACCCCTGAAAACGATCCGGATAATATTATTCCTGCGAGAATCATAGCATCAGTTTTAGGCGTTTTGATACCAAACTGTTTGATACTGAGCCAAATTGAGATTAATGCCAGAGCGAAAAATGCCGGTTCGAAATAAAGTGCTGTCGTTCGCTTGCCGCCGAATTTAATGAAATTCAGTACATAGCTATTGCTGTAAATCAGATATTTCGAAATCGACTCCATAATACTGCTGCCGCCGGTGAAAATAATTTGCGCCATCTCCACCGCCGCCAGCGCCACCACCAGTCCAACCACCAGATAAAAGAAACGTAATATCTTGCGATGGTTGTGTGGCGAAATCGTTTTAAAGCGAATGCTCCACACCATGCCAATAATGATCACGATATAGACAAACAGCATGGTTGAAGTGACGTATTTGCTGGCATCCAAAGACTGACCAAACAAATAGTTAAACGCCGTGAGCCCCGCGCCAATCCCTAACGCTATCATCAATTTTTTAACGCTGATGCGCTCTAAAAACAGCAGTAACAAGACGGGTAAAAAAGTGACGATGGTAATGGGGAAACTTTCGCCAAGCTGGGCGATTTTGACGTTAACCAGCAGGTAAATCAGCGGCAGCAGCAGGTAGCTACAGATTCTGATAGACGTTGACATACTCCTCCAGCATCTGTTGTCCACTGTAGGCGGCGCGGCTGCGCTGGCTGAACTCGTCCAGCGTGGTGCCAAATATCGCCTGCGCGATTTCCGGTTTGCTTAGCTGCACCAGTTGCAGCACGTCTTCTTCGCTGACGGTTTTACCGCCGGATTTTTGCAGTACTTCCCGCGCTGCATCGCTATGGGTAGCAATCACCGGCACGCCAATCGATAACGCCTCACACAAAATCAGCGGGTAGTTATCGACGCGAGAACTGAAGACCAGCGCGTCCATTTGGTTGAGCGCGCTCATCAGCTTACGTTTGTCGGTTTCAAAGCCGTGATTAACCACATTGCCAGCGTTGAACGGCGAGAACTTACCGAAAGTATGCAGTTCGATTTTGTCGCCCAGCGCCATCATCTCGCGCACCAGTTGCTGGTTAGTTTTGCCGTCGTAACGCAGGTCATGCGCCACCACCGCGATTTTCGGCTTGCCCTGGGTTTCGCGCACCGGTGGCAGTTCCGCCAGAATGGCTTCGGTTGCCATATCAATGCCGTTATTGATAATCCGGCAGCACCCTGGACCGTACAGGCTATTGAAAGCGTCTGCCACATGCTGGCTGGGGGAAATAAACTGACAGCCCAGTGCCAGCATCTCGCGGAATAACTGGCGTTTGCCCGCCACCAGTTGGTGTGCGCGATCAATCTTTACCGGCGGATAGTTATTTAAGGTCGGGCATTTCCGGCAGCCCGTTTTCCAGCCTTCGCAACCGTCTGTAAAGGCGCAGCGCCCGGTAACGCTCCAGTGATCATGCAGCGTCCAGACCAGGGTGACATCCGGTTTGTGGTTTTTCACTTTTTCGCAAAAGCGCACCACGCTGTTAAGATTCAACCAGTAGCTGTGCAGCACATGAAAATGCAGAACCACCGGCCCCGATGTGCGGGTAATAGAACGGTACAACTCATTGAAATTGCCGAACAGATCGCGATTAAACAGACGAAACAGCGCAATGTTCGCCATCGCGGTCATCCGAGGCGTATGTTTGATTACCTGCGGATAGTGTTGATGGCTGACGCTCTCTTTGCCGCCTTTGCCGTAGCCGTAGACAAAATGTGACGCAAGCCCCTGTTGCAGCGCGCGCTGGTGGAGATCTAACGCCACACCTGCCGCTCCGCCTTCCGCCAGTCGCACATTAAATTGCAGAATATTCATTTAATTACCTTCACTCGCGCTTTTTCTCCCACCACCAGCGCGTTGTCCGGGACAGAGTCGAGCACCACGCTGCCCGCGCCCACGGTGACGTTGTTTCCAAGCGTGATATCACCCAGAATAATGACGTTGGCACCGAGTTCGACACTGTTGCCAATTTGTGGACATGCCATGTTATCGGCACCACGATTGCCGATAGTGACGCCGTGGCGAATGGTGAAATCATCCCCCGCTACCACGTTTTTATTAATCACTACGGCGTAACCGTGATGGATAGTAAAACGGCGACCAATAGTTGCAGCGGCCTGGATTTCATAACCGAAAAAGCCTTCGGTGATAATGCGATACAGCACCAGCAGCGGGGCCGCCCACAGATTGTTGAGAACGTTCTTTTTGCGCCATACCGAACAAAAATGGGCGACGCGATAAGCGAGAACCATGCAGCACGGGCGTAAACTCCAGCTGTTGGCGCGCAGATCTTCCAGCATCCTTAACGCCCCCGTATGCCATCAGCCAGACGTTTGCCGTTACGCACCGACAGCAGCGTCAACAAAGTCCGCCAGGTCATGCGTTTATTGCGGATCTGGTAGAGAGTAAACAGCTGATACTTTTTGCTGGCGCGGTCAAATTTGTCTTTGTGCTTACGGTAAAAGTGGAAGTATCCGGAGAATTTTTTCGGTGACGAGGTGATCTGCATTTCGCCGTGATTGATATGCAGGATCTGCGTCGCCTCTTCCACTTTCCACGGTTCGCCATACTCCACTACCATTCGCAGGAAGATGTCGTAATCCTGTGCTGCTTTCAGTTCGGTATCGAACAAACTCTCTTTGAAACGCCACGCCCAGGTAAAAACCTGGTTGCCGATGATGTTGCGTTTGTAGAACAGGCGGCGTGAATAGGGTGATTTGGGATACAGCGGCAAACTTGCCGGTTGGGAATAAACTTCGCCCTGGCAAACGTAGTCGTTGGCATACAAGAACGCATGAGTGACCAGTTGCTGTTTATGGGCGAGGAAGACGCTCAGGCGGTTGGGGGTCCATTCATCATCATCATCGATCCCGGTGATGTATTCCCCTTGCGCCCGCATAATTGCCTGATTGCGTACCGCGCACGCCCCGCTGTTAACGTCGTTGTGAACGTAGGTGATACGCGGATCGTTGAGGGTGGTGACGTACTGCTGAAGCTGTTCCCAGGACGTGGAGCAATCATCCACGATGATCATCTCCCAGTTGCTGTAGTCCTGGCGCAAAACCGATTTTATCGCCCGAATCGCCAGTTGTTGGCGGTTCCAGGTTGGCATATAGATTGAGATCAGCGGATTGTCTTTCATAGGTTGTTCTCCCGGAGTGTCGAGATGTTCTGCCGGTTTATGAGCTGGTTTACGGGTTCTGTTGCCGGATGCGGCGTGAACGTAGGTCGGATAAGATGCGTCAGCATCGCATCCGACAGCGGATCTCGTTATTTCGCATCCGACTTATATTCGTATTCGTAATAGCCATAATCCTGATACGCGCTGGCGCGGCGGAAGATGGAGTTCAGAATCACCCCTTTCACCGGAATACCGTTTTGCTCAAAGCGGCTCAGACTGGTTTCCACTTCTTTCAATGTGTTGACCGCATAACGCGCCACCATTAACGTGGTTCCAACATGACGACCAACAATTGCCGCATCGGTCACTGCCAGAATCGGCGGCGTATCAATCAACACCAGGTCGTAGTTTTTACTCGCCCAGTTCACCAGTTCGGCAAAGCGTTCGCTCATCAACAGTTCAGAAGGATTTGGCGGTACCTGACCGCGCGGGATCAGGTCAAATTTGGCAATAGAGGTCGGTTTAGCAGCGGTAGTAATATCGCCCTGACCAATCAGAATTTCCGACAGGCCATTAACGTTATTAGTGCCCAACAGCTCGTGGGTGTAGCCTTTGCGCATATCGCAGTCGATCAACAGCACCCGTTTATTGGTCTGGCTAATGACCGCCGCCAGGTTGGCACAGACAAAAGTTTTACCAATTGATGGGCTAACCCCGGTCATCATCAACACATTGTTCTGCGCCTGCATCATCGCGAAGTGCAGACTGGTACGCAGACTGCGGATGGCTTCAATCGCCAGGTCGGTTGGATTCCCCACCGCCAGTAGCTGGCTCTGTTTATAGCGTTTAACCCCTTTGATGGTTTTGACGCTATCGCGCGCTTTTTGCCACTCCGACAGCGGGATGCTGGCATAGACGCTGATGCCATGTTCTTCCAGCACCTGTGGGCTTTCGATGCCGCGATTGAACAAAGAGCGCAGCAGTACACCCACGATAGAGAGCATCAGGCCGAGGATAATTGCGCCGAGGATAATCAACCCTTTCTTCGGTTTCAGCACACCAGGCTGGGTGATTGCCGGGTCAACAATGCGCACATCGCCGACGGTGCTGGCTTCGGTGATTTTCAGCTCCTGCTCTTTATTCAGCAGTTGCATATAGACCTGCTGACCAGACTCGACATCGCGGGTCAGGCGCACAATCTCCTGCTGGGTTTTCGGCATCGCCGTTACGCGCCCGTTAAGTTTGGCTTTTTCGTCTTCCAGCGCCTGCCGTTTCTCCAGCAGCGTGCGGTACGCCGGATGAACTTTGGTGAACAGCTTGGAGATTTCCGCCTCTTTAAAGGTCAGTTCGTTCAGCTGCGCGTCGATGTTCACCATCGAATCGAGCACCGCTTTCGCTTCCAGCGGCAGATCAACGGAATCTTTATCCTGACGGAAGGCATTCAGTTTGTTTTCGGCAACATCAAGGCGGCTACGTACTTCCGGTAACTGTTGCGCGAGGAAAGCGAGGCTTTTCGACGCTTCCGCCGATTTGCGCTCAATATTTTGTTCCTGATAGTTACGGGCGATGCTGTTAAGAATGTCGCGGATCTGTTCGCGATCTTCACCGGTATAAGTCAGGCTCAGTACGCCTGCGTCTTTGCCGTTCTCCGTTACCGTCAGACTGTTTTGCAGTTGATTGATCATCCCCAGCGTGGAGTATTTGGTGACGGTAAACTCACTCCCCGGGCTGGCGTGAATGGCTTCAACCATCAGCGTGACGCCTTCTTTTTTCAGCATCTGGCCCGCTTGCCCACGGGCGCTAAAGCCGCCATCACTGCTCAAAGTGTAGGTTTTGTTGTCCAGCACATTAAGCGTAAACACCTGATCCGCCATCTCTTTCGGGCGGTTAAAGGTGGTCACTTTCACCGTCTCGTTCTGGCGTCCCATCAGGCGATCCCAGCCCGCACCGAAAATCGGGAACGTGTTTTTGCTCACCGCAATATCGAGGTCGAGATCGTCCACCGTTTTACCAAGCACCAGACGCGAACGAATCAACTGGATCTCGGCGTCCGAGGCTGGCGGTTTGTTGGCTAATGCCGAGCCGATATCCTGCACCAGCGAATTGCCGCCGCTTTGTTCGATTTGTACCAGTGCGTCGGCGCTATATATCGGCGTAGCGAAGAAGGTGTAAACCACAGCACAGAGGGCGAATACGGCGGTGATGCCAATCACCCACCAGCGCGCTTCAATGACGGTGCCGACCAGGCGACCAATATCGATTTCATCACTGCCCGTTACCGGAGCGGCATGTTGTTTTACTTTTTCTGTCATTCTTATACCTGCTCTGCGTTCAATGCCTGCGCCCACTGGCGGGCAGACCGTTCAAGTAATGTGTACACCGCTGCAAACGTTTCCCGGCTTTTGCGATACGGATCGGGGATTTCACATTCGTTATCCCAGTGACCAAACAGCATCACTTTGCCGCGCATCTCAGGTGCCATCTCGCATAAGCGTTCGATATGGCGCTTTTCCATGGTCAAAATCAGGTCATAGTTGCGACACAGGCGGCGGCTGATTTGCCGTGCACAGTGACCTTCCAGAGACAGTTGATGTTCTGCGGCGACGCTGATAGCAGTAGGGTCAGCGCCCTTACCGACCTGCGCGCCGAGTCCAGCGGACTCCACTTTCAGCTCCGGGTGATAACGTTGCAGTAAGCGTTCCGCCGTCGGGGAACGGCAAATATTGCCAACACAGACAACTAAGATGTTGTTAAACATGACGATTACCAGTTATGAATGTCGCTGGCTGTATCCGTCATGTAACGGACACCGCTAATAGTTGGCAGCAACTGATTGATCAGACGGTTCCAGCGGGAAACCGGGGCGGTGGTGACATACACCACGTCATAAGGTTGCAGGCGGAATTCTGTCGCCATCACCAGCGACGTCGCATCGGACATATCCAGCTGGTAGATATTGGCAATCTTGCCGTTACGCCCGCCCTCGCCTTTCAGCGGACGAATGACAAAGATGCCGCTGGCGTTGGAGGTGGTCATGTCGATACCTTCAGCATTGCCCAGGGCTTCAGTCAGGGTCATGCCGCTAAAGTCCATTTTCAGGGTGCTCTGTTTCTTCACTTCACCCATAACAAACACTTTCAGATCGTCATTACGCGGCACGTAGAGAATATCGCCAGGGTAAAGCAATCGGTTCTGGTTGAGGTCGCCGTTTTGCATCAATGCCTGCAAAGAAATGCGTTCTTCACGACCATTATGTGTTAGCACCACGTTGCGCCAGTCAGCGGTGTCTGTCAGGCCACCGGCGGCGTTAATGGCGTCGAGAATAGTCAGGGGTACGTTAGTGATGGCCTGCTGTCCGGATTTATTCACCTGACCTGAGATATAGGCTTTTTGTGAGCGGAAGGCGGCGATATTAACGTCCACCTGCGGGTCAGCGATGTACGTCGCTAAGCGGCTGGTAATATCACTGCGGATTTCAGCGAGCGTTTTCCCCACCACGTGAACCTTGCCGATATACGGGTAAAACATGGTGCCATCAGGCTGCACCCAGTTGCCGGTGTCGCTGGAGCTGCGGTACTGACCTGCGGGCGTGGTAAGTTCCGGATGATCCCAGACGGTGACGTTAAGAACGTCGCCCGGCCCGACGCGATACTGGTAATTCGCAATCTCGCTTTCCAGCGTCATATTGGGGCGCGCCACGTTCGGGCGTGGGCGTAATTGATCAATCAGGCGCGGGGTCAGCGGATAAACATTCACCATTTTGTCGAGGTCGAAATCAGCGTCCTGCTGTTTGATGACGTCTTTACCCAGCGTAGACATATTACTGCCCGGAAGTACTGTGCAACCGCTTATCAAGGTTACTGACACCAATAATGGCATCAATTTCATTTTGGATTTCATCATTGTTTATTTATCACTTTGGCAGAGTAATTATCCTGTGCATTATTTATCGACATGCACATTTACCTTGCAGCTAATTGAATAAGAATTTAACTGGCATCAGTCCTAAAAAAATTGATTTCATCCGCAGGCTATTGACAGAATAATTCAGACTGGTCTTTCAGGCATCCAGACACGCTACCGCCCCTGGCTTTCAAGCTACCAATACACTGATTTAGTTTGGTTTTTAAAACCCTCTCAGCATACAGTCGTTGATGAGAAAGGGTTATTCAGGAAATTAATTTTCCGAATATAAGGTAGCATTATGGTAATTGAATATTGGCGTTCCAATAATGCAGGAGGAAGTGTTACAGCTAACGGAATAGCAGGCAAGGTAACAATTCGGCAATTGGCTATTTTTAAGAATTATATTAAGTGTCATTCAATATGGTTTTTAGGAGTTTCTTTAGGTTGACAATATTTAATATAGTGTCTCCACATGCGATATTTCTTAAATAATATTTTATTATTACCACTTTTAATTCAGGGATAATGCAATGTTATAATCCTCAAATAATGTGAGATAAATAGTGCTGCAACATTGCATTTTTGCCCTGATTTATCCATGATCGAATTGTGACATTTGTCATACAACGAATAGGTTTTGTACTTACTATGGAATGGATTGCCGATCCGTCTATCTGGGCCGGGTTAATCACGCTGATTGTGATCGAACTGGTCCTCGGCATTGATAACCTGGTCTTTATTGCCATCCTCGCCGAAAAACTACCGCCGAAGCAGCGTGACCGCGCACGGGTTACCGGGCTGCTGCTGGCAATGTTAATGCGCCTGTTACTGCTGGCGTCAATCTCCTGGCTGGTCACCCTGACTCAACCGCTGTTCAGCTTCCGCTCGTTTACCTTTAGCGCCCGCGACTTAATCATGCTGTTTGGTGGTTTCTTCCTGTTGTTCAAAGCCACGATGGAGCTGAACGAACGGCTGGAAGGGAAAGACAGCAATAACCCCACACAACGCAAAGGCGCGAAGTTCTGGGGCGTGGTGACACAAATTGTGGTACTGGACGCCATCTTCTCACTCGACTCGGTGATTACCGCCGTCGGGATGGTCGACCATTTACTGGTCATGATGGCCGCAGTTGTTATCGCTATCAGCCTGATGTTGATGGCAAGCAAGCCGTTAACCCAGTTCGTTAATAGCCACCCGACGATCGTTATTCTCTGCTTAAGTTTCCTGTTGATGATTGGCTTTAGCCTGGTGGCTGAAGGTTTCGGCTTCGTCATTCCGAAGGGCTATCTGTACGCCGCCATTGGCTTCTCGGTGATGATCGAGGCGCTCAATCAGTTGGCTATCTTTAACCGGCGACGTTTTCTTTCCGCTAACCAGACACTGCGCCAGCGGACTACCGAAGCGGTAATGCGCCTGCTTAGCGGGCAAAAAGAAGATGCGGAACTGGACGCCGAAACCGCGTCCATGCTGGTGGATCATGGCAACCAACAAATCTTTAATCCGCAGGAGCGGCGGATGATCGAGCGGGTGCTTAATCTTAACCAGCGTACCGTCAGCAGCATCATGACCTCGCGCCACGATATTGAGCATATCGATCTCAACGCGCCGGAAGACGAGATCCGCCAGTTACTGGAGCGAAATCAGCATACGCGGCTTGTCGTTACTGATGGCGATGACGCAGAAGATTTGCTCGGTGTTGTTCACGTTATCGACCTGTTACAACAGTCACTGCGCGGCGAACCGCTCAACCTGCGGGTGTTGATTCGCCAGCCGCTGGTGTTCCCGGAAACCTTGCCGTTGTTACCTGCCCTGGAGCAGTTCCGTAATGCCCGCACGCACTTTGCTTTTGTGGTGGATGAGTTTGGTTCAGTGGAAGGGATTGTGACATTAAGTGACGTCACTGAAACCATTGCCGGTAACTTACCGAACGAAGTGGAAGAGATCGACGCCCGCCATGATATTCAGAAAAACGCCGACGGTTCCTGGACGGCGAATGGTCATATGCCACTGGAAGATCTGGTGCAATATGTGCCGCTGCCGCTGGATGAAAAACGTGAATATCACACCATTGCCGGGCTGTTGATGGAATATTTACAGCGTATTCCAAAACCTGGCGAAGAAGTTCAGGTGGGGGATTATTTGCTTAAAACGTTGCAGGTGGAAAGCCATCGCGTGCAGAAGGTGCAGATTATTCCGCTGCATAAGGAAGATAATTTGGAGTACGAGGTGTGATGGTATGTAGGCCTGATAAGACGCGTAAAGCGTTGCATCAGGCCTACAAATTATGTCATCTGGAAACTTACATCTTCTCCAGCAACTTCTTCACATCTTTGCCATTGCGGGAATCTTTATTGCGCTCAGCCCAATCGTGCAGGCGACGTTTGGCTTCATCCTGTAAGTGTTTGCGCAGTAACTGATCCACTTGCAGGCTGTAATTGAGTTGCTGCCAGTTGCCGTAAACCCGCAGCGGAACCGGTGTTTCTTTGAGGAAATCAATCAGTTTGCTTTCCCCGTTCCAGCCACCAACGACTCGAATGTCAAACTGGGTATCGCAGGTCTGCTCTGCCAGATTCAACGAGCCTTCCCCTGTCAGAGCTAACACTGGCGATTGACCTTGCATGTCGTTTAACGTTACGAGGCCATTATTTAGCGTGAGATCGGTCGTAAAGCGGTCGAGACGAGTCACATTATCGAAGTTTTCAGCAGCTTTCACATCACCGCCGTTACGTTCTACCGCTTGCTGAATCATCTGCTGGAAGTTCATCCCTTCCATGCGAGTGTCGGTCATTTCAACATGCGCTTGCCCTTGCCAGTTGTGGCGGAATGCTTCGGCATCAATGTCAGCGCCGGAGAAATCACCAGCCAGCGACATTTTTCCGGTTAACGAAATCGGATAGTTAAATGCCTTCAGAATGGTACTAATCTCGACATTCTCCAGCCGAGGTTGAAAGGTTATCTGCGGATGTTTTGCCGTCGCGTCCAGCGTTCCCGGCAGCGATATCTGTCCACCGTTGAGTTTGCCTTGCAGTTGGGTGATTTCCAGCAAACCCGATTTATTGGTCATTTGCGTAGCAACATCAGTAAAATTCATCCCGCGCCAACGCACGTTACTGGCCTGCAACAAAATATCAGCCGCAAAACCTTTCAACCCCTGATAGGCCGGTTCATCAATACGCGAGGAAATGACCGGACGCGGCAGCATTGGCTGGTTCTGCCCCTGTTGCGTGGTTCCGTTTTCACTGTTAACGGCTTCATTAAGCGGTATGAGATTATCAAGATTCAGTTGCGAAAACTGCAATCTTAACAACCATTCGGGTTTTTCAGTCAGCGTGACCTGCGCCTGCCCACTAAGCGTGCTGTCATTCGCGGTCAAATTGATTTGATTAAATGAAAGGCGTTTATGTGACTCTTGCCACTGGGCCTGGAAGCTCCCCTGCCCCTGAATACCTTGCTGTGGCAGATCTGCGCCTTGCAGCTGCCAGCTAATTTGCTCAATGGCTGCGGTTAAATCATGCGGATAATCAGAAGCATCCACCGTGCCTTTGAGGGATAACGTGAGATCGCGCTGATCGCGATTAACCCGCCCGGAGAACTCAAACGAGCCACGATGCTGTGGATCTTGTTCCATTTGCAGACGGATGTTGCGAATTGTCACCTGCTCGTCATCTTCATGCTGGAATACCAGCAGACTGTCCGCCACTTTCAGACTGGAGATATCAAAAGACCAGCCGCGATCTTCTGACAGATCCGGCAACGTATTGTCGCGCGGCGCAACGGGTGCATCGTCACGACGAACCGCTTCCGACTGTGGCGTAAGTTGAATTACCGCGCCTTTCAGCATCACCTGCTTAACGCTCAGTTGATGACTCAACAACGGCAATAACGCCACATCAAGGCGCATATTATCGGCGCGCACCAGTGGCTGGCTCGCCCCCTGGGCAGTGAGGGACATTCGCCCGGAGAGGATACTAAGCTGCGGCCAGACGTGCCAACGCAGTGGCCCATCCAACTGCAATTGATAACCGCTACGTGCAGCAACCTGCTTGACCATATAGTCGCGGAAATCATTCGGATTCACCAGCAACACTAACGCAGATAATCCGGCCACCAGCACGACCAGGATTATCATCAGCGTCGTCAGAAATCGTCTCATGGTATCCTCAATGAGCCTGAATTAGTCTTTATCGATTCGGCTGGCAACCGCGCCCTGCTGGTTGCGATATTTCGCATCTTCACGGCGGTTGTATGGTCGCGCCGCCGGGCCGGAAAGCGGTTCAAAACTTAACGCGCCAATTAACATGCCTGGACGCAGCGCCAGCGGCAATTTACCGGAGTTGTAAAACTCCAGCACTATGCAGCCAGACCAGCCTGGATCGATACGGTGCGCGGTAACGTGAACCATCAGCCCCAGACGCGCCAGTGAGGAACGCCCATCCAGCCAGCCCACAAGATCGGCTGGCAGCGTGACCGACTCCAGCGTCACCGCCAGCGCCAGCTCACCTGGGTGAAGATAAAACGCCTCGCCCTCGTCAAGCACGATTTCATCGCTCATCACCCGATCGAGCGCGGCGCTCACTTCATCTTTGGGACCGCTCAGATCGATAAACGCTGCCGTGTGACCACGGAAGGTACGAAACTTATTGCCCAGGCGCACATCTACCGTCGCGCCATTAATACGCTCTACCGGCGGACGTGGGTTGATCGACAAACGGCCTTCATCAAGCCAGGCTTCAATATCTCGGTCACACAGACGCATGGCATTTTCTCCTTTCGCGCATCACTCCCTTAACGCCAGTTACGTCAAGGGCATACCAGGTTATCACTGAACGGTACACAATTTATCAAGCTTATTCAAAGAACTGACTTATTTTAGCTTTCAATATATCGATCGCGATGCGGTTTTTACCACCGCGTGGCACGATAATGTCCGCATATTGTTTTGAAGGTTCAATGAATTGCAGGAACATCGGACGCACCGTTTTTTGATATTGCGCCATTACAGAATCCATCGAACGCCCACGCTCGTTAACGTCGCGCTTGATGCGGCGCATCAGGCAGATGTCCAGCGGGGTATCAACGAAAATTGAGAAGTTAAGTTCGTCACGCAGACGCGCATCCGTCAGCAGCAAGATGCCTTCGAGGATAATGACTTTCTTCGGCTCAACCTTCACCGTTTCTTTCATACGCGTATGTTCAACGTAGCTGTAAACCGGCAGGTCGATAGCCGAGCCGCGTTTCAATGCTTGTAAATGCTCAAGCAGCAGACTGTGATCCATCGCGCTCGGATGGTCATAGTTGGTCTTAACGCGTTCTTCCATCGACAGATGGCTTTGATCTTTGTAGTAACAATCTTCCGGAATAACGCCGATGTGTTCATCACCCACTTGTTCACGTAATTCACGATAAAGGGTACTGGCAATGAGACTCTTGCCGGAAGCCGATGCGCCAGCGATACCGATAATGACGCACTGATGAGACTGATCAGTCATAAATTTAGCGACCTGATTAACCTGGATGTTAGGAAGGGGGCGCCGAAGCGCCAAACGCGGCAATTATAGGGATTTCATCCGCCTGATACCAGTCGAATAGCGTTGCCGCACACTTAGAGTTAAGTGTTGACGATCAATTCCCTGACGCAAATTTAATTGTTCGGTTTTAAAGCAAGGTAAAAAATGTTGTGCAAAGTTGCACAAATTATCCGCCATTACGTCACTTTATGAACAATCCGCATATAAAATGTAAAACTTTTGTACTAGCATAAATACAAATACTAATACTGACGACCTGGTCATACGGATAGAGCGGTAATGAGTAAACCATCACAACGTGTTTTAATTACCCTGCCTCATCCCCTGCTTCACCTCGTCAGTTTAGGTTTAGTCTCGTTCATCTTTACCCTTTTCTCGCTTGAGCTTTCACAGTTTGGTACGCAACTTGCGCCACTCTGGTTCTCCACGTCCATTATGATGGTGGCATTTTACCGCCATGCCGGGCGGATGTGGCCGGGAATCGCATTGGCCTGCTCGCTGGGGAATATCGCCGCATCCGTGCTACTGTTTTCTACCAGTTCGCTGAATATGGCGTGGACGGCAATCAACATTGTTGAGGCCGTCGTGGGAGCAATGCTGCTGCGGAAATTGCTGCCGTGGTATAACCCACTGCAAAATCTGGCTGACTGGCTACGTCTCGCATTTGGCAGCGCCATCGTGCCGCCAGTATTGGGGGGCGTGCTGGTTATCCTGCTGGTATCAGACGACGATCAGCTTAGAGCGTTTCTAATCTGGGTACTTTCCGAATCAATCGGCGCACTGGCGCTAGTACCGCTAGGCTTGTTATTTAAGCCACATTACCTGCTCCGTCACCGTGATCCACGGCTGTTGTTTGAAACACTACTAACATTAGCCATCACGCTGACGTTGAGCTGGCTCTCGATGCTATATCTACCGTGGCCTTTTACTTTCATTATTGTGCTGCTGATGTGGAGCGCCGTGCGCCTGCCACGGATGGAAGCCTTTTTGATCTTCCTCACCACAGTGATGATGGTGTCGCTGATGATGGCGGCCGATCCGACTTTACTCGCAACACCGCGAACCTACTTGATGAGTCACGTACCGTGGCTGCCATTTTTGCTGATCCTGCTGCCCGCCAACATCATGACCATGGTGATGTACGCCTTTCGCGCTGAACGCAAGCATATTTCAGAAAGCGAAACCCGCTTTCGTAACGCTATGGAATATTCCGCCATCGGCATGGCATTAGTGGGTACCGAGGGGCAATGGCTGCAATCCAACAAAGCTCTATGCCAGTTTCTCGGTTACAGCCAGGAAGAGTTGCGCGCCCTCACCTTCCAGCAACTTACCTGGCCGGAAGATCTCAATAAAGATCTACAACACGTTGAGAAGCTAATTAGCGGTGAAATAAATACCTACTCGATGGAGAAACGTTATTACAATCGTAATGGCGACGTTGTCTGGGCGTTGCTTGCCGTCTCGCTGGTGCGCCACACCGATGGCACGCCGCTCTACTTTATTGCGCAGATTGAAGACATAAACGATCTTAAACGCACCGAACAGATTAACAAACGCCTGATGGAGCGGATAACGCTGGCTAATGAAGCGGGTGGGATTGGCATCTGGGAGTGGGAACTGAAGCCGGATATTTTTAGTTGGGATAAGCGGATGTTCGAGCTATATGAAATTTCGCCACATATCAAACCGAACTGGCAGGTGTGGTATGACTGTGTGCTGCCGGAAGATCGCCAACACGCCGAAAAAGTGATTCGTGATTCATTACAGGCTCGCTTGCCCTTTAAGCTGGAATTTCGCATCACCGTGAAAGACGGTATTCGTCATATCCGCGCCCTCGCCAATCGGGTGCTGAATAAAGAAGGCGAAGTCGAACGATTGCTCGGTATTAACATTGATATGACCGAAGTGAAACAGCTGAACGAGGCGCTGTTTCAGGAAAAAGAGCGCCTGCACATTACGCTGGATTCCATCGGCGAAGCCGTGGTCTGTATTGATATGGCGATGAAAATCACCTTTATGAATCCGGTTGCCGAGAAGATGAGCGGCTGGACACAAGAAGAGGCGTTGGGCGTTCCACTATTAACAGCATTGCAAATTACATTTGGCGACAATGGGCCGTTAATGGAGAACATTTACAGTGCCGACACCTCGCGTTCCGCTATTGAACAAGATGTCGTTCTCCACTGCCGCAGCGGCGGCAGCTACGACGTCCATTACAGCATTACGCCGTTAAGTACTCTGGACGGCAGCAATATTGGTTCGGTACTGGTCATTCAGGATGTGACTGAGTCACGCAAAATGCTGCGCCAGCTTAGTTATAGCGCCTCCCATGATGCCCTGACGCATCTCACTAACCGCGCCAGTTTTGAAAAACAACTGCGAATACTGCTGCAAACGGTAAGCAGCACGCATCATCGACATGCACTGGTGTTTATCGATCTTGATCATTTTAAAGCGGTGAATGACAGCGCCGGGCACGCGGCGGGCGATGCTTTACTGCGCGAACTGGCGTCGTTGATGCTGAGTATGCTGCGCTCCAGCGACGTGCTGGCGCGACTCGGCGGTGATGAATTTGGTCTGTTGCTACCGGACTGTAATGTTGAAAGTGCCCGCTTTATCGCCACACGCATTATCAGTGCGATTAATGACTACCACTTTATGTGGGAAGGCCGTGTGCATCGGGTAGGTGCCAGCGCAGGGATTACCCTGATCGATGACAGCAATCATCAGGCGGCAGAGGTAATGTCGCAGGCCGATATCGCCTGTTATGCTTCAAAAAATGGTGGGCGCGGTCGGGTGACGGTTTACGAACCACAGCAAACTGCTAAACATAGCGAACGGGCGGTGATGTCACTCGATGAACAGTGGCTGATGATCAAAGAGAATCAACTGATGATGATCGCCCACGGCGTCGCTTCACCACGAATCCCGGATACGCGTAATTTGTGGCTGATTTCGCTTAAGCTCTGGAGTAGTGAAGGTGAGATTATTGATGAACTGGCATTTCGTCGTAGCTTCAGCGACCCGGCGCTCAATCTCGCTCTTGACCGTCGGATATTACATGAGTTTTTCCAGCAGGCAGCAAAAGCGGTTGCCAGTAAAGGCTTAAGCATCGCCCTCCCCCTTTCCGTTGCCGGGTTAAGCAGCGCCCCGCTGGTGGATAAACTGCTTGAGCTACTGGAAAGCAGCCCCCTACCGTCGCGATTATTACATCTGATTATTCCGGCTGAAGCGATTTTCGACCACGCAGAAAATATGCATAAATTGCGGCTGGCAGGCTGCCGGATCGTGCTCAGTCAGGTGGGGCGCGATCTTCAGCTCTTCAACACACTGAAAGCAAATATGGCGGATTATCTGCTGCTCGACGGTGAGTTATGCGCCAGCGTACAGGGTAATTTGATGGATGAGATGCTGATATCGATCATTCAGGGTCATGCCCAGCGGCTGGGGGTGAAAACCATCGCGGGGCCAGTAGCGTTGCCGCTGGTGATGGATACGCTTTCCGGCATGGGTGTTGATCTGATTTATGGCGATGTCATTGCCGACGCTCAGCCTCTGGATTTGCTGGTTAATAGCAGTTATTTCGCGATTAACTGAGTATTGCCTGATGCGACGCTGACGCGTCTTATCAGGCTTACAATTCGCTCATTCCCCAGGCTGGATAAGACGACCAGCATCATACTTCTTCTGGTTGCCAGCCTTCCGTATACCAGATATGCAACAGCGCATAAGAACGCCAGGGTTTCCAGCGTTCGGCATAACGGCGGATTTGTGCCGGCGTCATTCCTGGAAATCGCTGTTTAATCAAATAATCATCCGGCAGGAAAACATCTTTCGCTTGCCAGCCACGCAAGGCGAAATAATTCGCCGTCCAGCGCCCAATTCCAGGAAATGTTTGCAGCGTTTTCATCGCTTGCTCAACGTCGCCCGACATTGTCATCGGTAAGGAGCCATCCAGTGCCGCATTGGCTAAATGAATCAGCGCCTCTGCCCGTTTCAACGGCATCCCCAACCCTTTTAGTGCCAGCGGGTCGGCTGCTGCCAGTCGTTGGGGTGTGGGAAAGCAGACATATTCAGGGAAATCATCCAGCCGTTCGCCATAAAGCTGCGCCACTTTGGCAGTCAATTTTGCCGCCATCGCCACGCTCACCAGTTGGCCTAAAATCGCGCGCACGCCCTGCTCAAAAGCATCAACACAACCTGGTAAACGCAATCCGGGTCGCGCCGCGCCTAATTCACCCAATGCACCGTTAACAATCTGCGGATTACATTGCAGATCAAACAGGCGGCTCATTTTCGCCAGGCACTCGGTCGCCACCGGTTCTAATCCCAAACTTACGTTCACTTGCAACGTATTATTTTTGACATCAGGAACCACCGTTATCACGCCGCGATGTTCGCCCACCGCCAGACTACGGGCATAATAATTGTCCGCAACTGTTTCCACTCCACTCACCGCACGGGCGGCAAGAAATCCCAACATCCACGACCAGTCATACGGCGGCTGCCAGTTCAGGGTATACATCGCATCTCCTTTTTTATCCGCTTTCAGCATAAACGTTATTCAGACGCTGTGCTTTGCTTTCATATTCCGGTTGTCGCGACGGCAACATTTCGCTAAAGTCACGCCCCTTCTTCACCGGCATGGGGATTATTTCGTGTTTATTGGTTTTGATTACGGTACAGCAAACTGTTCAGTGGCGGTGATGCGCGACGGTAAACCGCAGATGTTGAAAATGGAAAATGACAGCACGCTGCTGCCCTCGATGCTTTGCGCACCAACGCGTGAAGCAGTAAGCGAGTGGCTGTACCGCCATCATGATGTTCCGGCAAACGATGATGAAACGCAGGCGCTGTTACGTCGGGCGATTCGTTATAACCGCGAAGAAGATATCGATGTCACGGCGAAAAGCGTGCAGTTCGGTCTTTCCTCTCTGGCGCAGTACATTGATGATCCGGAGGAAGTGTGGTTTGTGAAATCACCGAAATCGTTCCTCGGTGCCAGCGGGTTAAAACCACAGCAGGTG
The DNA here is from genome assembly GCF_013368855.2 of Escherichia sp. 93.0816. NCBI lineage: Bacteria > Pseudomonadati > Pseudomonadota > Gammaproteobacteria > Enterobacterales > Enterobacteriaceae > Escherichia > Escherichia sp. 93.0816. The sequence goes on along the minus strand of NZ_JABWNC020000017.1, from coordinate 43,682 downwards.
GCGCTGTTTGAGGATCTGGTCTGCGCAATGATGTTGCACATTCGCCAACAAGCGCAGGCGCAACTGCCAGAAACAATTACCCAGGCGGTCATTGGTCGCCCAATCAACTTCCAGGGGCTGGGCGGCGATGAAGCAAACGCCCAGGCGCAAGGGATTCTGGAACGTGCGGCGAAGCGTGCCGGGTTTAAGGATGTGGTATTTCAGTACGAGCCGGTAGCGGCAGGGCTGGATTACGAAGCCACCTTACAGGAAGAAAAACGGGTGCTGGTGGTGGATATCGGCGGTGGTACTACTGACTGTTCCTTACTGCTAATGGGGCCGCAGTGGCGTTCGCGTCTCGATCGTGAAGCCAGCCTGTTGGGTCACAGTGGTTGCCGTATCGGCGGTAACGATCTGGATATCGCGCTGGCATTTAAACACCTGATGCCGCTGCTGGGCATGGGGGGCGAAACCGAAAAAGGTATCGCCCTGCCGATTCTGCCGTGGTGGAATGCCGTTGCCATCAACGACGTACCTGCGCAGAGTGATTTCTACAGTAGCGCCAACGGTCGCCTGCTTAACGATCTGGTACGCGATGCCCGCGAGCCGGAGAAAGTCGCCCTGTTGCAGAAAGTCTGGCGGCAACGTTTAAGTTATCGGCTGGTGCGCAGCGCGGAAGAGTGCAAAATTGCCCTTTCAAGCGAGGCGGAAACCCGCGCGGCGCTGCCGTTTATCCGTGACGAACTGGCAACGCTGATTAGCCAGCATGGACTGGAAAGTGCCCTCAACCAGCCGCTGGCGCGGATTCTGGAACAAGTGCAACTGGCGCTGGATAACGCCCAGGAAAAACCAGACGTCATCTATCTGACCGGTGGTAGCGCCCGATCGCCGCTGATTAAAAAGGCACTGGCGGAACAGCTGCCGGGCATCCCGATTGCAGGTGGCGACGACTTTGGTTCCGTTACTGCCGGGCTGGCGCGCTGGGCAGAAGTAGTATTTCGTTAAATAAGAAATGGCTCAGCAGCGGCTTAAATCTGCCTGAGCCTGAGCCAGTTTTTCTGCCGCCTGACGTAACGGTTCCATCAACGGCATGGTTCGTGCGGGAGCATGAAGGCGGAATCGCTGTAACTCTGCCGCGCCCTCTGTCAACGCAGATTCCAGCCGATGACGTTTAGCGGTCATTTTCGCCATTACCGCTTGTCTGTCTGCTGGTGTTACCGCTTCGTTCGGCCTGAATACAAAACGGCGTTCGCAGCTCGCTTTCCAGTCGATAACCGCCTGGGTCAGATGGTCGCCAAATCCTTTCACTTGCTTAACGCCGCGCCGGGTCACATCTGCCGCTGTTTCGATACCAAAGGACCGTAACGCCGCTTTACGCGCGGAACCAACGCCGGGAATAGAGGCAACTTCAATAAAAAATCCCTCCAGAAACTTCTGCTTCTGGCGTTCCCTTGCGGTGTTGTGAAGTACTGTCAACTCGCGTTTTTCTTCTTCCGGCAATCCCAAAAGCTCATTCTTCATTTTTTCAAGCATCGTTCGTTTGGTGATAAAACCTTCCAGCCCACCCACCTGCTGGATCTGGCTGACTAAATGGTCATAATCCATTTTCACGCGATTAAAAGCCTCACGTCGTCGCTGGATTTCTGCTTTGTACGCTTTGCTTGCAAGGCTGCCAATAATCCAGATAGCCGCCAGCACAGGAACCAAAATAATATAACGCGGTTCCGCCTGAAGACCGCAAAGCAGCAGCGATAACGCTGACAGCGCGATCTCAATCAGAATGATGTATTCACGCCGTAACAGGCCTAAAGGAAGCGGCCTGCCAGCAGCCTGGAAATGAGCGGGTAATGGTAACTGTAGTGCTGGCGGTGGCACTGACGCCATCACCATCGCCCAGACTTTCGCCAGCACAAAATCCCCGCCAGTGGTAACAACCTCTTCGCTGAGATCAATAAAATAGATAACGCCTTGATTATCCAATGCACACCACGGACAGTCAGTTAAATGACCGGGGTAAACATGCATTGCTGAAACGGGACATTTTTTTAACTGTTGGCGTAGAGAATCCAGTGCCGCTACCCACGCTTTTGCCGTCGGACGCGCACTCGCCACGCCACTTTCAGTGAACGCCTGCTGAAACATGGCTTCAACATCGCCCGGTAACATCGACAGCGGAATAGATCGTGGCGGCGGTTTTAAGCCACGTCGCTGATTGTCTGACGCGTAGGCATAACGGAAATGGGCAATATCCGTCTCCAGCGCATTACCCGCGTCAGAGATAAGCGGCACACCGGAATAAGGGTGACGCCCACCAAACAAGACGTGAAAAATCAGCAACGCAAGGCCAAAATTATCGTGATTTACGGTGCGCTCAAAGCCGACAAATGACGGCAAGGTTTGCAGCTCTGGCGGCGTAAAATGCGACACACCGACTTCGCATAAATGCAGCGTGCCATTGGCGTTAATCTGAAAGGAGTCACTATCAATCAACACCACTTTGCTGTCGCGGCCTACCATAAAGCTATTCTGGTTGACGTCACCCACGACGTGCCCATGTTCATGCACCGTAGCAAAAGATGCCGCCATATTGCGGGCAACATAGAGTAGAAAATCCCACGCACAATGAGGATAACGTTGACGACGATGCGCCGGGCTATAGATCATATGAATCGGTTCTTTACCAGACACTTTTGGCATCATAAAACCGACAACTTTTCCGCCTCGCCCAGCGTGAAGCGTTGACTGTGGCCAGGCAACATAATTGAGCAATTGCGTGTCGGCTGTCGCGGCCATAAAGGCGAGTTTGTCCTGTTTTAAGGCGGGTGGCGGCATGTGATAAATCTTGGCGACGCTATCGACAAACTCATTGATATCATAAACCGCACCTTCGCCGCCTTTGCCTAATTCATGACCTGGCGTCACGCAATCGCCAGCTGCGGTATATATAGTTGATTTCACGGCAACCACATGGCCAGCGCCAGCGTTTTATCATCATCGGTGCGTTCATTCACTGCGGGGCAGGACAAAAATTGCTTTAGCAAATCTGGCAATATATCGCGTTGTTCTGACGTCGCTGATTCCAGCCCATTGAAAAATGGCGCAAAGAAAGGCACATGGGGAGAATTATCCAGCATATTTAACGCCAGCCGCTGAATACCGTCCGTAAATGCAGCCACTTTTATCACCTGCGCATCGCAACTGTAAGTCTCAAGGCGCGTGACAGCATCTTCATCAGTAATGAAATAGGTCATATTGGCATATTCGCCATTCATCGGCGTTAGTGGTAGCTGTAGCCCTTCACCAAAATCCACCACCACGCCACCATCGCCAATCTGCATAATCAATGTGCCGGTCGCTGATGATATAACGCCCAAAAAAGTACAGGAAAAATCACGAACCGCCAGTTCTTCAGCTTGTGCACGGGCAGTAATACGGTGGCGAATTGCCAGCACAATATCTGTAGCAAGCACATCATTCAGACCACATTCACCACCCTGTACTTTTTGCATCATAAACGCCATCGCTTCATTGACGGCGAGCGTCGCGCCTTCGCCACCCTGCGAAACGCTACCTGCGCCATCAGCAAGAAACATCACCAGTAACGGTTGCTGGTCGTTTAGCCAGACAACCTGCATCTGGCAGGCATCCTGGCAAGGTAAGTCAGAGCTGATATGCGACGTTCCGACGGCTGATGAATAGACCAGACGCCAGCTCACACTGACGTCCAGCCTTTTGGCGCTTCCAGTACAACTTCCGTTCCCGGCGTGGAGCGGGAAACCGAACGTAGCGAACTGGATAACCAGCTAAACAGTTCACGGAATTGTAATCCCTGCAACGGCAAAGGCTGACGGACGCTGATTTGTGCCAGAGTATTCATATCTGCCCCCTGAACACCGATGGTAAAGAAGGCAAACTTCTTATCTTCTTCTCCCTGAAACACTTTACTGGCAGCAGCCTGCCACTCATCGGTTGGCGCGCCATCGGTGATCAAGAAAATCCACGGGCGATAATACGAAATACCATTTGCACGGTACTCACGTTTCCGCTCCTCAACCATATTCAGGGCTTTGGTAATTGCAGCGCCCATTGGCGTATCGCCCTGAGCAAACAAGATAGGCGGGAAAAAGTTAGCGGCGCTGGTAAATGGTTGTTCCACATGCACCGGGCCGAAAGTCACAATGCCGAGTTCCACTCTTTTTAAGGCCAGCGGATCGGCAAGCAGTTCATCGCGAAAGGTCACCAATCCTGCGTTAAGTTCGTTAATGGGTCTACCGCTCATCGAGCCAGAAACATCCAGCAGCAAAATACAGGGGCAACGTGGTTCCGGGTTACTGGCAAAATCGCTGGTGGCAAAGGTGATTTGTTCGCTCATAAGAAATCCTTTCTTAGAGAATTATTGAGATTCGGTATCATACCGAGAGCAATAATAAATTAAGAGCAAGCGAAGATACTTTCAGAATTAAGCCCGGCGGCGCAGATAAGTTTGCTATTCGCCTCGCAAGAACGTGGGCTTCAGATTGACAATAAGGGTGGAGTAACATAAGTTCAGGAGTGAGGGTAGAGCGGGGTTTCCCCCGCCCTGGTAGTCTTAGTAAGCTGGCCAGCTAATGACTAAGAGCACCACGATGATGAGTATCTTCATCATGACCCTTTCCTTATTTAGGCCCCTTCCTCGGGAGGGGCTTTCCCGTTTCAGCGTCCCGCTGAAATCGTCGGCTTACCTCCTTTCGCCATGTACGCAGTCTATCCCTGTCTTGCGGATAAAATAGTTTCCTACATGATTATTGCGTGACGACTCGCAAAGAATATTTGCTGGCAGGATCGCAGACGGCAAAGACTGCGGATTGACAATATGACCGTGAAGGCATATTTTCAGGAGTGAGGGTTGAGCGGGGTTTCCCCCGCCCTGGTAGTCTTAGTAAGCGGGGAAGCTTATGACTAAGAGCACCACGATGATGAGTATCTTCATCATGACCCTGTCCTTATTTAAGGCCCCTTCCTCGGGAGGGGCTTTCCCGTTTCAGCGTCCCGCTGAAATCTTCGGCTTACCTCCTTTCGCCATGTACGCAGTGTATCGCTAACTTGCAGAGAAAATAGTTTCCTGCGTCATTACTGGATCCGCGCTCGCAAATTGCACCACCATTCAGACTATTCGCGAAACTGTTTCATAATTCCTCCATTTTTCTCCCTTATTGGCTGGCTACACTAGTAACATTAGTAACATTGCGCGAAACGTTTCAGGAAGAGAAACTCTTAACGATGAAAGACAGTTATAAATCCCGTTGGGTAATCGTAATCGTGGTGGTTATTGCCGCCATCGCCGCATTCTGGTTCTGGCAAGGCCGCAATGAATCCCAGAGCGCAGCCCCAGGTGCGACGAAACAAGCACAGCAGCCGCCAGTGGGTGGTCGCCGTGGTATGCGTTCCGGCCCTTTAGCACCAGTACAGGCGGCAACCGCCATTGAACAGGCCGTTCCGCGTTATCTCACCGGGCTTGGCACTATTACCGCCGCTAATACTGTTACGGTGCGCAGCCGCGTGGACGGTCAGTTGATGGCATTGCATTTCCAGGAAGGCCAGCAGGTCAAAGCAGGCGATTTGCTGGCAGAGATTGACCCCAGCCAGTTCAAAGTCGCACTGGCCCAGGCACAGGGACAACTGGCAAAAGATAAAGCCACGCTTGCCAACGCGCGCCGTGATTTGGCGCGTTATCAACAACTGGCAAAAACCAATCTCGTATCTCGTCAGGAACTGGATGCCCAACAGGCGCTGGTCAGTGAAACCGAAGGCACCATTAAGGCTGATGAAGCAAGCGTCGCCAGCGCGCAACTGCAACTCGACTGGAGCCGTATTACCGCGCCAGTCGATGGTCGCGTTGGTCTCAAGCAGGTTGATGTCGGTAACCAAATCTCCAATGGTGATACCACCGGGATTGTGGTGATCACCCAGACGCATCCTATCGATTTGCTCTTCACCCTGCCGGAAAGCGATATCGCCACCGTTGTGCAGGCACAAAAAGCCGGAAAACCGCTGGTTGTTGAAGCCTGGGATCGCACCAACTCGAAGAAGTTAAGTGAAGGTACGCTGTTAAGTCTCGATAACCAAATCGATACCACTACTGGCACCATTAAAGTAAAAGCACGCTTTAATAATCAGGATGATGCACTGTTCCCCAACCAGTTTGTTAACGCGCGCATGTTAGTCGACACCGAACAAAACGCCGTGGTGATCCCCACCGCCGCCCTGCAAATGGGTAACGAAGGCCACTTTGTCTGGGTGCTGAATAGCGAAAACAAGGTCAGCAAACATCTGGTGACGCCGGGCATTCAGGACAGTCAGAAAGTGGTGATCCGCGCGGGTATTTCCGCAGGCGATCGCGTAGTGACAGACGGCATTGATCGCCTGACCGAAGGAGCGAAAGTGGAAGTGGTGGAAGCTCAGAGCGCCACCGCACCGGAAGAGAAAGCCACCAGCCGCGAATACGCGAAAAAAGGAGCGCGTTCCTGATGCAGGTGTTACCTCCGAGCAGCACAGGCGGCCCGTCGCGCCTGTTTATTATGCGTCCTGTCGCCACCACGCTGCTGATGGTGGCGATCTTACTCGCCGGGATTATCGGCTATCGCGCCCTGCCCGTTTCGGCGCTGCCGGAAGTGGACTACCCGACTATTCAGGTGGTCACGCTCTACCCCGGCGCCAGTCCGGATGTCATGACCTCTGCCGTTACCGCGCCGCTCGAACGCCAGTTTGGGCAGATGTCTGGCCTGAAACAGATGTCGTCGCAGAGTTCCGGCGGTGCGTCAGTTATCACCTTGCAGTTCCAGCTAACATTGCCGCTGGATGTCGCCGAGCAGGAAGTGCAGGCCGCGATTAACGCCGCCACTAACCTGTTGCCGAGCGACCTGCCTAACCCGCCGGTTTACAGCAAAGTAAACCCGGCAGATCCACCGATTATGACGCTTGCCGTCACCTCAACCGCCATGCCGATGACGCAGGTGGAAGATATGGTGGAAACCCGCGTCGCGCAGAAAATCTCGCAGATTTCCGGCGTCGGGCTGGTGACGCTTTCCGGCGGTCAGCGTCCGGCTGTTCGCGTCAAACTTAACGCCCAGGCGATTGCCGCCCTCGGCCTGACCAGCGAAACCGTGCGCACCGCCATTACTGGCGCTAACGTTAACTCAGCCAAAGGTAGCCTCGACGGCCCTTCACGCGCAGTCACGCTGTCGGCGAACGACCAGATGCAATCGGCCGAAGAGTATCGCCAGCTAATTATTGCCTACCAGAACGGCGCGCCGATTCGTCTGGGTGATGTCGCAACCGTTGAGCAAGGTGCAGAAAACAGCTGGCTTGGCGCGTGGGCGAATAAAGAACAGGCCATTGTAATGAATGTTCAGCGCCAGCCCGGTGCTAACATTATCTCCACCGCCGACAGCATCCGGCAGATGCTGCCACAACTCACCGAGAGTCTGCCGAAATCGGTAAAAGTAACGGTGCTTTCCGATCGCACCACCAACATCCGCGCATCGGTCGACGATACCCAGTTTGAACTAATGATGGCTATCGCGCTGGTAGTCATGATTATCTACCTGTTTTTACGCAATATTCCGGCGACCATCATTCCCGGTGTTGCCGTGCCGCTGTCGTTAATCGGCACTTTTGCGGTTATGGTGTTTCTCGATTTTTCAATCAATAACCTGACGCTGATGGCGTTAACTATCGCCACCGGATTCGTGGTCGATGACGCCATCGTGGTGATCGAAAACATTTCCCGCTATATCGAAAAAGGCGAAAAACCGTTGGCGGCGGCGCTCAAAGGCGCGGGTGAAATCGGCTTTACCATTATCTCGCTGACCTTCTCGCTGATTGCGGTGTTGATCCCACTGCTGTTTATGGGCGATATCGTCGGGCGATTGTTCCGCGAGTTTGCCATTACCCTGGCGGTAGCAATTTTGATCTCAGCCGTGGTGTCGCTGACCCTGACGCCGATGATGTGCGCGCGGATGCTCAGCCAGGAGTCGCTGCGTAAACAAAACCGCTTCTCCCGCGCCTCGGAAAAAATGTTCGACGGGATAATCGCCGCCTATGGTCGGGGGCTTGCGAAGGTGCTGAATCATCCGTGGCTGACCTTAAGCGTGGCGCTCAGCACCCTGCTGCTTAGTGTGCTGCTGTGGGTGTTCATTCCGAAAGGCTTCTTCCCGGTGCAGGACAACGGCATTATTCAGGGCACCCTGCAGGCACCGCAATCCAGCTCCTTTGCCAATATGGCCCAGCGGCAACGCCAGGTTGCGGACGTGATTTTGCAGGATCCGGCGGTGCAAAGTTTGACCTCATTTGTTGGCGTTGATGGCACTAACCCGTCGCTGAACAGTGCGCGTTTGCAGATCAACCTCAAACCGTTGGATGAACGTGATGACCGGGTGCAAAAAGTCATCGCCCGTCTGCAAACGGCGGTGGATAAAGTGCCGGGCGTCGATCTCTTCTTGCAACCAACGCAGGACCTGACCATCGATACTCAGGTCAGCCGCACCCAGTACCAGTTTACCTTGCAGGCCACGTCACTGGATGCGCTCAGTACCTGGGTGCCGCAGCTCATGGAAAAACTCCAGCAACTGCCACAGCTTTCTGATGTCTCCAGCGACTGGCAGGACAAAGGGCTGGTGGCGTATGTCAATGTTGATCGCGACAGCGCCAGCCGTCTGGGGATCAGCATGGCGGATGTCGATAACGCCCTGTACAACGCGTTCGGTCAGCGGCTGATTTCCACTATTTATACTCAGGCCAACCAGTATCGCGTGGTGCTGGAGCACAACACTGAAAATACCCCAGGGCTGGCGGCGCTGGATACCATTCGCCTGACCAGCAGCGATGGCGGCGTGGTGCCACTCAGTTCGATTGCCAAAATTGAGCAGCGTTTTGCGCCGCTCTCCATCAACCATCTGGATCAGTTCCCGGTAACGACCATCTCCTTTAACGTGCCGGATAACTATTCGCTGGGCGATGCGGTGCAGGCGATTATGGACACCGAGAAGACGCTGAATCTGCCGGTGGATATCACCACGCAGTTCCAGGGTAGCACCCTCGCCTTCCAGTCGGCGCTTGGCAGCACTGTCTGGCTGATTGTCGCGGCGGTGGTGGCGATGTATATCGTGCTCGGCATTCTGTACGAGAGCTTTATTCACCCGATCACCATTCTCTCGACGCTACCCACCGCAGGGGTCGGCGCGCTGCTGGCATTAATGATTGCCGGTAGCGAACTGGATGTGATTGCGATTATCGGCATTATTTTGCTGATCGGTATCGTGAAGAAGAACGCCATCATGATGATCGACTTCGCGCTGGCTGCCGAGCGCGAGCAAGGCATGTCGCCGCGCGATGCCATTTACCAGGCTTGTCTGTTGCGTTTTCGTCCGATCCTGATGACCACCCTGGCAGCTCTGCTTGGCGCGCTGCCGCTGATGTTGAGTACCGGGGTCGGCGCGGAACTGCGTCGTCCGTTAGGTATCGGCATGGTCGGTGGTCTGGTTGTCAGCCAGGTGCTGACGCTGTTTACCACGCCGGTGATTTATTTGCTGTTCGACCGCCTGGCATTGTGGACCAAAAGCCGCTTTGCCCGTCATGAAGAGGAGGCGTAAGTGAAGTTTTTTGCCCTCTTCATTTACCGCCCGGTGGCGACGATTTTACTGTCGGTCGCCATTACCCTGTGCGGCATACTGGGCTTCCGTATGCTGCCGGTCGCCCCGCTGCCGCAGGTCGATTTTCCGGTGATAATGGTCAGCGCCTCGCTGCCCGGTGCGTCACCTGAAACAATGGCGTCTTCCGTTGCCACGCCGCTGGAGCGCTCACTTGGGCGCATTGCCGGAGTCAGCGAAATGACCTCCAGCAGTTCGCTCGGCAGCACGCGGATTATTTTGCAGTTTGATTTTGACCGGGATATCAACGGCGCAGCGCGTGATGTGCAGGCGGCGATCAACGCTGCACAAAGTTTGCTACCCAGCGGGATGCCCAGCCGTCCGACCTATCGCAAAGCGAACCCGTCGGATGCGCCAATTATGATCCTGACGCTCACATCCGATACTTATTCCCAGGGTGAATTGTACGATTTCGCCTCGACGCAGCTGGCGCCGACAATTGCGCAAATCGACGGCGTCGGTGATGTCGATGTCGGCGGCAGCTCGCTGCCCGCCGTGCGCGTCGGGCTGAATCCGCAGGCGCTGTTTAATCAGGGCGTATCGCTGGACGATGTTCGCACCGCCATCAGCAATGCCAACGTGCGTAAACCGCAGGGGGCGCTGGAAGATGGCACTCACCGCTGGCAGATCCAGACCAACGATGAGCTAAAAACCGCCGCTGAATATCAGCCGCTGATTATTCATTACAACAACGGCGGCGCGGTTCGTCTGGGCGATGTGGCGACGGTGACCGACTCGGTGCAGGATGTGCGCAACGCCGGGATGACCAACGCCAAACCGGCTATTTTGCTGATGATCCGCAAACTGCCGGAAGCCAATATTATCCAGACGGTAGACAGCATCCGGGCAAAATTACCGGAGTTGCAGGAGACCATTCCGGCGGCGATTGACCTGCAAATTGCCCAGGATCGCTCCCCCACCATCCGCGCCTCACTGGAAGAAGTCGAGCAAACGCTGATTATCTCGGTGGCGCTGGTGATTCTGGTGGTCTTCTTGTTCCTGCGCTCAGGTCGCGCCACCATTATTCCTGCCGTTGCGGTGCCCGTTTCGCTGATTGGTACGTTTGCGGCGATGTATCTGTGCGGATTCAGTCTCAATAATCTGTCGCTAATGGCGCTCACCATCGCCACAGGCTTTGTCGTGGATGACGCCATCGTGGTTCTGGAAAACATTGCCCGTCATCTGGAGGCGGGGATGAAACCGCTACAGGCCGCGCTGCAAGGTACTCGCGAAGTCGGCTTTACGGTGCTGTCGATGAGTCTGTCACTAGTGGCGGTGTTCCTGCCGCTGCTGTTGATGGGCGGATTGCCGGGCCGACTGTTACGCGAGTTTGCCGTGACGCTTTCTGTCGCCATTGGTATTTCGTTGCTGGTTTCTCTGACATTAACGCCGATGATGTGCGGCTGGATGCTAAAAGCCAGCAAGCCGCGTGAGCAAAAGCGACTGCGTGGTTTTGGTCGCATGTTGGTAGCCCTGCAACAAGGCTACGGCAAGTCGCTGAAATGGGTGCTCAATCATACCCGTCTGGTTGGCGTGGTGCTGCTTGGCACCATTGCGCTGAATATCTGGCTGTATATCTCGATCCCGAAAACCTTCTTCCCGGAGCAGGACACCGGCGTGTTGATGGGCGGGATACAGGCGGATCAGAGCATTTCGTTTCAGGCAATGCGCGGTAAGTTGCAGGATTTTATGAAAATTATTCGTGACGATCCGGCAGTGGATAATGTCACCGGCTTTACCGGTGGTTCGCGGGTTAACAGCGGAATGATGTTTATCACGCTGAAACCACGCGACGAACGCAGCGAAACGGCGCAGCAAATTATCGACCGTCTGCGCGTGAAGCTGGCAAAAGAGCCGGGTGCGAATCTGTTCCTGATGGCGGTACAGGATATTCGCGTTGGCGGACGTCAGTCGAACGCCAGCTACCAGTACACGTTATTATCCGACGACCTGGCGGCACTGCGCGAATGGGAGCCGAAGATCCGCAAAAAACTGGCAACGTTGCCGGAGCTGGCGGACGTGAATTCAGACCAGCAGGACAACGGCGCAGAGATGAACCTGGTTTACGACCGTGACACCATGGCGCGGCTGGGAATCGACGTGCAGGCCGCTAACAGCCTGCTGAATAACGCCTTTGGTCAGCGGCAAATCTCGACCATTTACCAGCCGATGAACCAGTATAAAGTGGTGATGGAAGTGGATCCGCGCTATACCCAGGACATCAGCGCGCTGGAAAAAATGTTCGTCATTAATAACGAAGGCAAAGCGATCCCGCTCTCGTATTTTGCCAAATGGCAACCGGCAAACGCGCCGCTGTCGGTCAATCATCAGGGACTGTCCGCAGCCTCGACCATCTCGTTCAACCTGCCGACCGGGAAATCGCTTTCGGACGCCAGTGCGGCAATCGATCGCGCAATGACCCAGCTTGGCGTGCCTTCGACCGTGCGCGGCAGTTTTGCCGGAACGGCGCAGGTGTTCCAGGAGACGATGAACTCGCAGGTGATCCTGATTATCGCGGCGATCGCCACGGTCTATATCGTGCTGGGAATGTTGTACGAGAGCTACGTGCACCCGCTGACCATTCTCTCCACCCTGCCCTCGGCGGGCGTTGGGGCGCTGCTGGCGCTGGAACTGTTCAATGCCCCGTTCAGCCTAATCGCCCTGATAGGGATTATGTTATTAATCGGCATCGTGAAGAAAAACGCCATCATGATGGTCGATTTTGCGCTCGAAGCTCAAAGGAATGGAAATCTGACGCCGCAGGAAGCCATTTTCCAGGCCTGTCTGCTGCGTTTTCGCCCGATTATGATGACTACCCTCGCGGCACTGTTTGGTGCGCTGCCGCTGGTGTTATCTGGCGGCGACGGCTCGGAACTGCGTCAACCATTGGGGATCACCATTGTCGGCGGTCTGGTAATGAGTCAGCTCCTGACGCTGTATACCACGCCGGTGGTGTATCTCTTTTTCGACCGTCTGCGGCTGCGTTTTTCGCGAAAATCTAAAGAAACGGTAACCGAGTAAATGACAGATCTTCCTGACAGCACCCGCTGGCAATTGTGGATTGTGGCTTTCGGCTTCTTTATGCAGTCGCTGGATACCACCATCGTCAACACCGCCCTTCCCTCAATGGCGCAAAGTCTCGGGGAAAGCCCGCTGCATATGCACATGGTCATTGTCTCTTATGTACTGACCGTGGCGGTGATGCTACCTGCCAGCGGCTGGCTGGCGGACAAAGTTGGCGTACGCAATATTTTCTTTACCGCCATCGTGCTGTTTACTCTCGGTTCACTGTTTTGCGCGCTTTCCGGCACGCTGAACGAACTGTTGCTGGCACGCGCGTTACAGGGCGTTGGCGGTGCGATGATGGTGCCGGTCGGCAGATTGACGGTGATGAAAATCGTACCGCGCGAGCAATATATGGCGGCGATGACCTTTGTCACGCTGCCCGGTCAGGTCGGCCCACTGCTCGGTCCGGCGCTCGGCGGCCTGCTGGTGGAGTACGCGTCGTGGCACTGGATCTTTTTGATCAACATTCCGGTGGGGATTATCGGTGCGATCGCCACGCTAATGTTAATGCCAAACTACACCATGCAGACGCGGCGCTTCGATCTCTCCGGCTTTCTGTTGCTGGCGGTGGGCATGGCGGTGTTAACACTGGCGCTGGATGGCAGTAAAGGCACAGGACTTTCGCCGCTGGCGATTGCCGGCCTGGTGGCGGTTGGCGTAGTGGCACTGGTGCTTTATCTGCTGCACGCCAGAAATAACAACCGCGCCCTTTTCAGTCTGAACCTGTTCCGCACCCGCACCTTTTCGCTGGGTCTGGCGGGAAGTTTTGCCGGACGTATTGGCAGCGGTATGTTGCCCTTTATGACGCCGGTTTTCCTGCAGATTGGCCTCGGTTTCTCGCCGTTCCATGCCGGACTGATGATGATCCCGATGGTGCTCGGCAGCATGGGAATGAAGCGGATTGTGGTGCAGGTGGTTAACCGCTTTGGTTATCGCCGGGTACTGGTGGCAACCACGCTGGGTCTGTCGTTGGTCACGCTGCTGTTTATGACCACCGCGCTGCTTGGCTGGTACTACGTTTTACCGTTCGTCCTGTTTTTACAAGGGATGGTCAACTCAACGCGTTTCTCCTCCATGAACACCCTGACACTGAAAGATCTACCAGACAATCTGGCCAGCAGCGGCAACAGCCTGCTGTCGATGATTATGCAATTGTCGATGAGCATCGGTGTGACCATCGCCGGGCTGCTGCTGGGGCTTTTTGGCTCCCAACATGTCAGCGTCGACAGCGGCACCACACAAACCGTCTTTATGTACACCTGGCTTAGCATGGCGTTTCTCATCGCCCTTCCGGCGTTCATCTTTGCCAGAGTTCCGAACGATACGCATCAAAACGTGGCTATTTCGCGGAGAAAAAGGAGCGCACAATGAAGTTCTGGCGACCCGGCATTACCGGCAAACTGTTTCTGGCGATCTTCGCCACCTGCATTGTGTTATTGATCACGATGCACTGGGCGGTACGTATCAGTTTTGAGCGCGGCTTTATCGATTACATTAAGCATGGTAATGAACAGCGGCTGCAAATGCTCGGAGATGCACTTGGCGAGCAGTACGCCCAGCACGGTAACTGGCGCTTTCTGCGTAATAACGATCGTTTTGTATTTCAGATACTGCGCTCATTTGAACATGATAATAATGAAGACAAACCGGGTCCCGGTATGCCGCCACACGGCTGGCGTACTCAGTTCTGGGTGGTTGATCAAAACAACAAAGTGCTGGTTGGCCCACGCTCTCCCATTCCACTGGACGGTACACGGCGGCCGATTCTGGTCAATGGTGTTGAAGTTGGCGCGGTGATCGCCTCACCCGTTGAACGGTTAACCCGCAATACCGATATCAATTTCGATAAACAACAACGGCAAACCAGTTGGCTGATTGTCGCTTTATCTACCTTACTGGCGGCGCTGGCGACATTCCCACTGGCGCGCGGTTTGCTGGCTCCAGTGAAACGACTGGTGGATGGCACGCACAAACTTGCGGCGGGCGATTTTACCACTCGCGTGACGCCCACAAGCGAAGATGAATTAGGAAAACTGGCTCAGGACTTTAACCAGCTCGCCAGCACGCTGGAGAAAAACCAACAGATGCGCCGCGATTTTATGGCTGATATCTCTCACGAACTGCGCACGCCTTTAGCAGTACTGCGTGGGGAACTGGAAGCCATTCAGGATGGCGTGCGTAAATTTACGCCCGAGACAGTGGCGTCTTTACAGGCGGAGGTCGGTACACTGACCAAACTGGTTGACGATCTCCATCAGTTATCGATGTCTGATGAAGGTGCCCTCGCCTATCAAAAAGCACCGGTAGATCTGATCCCACTGCTGGAAGTGGCGGGCGGCGCATTTCGCGAACGATTCGCCAGCCGTGGCCTGAAGCTGCAATTTTCCCTGCCGGATAGCATCACCGTATTTGGCGATCGCGACCGTTTAATGCAGTTATTCAATAACTTACTGGAAAACAGTCTACGTTACACAGACAGCGGCGGCAGCCTGCAAATCTCCGCCGAGCAGCGCGACAAAACGGTACGTCTGACTTTTGCCGACAGTGCGCCGGGCGTCAGCGACGAACAACTGCAAAAATTGTTTGAGCGTTTTTACCGCACCGAAGGTTCCCGCAACCGTGCCAGCGGCGGTTCCGGCCTGGGACTGGCGATTTGCCTTAACATTGTTGAAGCGCACAATGGTCGCATTGTTGCCACTCATTCGCCTTTTGGCGGGGTAAGCATTACAGTAGAGTTACCGCTGGAACGGGATTTACAGAGAGATGTATGACTGAATTACCTATCGACGAAAACACGCCACGAATTTTGATCGTGGAAGATGAACCGAAGCTGGGGCAGTTGCTCATTGATTATCTGCGTGCTGCGAGCTATGCGCCGACCCTTATCAGTCACGGCGATCAGGTACTGCCCTACGTGCGCCAGACCCCACCGGATCTGATCCTGTTGGATCTGATGCTACCAGGCACCGATGGTCTGACACTTTGCCGGGAAATTCGTCGTTTTTCCGATGTCCCCATCGTGATGGTTACGGCAAAAATCGAAGAAATCGACCGTTTGCTGGGGCTGGAGATTGGCGCCGATGACTACATCTGCAAACCGTACAGCCCACGGGAAGTGGTAGCGCGCGTTAAGACCATTTTGCGCCGCTGCAAACCGCAGCGCGAGTTGCAGCAACAGGATGCCGAAAGCCCGTTGATTATCGACGAAGGTCGTTTTCAGGCTTCATGGCGTGGCAAAATGCTTGATCTGACACCTGCAGAATTTCGCCTTTTGAAAACGCTCTCCCATGAACCGGGAAAAGTATTCTCCCGCGAGCAATTACTCAATCATCTTTATGACGATTACCGCGTGGTAACCGACCGCACCATCGACAGCCACATTAAAAACCTGCGCCGTAAACTGGAGGCGCTGGACGAAGAGCAGTCCTTTATCCGTGCCGTTTACGGTGTTGGTTACCGCTGGGAAGCTGACGCCTGTCGTATCGTTTAATATATCGTTGCCCTGGTGAGAGCTGAATTTCCTGTTTATTAACCCGTCATGCCCCTCTCTGAAAGGAGAGGGATAAAACCGTATCCGCATTCAGATTCCTGCATATTTATCAGTAATCTCCCCCACCCTTTAGAGGGTATTCCCCTGATTGGCAGTCAACTGAATATCACCCATACTTAAATCGTTACATACTGTTTTCGATACGCAATTTCAATCAAGGAGTCATTATGGCTGGTTGGTTTGAACTCAATAAGAGCAGTGAAAATCAGTTCCGGTTTGTGCTAAAAGCGGGCAATGGTGAGATCATTCTCACCAGCGAACTGTATACCTCAAAAGCCGCTGCGGAAAAGGGCATTGCCTCGGTGCAAAGCAACAGCCCGCAGGACGAACGCTATGAGAAAAAAACAGCGAGCAACGGCAAATTTTATTTCAATCTGAAAGCTGGCAATCATCAGATAATCGGTTCCAGCCAGATGTATGCCACCGCTCAATCACGCGAAGTCGGAATTGCTTCTGTAAAAACCAATGGCGCAAGTCAGAAGGTGAAAGACAATACTTAATAGTTAAGCCGGGCGCGGATAACGCGTCCGGCTTTATTTCCAATAAACACTTATTTATTGATGATTAAGATTAATCTGCGCCATTAAAATGGTAGGCACAGGCAAGCACTCATTCTGCTCTCTTTGTTTAAAACTCCCCATCCTTATCCTCCTGAACATGTTCATATAGCAAAATATCTTCTAATACTTTTCGTGACGCTATCCGGTTTATGACATACACTGACGTAAGATTTTTACTTACAAGAGAGCATAAACATGGCCAGAACGATGACGGTTGATCTCGGCGATGAGTTGCGCGAATTTATCGAGTCCTTGATTGAATCCGGCGACTATCGCACCCAAAGCGAAGTGATCCGTGAGTCACTGCGCTTACTTCGAGAAAAACAAGCAGAGTCTCGCCTGCAAGCGTTACGTGACATGCTTGCAGAAGGGTTGAATAGTGGTGAAGCTCAGCCGTGGGAAAAGGATGCGTTTTTACGGAAGGTGAAAGCAGGGATAAGGAAATAATGTGCGTATTATTAAGCTCATGCCAAAAGCCAACGAGGATTTAGAAGGCATCTGGTATTACAGTTATCACCATTTCGGCGAACCACAAGCCGACAAATATGTTGAACATCTTTCAGACGTTCTCCAGATTCTGAGTAACAATAATATTGGTACTCCCAGACCTGAATTAGGCGAAGGCATTTTTGTTCTTCCTTTTGAACGCCACCTCATTTATTTCCTGCAATCACCAGGGGAAATTATCGTCATTCGCATCCTTAACCAAAACCAGGACGCTACCAGACATTTGCACTGGAGCTAAACCCGCCGATTGCGCTACAATGCCCGCCCTTAAAGTGGGGGCACTCCCCTAACCGCTTCATCAGGTGGAGCGGATCTGACCTGTCATCAGAACGAGAGAATTATGTTTAAACCGGAACTCCTTTCCCCGGCGGGAACGCTGAAAAATATGCGTTACGCTTTCGCTTATGGCGCAGATGCTGTTTATGCGGGTCAGCCGCGTTACTCCCTGCGTGTGCGCAACAACGAATTCAACCACGAAAATCTTCAGCTCGGCATCAATGAAGCCCATGCGCTGGGGAAAAAGTTTTATGTCGTGGTCAACATTGCGCCGCATAACGCTAAGCTGAAAACCTTTATCCGTGACCTGAAACCGGTAGTGGAAATGGGGCCGGATGCGCTGATTATGTCCGATCCGGGGCTGATTATGCTGGTGCGTGAGCACTTCCCTGAAATGCCGATCCACCTTTCGGTGCAGGCCAACGCCGTAAACTGGGCGACGGTAAAATTCTGGCAGCAAATGGGCCTGACTCGCGTGATCCTCTCCCGCGAACTGTCGCTGGAAGAGATTGAAGAGATCCGCAATCAGGTGCCGGATATGGAACTCGAAATTTTCGTTCACGGCGCATTATGCATGGCCTACTCCGGTCGCTGCCTACTCTCTGGCTACATCAACAAACGCGACCCGAACCAGGGCACCTGCACCAACGCCTGCCGCTGGGAGTACAACGTTCAGGAAGGCAAAGAAGATGACGTCGGCAACATCGTACACAAATACGAGCCGATTCCGGTGCAAAACGTCGAACCAACGCTGGGTATCGGCGCGCCAACTGACAAAGTGTTTATGATTGAAGAAGCCCAGCGTCCGGGCGAATATATGACCGCGTTTGAAGATGAACACGGCACTTACATCATGAACTCGAAAGATCTGCGTGCCATCGCCCATGTTGAACGCCTGACTAAAATGGGTGTGCATTCGCTGAAAATCGAAGGCCGTACCAAATCTTTCTATTATTGCGCACGCACCGCGCAGGTTTATCGTAAAGCTATCGATGACGCCGCTGCGGGCAAACCGTTCGATACCAGCCTGCTGGAAACCCTGGAAGGTCTGGCGCATCGTGGTTACACCGAAGGCTTCCTGCGTCGCCATACTCACGACGATTATCAGAACTACGAATACGGTTATTCCGTTTCTGACCGCCAGCAGTTTGTTGGGGAGTTTACCGGTGAGCGCAAAGGCGATCTCGCGGCGGTAGCGGTGAAAAATAAGTTCTCCGTTGGCGACAGCCTTGAACTGATGACGCCACAGGGCAACATCAACTTTACCCTTGAGCATATGGAAAATGCCAAAGGTGAAGCGATGCCGGTTGCGCCTGGCGATGGTTATACCGTGTGGCTCCCGGTTCCGCAGGATCTCGAGCTCAATTACGCACTGCTGATGCGTAATTTCTCCGGTGAAACCACGCGTAACCCGCACGGTAAGTGATTAATTTCGATTATTTTTCCCGGATGGAAAATTCTTAGAAACCGATCACATACAGCTGCATTTATTAAGGTTATCATCCGTTTCGCTGAAAAACATAACCCATAAAATGCTAGCTGTACCAGGAACCACCTCCTTAGCCTGTGTAATCTCCCTTACACGGGCTTATTTTTTTGTACCACGACTTTCATCCTGTTCTGACACCGCCTTTTCTTTTCTGCTCTACACTATCTACAGACCAATCATAAAGGCATACGATCATGGCAGATTTCCCCGCCAGCTTACTGATTCTTAACGGCAAAAGTACTGACAATGAAACATTACGCGAAGCAATTATACTGCTGCGTGAGGAAGGAATGACTATTCATGTGCGGGTTACCTGGGAGAAAGGTGATGCTGCGCGTTTTGTTGAGGAAGCCCGCCAGCTTGGCGTGGCAACGGTGATTGCCGGCGGTGGCGATGGCACTATTAATGAAGTCTCCACGGCGTTGATTCAGTGTGAGGGCAATGAAATTCCTGCTTTGGGAATATTGCCGCTAGGTACAGCGAACGATTTTGCCACCAGTGTGGGTATTCCTGAGGCGCTGGATAAGGCACTTAAACTGGCAATTGCCGGTAACGCTATTGCGATTGATATGGCGCAGGTCAACAAACAAACCTGTTTTATCAACATGGCAACGGGCGGATTTGGAACACGCATCACCACCGAAACGCCAGAGAAATTAAAAGCCGCGCTGGGTGGCGTCTCTTACATCATTCACGGCTTAATGCGCATGGATACGCTGCAACCGGATCGCTGTGAAATCCGTGGTGAAAATTTTCACTGGCAAGGCGATGCGCTGGTTATTGGTATTGGCAACGGGCGTCAGGCCGGTGGCGGTCAGCAACTGTGCCCAAATGCGCTGATCAATGATGGTTTGCTACAACTGCGTATTTTCACCGGCGATGAAATTCTTCCAGCTCTCTTTTCAACCTTAAAACCTGACGAAGAAAATCCGAATATTATTGAAGGCGCTTCGGCATGGTTCGAAATACAAGCGCCGCATGAAATCACCTTTAATCTTGATGGCGAACCGTTAAGCGGGCAACGTTTTCATATCGAAATACTTCCGGCAGCATTGCGTTGCCGGCTACCACCAGATTGCCCGTTATTGCGTTAAATAAATTATTCTCTCTTGCATTAAGGAGAATCAGTTATACCGGATGCGGTGTAAACACCTTATCCGGCATACAAACTGAACAGATGAATACTACACCGTAATTAATTTCACCCGTGTATTCTGCAATGCCAGTTTATCCACCTCTGACACGGCATCATCAGTAATAATAATGTCAATTTTTTCGATTGGCAGTACCTGATTAAATCCACGGCGGTTAAATTTCGTTGAGTCCAGTACCGCAACCACTTTATTTGCTGCGGTGACCATAGCACCGCTAATCGAATAACCTTCATTAAAGGTGGTAATGCCATTAACCGCATCGATACCGTCCGCGCCAACAAACATTAAATCGGCATTAATATCCTGCAATGAACGCTCGGCAATGGAACCATGCATCGAGCGCGTTTTATGGCGTACCGTGCCACCACAAACCACCAGCGTAATATCTTTATTTTCGGAAAGGGCAAATGCCGCAGGGAGACTGTTGGTAATCACCGTGATATTTTTGGCGGTCATTAATCCTTCGGCGATAAGCATTGTCGTACTTCCGCTGTCGAGAATAACGGTCATCCCTTCGTGGATCATTTTTACTGCTGCCTGTGCAATTCTGTTTTTCGGCGCACTGGCGAGCTGAAAGCGATCTTTAAATCCTACTTCCTGTGTCTCGGTTTCGCTATTGCCGGACATTATTTTCGCCGCACCACCATGAAAGCGCGTAACCACGCCTTTTTGTTCGAGAAAGCGCAAATCGGCACGGATTGTCGCTTCCGAGGCAGCAAATATTCCCGCCAGATCCTGAACAAGCACGGTCCCCTGTTCATTCACTAATTGGATGATCTTATTCCTTCGCTCGAATGAATTCATCGTCATTTACCCATATTCAATTGCGCATAGTGTAAACGAAGGGGGACCATTGGTGAATGATCTGTTTTGCACAACGCCGGGCCAGCATCACGCTGGCCCACGGTTTCAGGGAATGAGTAACACCTTACCCGGCATGGTATTGCGAGCGATGTCACGCACCGCCTGGGCGAAACTTTCAAAGCTCCCACGGTGAGCGATTAATGGCTCCAGACATAACTTACGCTCTGCCAGCAAGCGGCTCGCTGTTTCCCACTCCTGCCCCGGCCACGGGCTGGAGTAGTTCATCCAACTGCCGATAACCGTCAACTCTTTACGCAATATTTTGCCAAACGTCGCCGACGTTAAATGCAGATCCTGATGCAACGTGCCCACCAGCGCCAGTTGTGCATGAGGTCCGGCAATCTCTACCGCCAGTTCGACGGTCTGCGGTACGCCAGCCGTCTCAAGGATAAGCTGATTAAAGCGCAGTTCGCGTAAAACGGCCTGCATTTGTGGCGCACTCATTTCGCTGCTGTTAAATGTTTGCGTGGCACCGAAGGATTTTGCCAGTGCCAGTTTTTCTGGGCTAATATCGATAGCCGTCACACTCTTCGCCCCCAGCGCACTGGCGCACTGGATCGCCAGCAGGCCGATGGTTCCGGCACCAATAATAATGACGTTTTTATTCTCACAACCTTGCGCTAAATGGAAAGCGTGCAGGCCGACGGTAATTGGCTCTATAAATGCACCATCCTCAATAGGCATATCTGCCGGTAGTGCAAAGACATTTTTCCGATTCACCACAATATATTCGGCCAATCCCCCGTTGCGTCGTGATCCAATAAAATCATATTTCGCACACTGGGAATAAAACCCTTTCAGACATTCCGGACATTTAAAACAGGGTAATAACGGCACACAAGCGACCGCATCGCCAGGTTGTAAATCATTTACCCCACTCCCCACGGCATCAACAAAACCACTGAATTCATGTCCCAATGTTATGGGGTAATAATGTGCGCCATTTTTAAATATTCGAGGCAAATCGGAACCACATAAACCTGAACTGGCAATTTTAATTAGCACATCATCCTGATGATGAATTTCGGGTAACTTGTGTTCTTCCACGCGGACAATACCATCAGTATCATTAACAACTGATTTCATAAAAACTCCTGAGTGATAAAGGGGGATATTCTCCCCCTTGGGTATAATTTATTGTGCGACAGCAGCTTTCTCTTTGTTAATAACACCGCGCGCCCGACGCCAGGTCATAAAAATACCGGTGAGATAAATAGCGCCGATAATAATGAAACCGGGGATATTCTGCGGGGAGAAAACCTGAATCAGTAACCAGGTAATCGGTGAACCGCCCTGATCCATCGAAGCCACCATGCCTCCGGCTTTTAACGCGCCCGCATTGGCAGCCAGTTGGGTATGCAGGCCAATAGTTTGCGTCGCAATCCACAGGGTGATGCTCATAATGATGACGCCAGAGATCAGGGTGCGGAACAGGTTTCCACGATGCACCGCGACCGCCATCGCCACAAAGAAGCCGATGGTGGCAAGGTCGCCAAACGGCAGCACCTGATTACCCGGAACACAAACGGCAATCAAAATAGTGAGCGGGATAAAAATCAGGCTTGCCGACACCACAGCCGTATGCCCCAGCAGCAACGCCGGATCAAGCCCAATCAAAAACTCCTGACCGCCGAACTTCGCCTGTAAACGGCTACGCGCCTGCTTCGCGATGGGCGTTAAACCATCCATGATAGGTTTGATCACCCGTGGCATCAGCAGCATCACCGCCGCCGTTTTTACCGCCAGTTGCAATACGCCTTTGACATCGTAACCGGCAAGAATGCCGATAATCAGTCCCATCACAAAACCCACGGTGACCGGTTCGCCAAAAGGGCCAAATTTGCGCTGAATATCGTCGGCGCTAAATTTAATCCGGTTAATACCAGGGGTTTTTTCGATAATGGCATCGACCAGCACCGCAATCGGCCCCATATACGCCGATGTGCCGTGCGGAATGGCAATGCCTTCCAGCTCAAAGAAATCACGGGTATCGCGGGCAAACCAGTCGCCCAACTTATAAACAAACGCTGCGTGAATCACCACTCCCGCGATGCCAATCAGCCATGAACCCGTCGCCAGGTGCAGCAACGCGCCGGTGAAGGTCATATGCCAGATATTCCAGATATCGACATTCACTACCCGCGTCATACGCGTGAGCAGCATTGCCACGTTAACCAGAATTGCAATTGGAATAGCCACCAGCGCAATTTGCGACGCCCAGGTCATTGGAGATGATCCCGGCCAGCCGACATCGACCACATGCAGATTTAGGTCGAAATTTTCCGCCATCGCTTTCGCCGCCGGGCCAATAGAATCCAGCATTAAGCCAATCACCAGACCGATGCCAACAAAGCCAATCCCGATATGCAGACCCGCTTTAAAGCAATCGCCTGCTTTCATGCCTAATATTTTTGAAAAAATAATAATGACAATCGGTAACATGACCGTAGGGCCAAGGTCGAGAATATAACGCATGACTTCTGAAAACATAGGTCACCCCTGTAAGATAGTCAGAATTTTATTTTGTAATGCTTCGATCCCTACACCAGAAACAAAAGGCATACCGTGAACTAACGGAATATCACCAAAACTGCGGTCAACTTTGGCAGTGGTACAAATCAGATGTACACCATCCATATAAGTTTCTATTTCATTAACCCGACACTGAATTAATTCAACAGGGATATTATGGCTCTGACATAACTCTTTAATCTCTTCCGCCGCCATCGTAGAAGTCGCAACCGCGCCTCCGCAAGCGACAATAATCTTGCGTTTCATAAATAGTCCTTTTTATTAGTACAGAGGGATTTTATTCATTTGAATCTAAAACAGATGTTTTGAAATATTCCATTAATTGCACTTCAGGAATGCTGATAAGCGTTTCGACCACATCGGGTTGTTGCAGCTTGCCAAATAAACGGCGTAAAAGTTTCAGTTGCTGCTGTGGATTTTCTACAATCAGGGCGATGATTAATGAAACCGCCACTTCATTATCATCATCGGCTTGCTGAAAATTGATTTTATCCGCGAGTCTTAACAGATAAATGGCTGACGTTTTTGCATGAATCGCCTCGCAGTGCGGTATTGCAATGGCGTGCTGTTCCAGCATAATCCCGGTGGGGAATTCCGCTTCTCTGGCAATTAATGCCTGCGGCCAGGAGTCATGAACAACACCTTGCGCGACCATTTCATTGCCAATATGGGTTAGTGCTTCGCGGCGATCGGCAAACGAAATACCGCTACGAACAAATAGCTTTGTCATATTACATCCTTATTATTTTGCACAACCGTAACGATAGGCGCGCAGAACATCAAAAATCTTATCCATAATAAGCTGATGTGGTATCGCCTTGAGTTCCTCACTCTGGATGCGTTCAAATTGTTTTGGCAAATACTGACTAATTATACCCAGTGGAATTTCGACACCATCAAGGTTCGCCATCATCATCTCGACGCTATTTTTAATTCGGCTATGCGGCCAGTAATAACGGATACGATCAGAAAGGCTATAACGAATATCCAGCAAAGAATCGTTAAATCCAGTACGGTAATATTTTTTCCAGTATTGCGGTTCGTCGAGCATGACTTCTTCAATCACGTCAAGACAACTGCTGCGATTTTCCGGCGCGATAAGTTCCCGCTCAATTTGCGCCAGAGCAAATATCGCCTCGCGTAAAGCAAAGGTTAATGCTGGCCCTACTTTCAAAATTGCAAAGTGATCGCGTACTAATTCCCGATACGCCGCCCGGGTCTGGTAATCGGTGGAATGTGCTTCATAGACCATTTTGCTGTTTTCTATCCATTGCGCCAGCGCCTGCGCTTCTTGCGGCTGATAATGGATAATATTGCTGTGATCAAATTCAACGCCAGGCTGTACCACTATCGCAACCACGCGCGTTAACGCCTCTGTCAGGCCACGGGCAATAAACGCTTTTTGATGTGTGCGTAAAGTATTGGCGGCATCTTCTACCCTTGTGATGTGCACCGACTGAATGGCGCTGGCCTCGCCGCCCGGAACCGGAACTTCGGTGCCAATCACATAAGTCAGTTGTTCACGCTGGCAATCTGTCGCCGCGCTTTCCGCCGCGTGACAAAGTACAGCGGCACGTTCAGCAACCGTTTCTGGCGCTAACGGTACAGGGTCGCCCGCACAGGACATTGACGCATCAAGATGAATTTTACTGAAACCAGCACGAACATATGCCTTTACCAGCTCGACGGATTTTTCCATCGCCGCATCCGCATTTTCTTGCTGCCAGCAGTTTGGCCCCAGATGATCACCGCCAAGAATAATGCGCTCGCGCGCAAACCCAACTCTATCGGCAATCGCAAAAACAAATTCGCGAAAATCTGCCGGTGTCATTCCGGTATAACCGCCAAATTGATTGACCTGGTTTGACGTTGCTTCAATCAGCACTTTGCGTGTGCTGCTGAGATCGAAAGCCAGCGCCGCTTCAATAACCAACGGATGCGCCGAACAGACAGAACATATGCCAATATGTTCACCGGCTTTATGCCGGGCAATTAACGTTTTCATGGTTTTTCCTTGTTAAATGGCAGATGCGTTATGCCCTGCCCTCGCAGCCACAATCGGCAATCACTTTGCTCACCACATCGCGCATTGCCAATTTGGCCGACTGCAAATAATTTCGGGGATCGGTCGCCTCCGGATGTTCCGCCAGATAACGTTTTAACGCCTGCGAGAAGGCATTTTTCAGCTCCGTCGCGACATTGATTTTGCAAATACCCAGGTTGATTGTTTGGCGAATGTCCGCAGAAGACAGTCCCGACGCACCATGCAGTACCAGCGGTAGCGCAACCTGCTGACGAATGGCCTCAAGGCGGGAGAAATCCAGCGCCGGAGCACTGGCATACATACCGTGAGCGGTGCCGATGGCGACAGCCAGGGAATCAATTCCCGTCGCTTGCGTAAATTCGCGGGCTTGTGCTGGATTGGTATATAAAGCATCGGCTTCATTGACTTGCACATCGTCTTCCTGACCGCCAAGTTGCCCCAGTTCAGCTTCGACGCTGACATCAAAGCGATGGCAAAAATCCACCACTTCTTTGACTCGTGCAATATTCTGCGTATAAGGCAAATGCGAGGCGTCAATCATCACCGAGCGCACACCGGAGCGCACTTTCTGCGCGATATCGTCAAACTTTGTGTGATGGTCAAGGTGAATCGCCAGCGGATGGTGATACTGCTTCGCCATCGCGCTAACCAGCGCCAGCAAGTTTTCTGTTCCGGCATGGTTAAACGTGCCGGGCGTTCCGGCGATGATGACCGGCGCATTCAGGCTGGCTGCGGTTTCCACCACTACCTGCATCGTTTCGAGATTGTGAATATTGAATGCCGGAACCGCGTAGCCACCGCGCTGCGCGTTGTTCAACATCTGCTTTGTCGATACCACGTACATTTTCACATCCTATCGTTTATTTTCGATTTCAAAACATAATGAAATTATTTGCTTTTAAATGTCGAGATAATGATCACAAAAACGACAAAATGAAAATCAATCCAGCAATGACAGACAAAAAAACGGCCTCCCAAGAGGGAAGCCGTAGCAAAGTGCGCGTGGTTTTATGCCGGATGCGGCGTGAACGCCTTATCCGACCAACAGGGTAGTGCTGTGTACAGGCATGATAAGACGCTTCAGCGTCGCATCAGGCAATAGTAATTTTGCTATCGAGATAAACGTCCTGCACGGCGTTAATCAGTTTCACGCCATCGACCATCGATTTCTTAAACGCTTTACGTCCGAGGATCAGCCCCATTCCGCCTGCGCGTTTGTTGATAACCGCAGTACGCACCGCATCGCTAAGGTCAGTTTCACCGCCCGCAGCGCCGCCGGAGTTAATCAACCCTGCGCGCCCCATATAACAGTTAGCTAACTGATAACGCACCAGATCAATCGGGTTTTCGCTGGTCAACTTGCTGTAAACACGGTCATCGGTGTAACCGTAATTAATCGCTTTATAGCCGCCGTTATTTTCCGCCATTTTCTGTTTGACGATGTCCGCGCCAATGGTCGCCGCCAGATGGTTCGCCTGGCCGGTCAGGTCGGCGGAAACGTGGTAATCAACGCCCTCTTTCTTAAAGGCGGAATTACGCAGATATGCCCACAGCACGGTCACCATGCCCAGTTCATGCGCACGTTCAAAGGCCGCAGAAATTTCTTCAATCTGGCGACGTGACTCTTCCGAGCCAAAATAGATGGTCGCACCAACCGCCACCGCCCCCATGTTGAACGCCTGCTCTACGCTGGCATACAGCGTTTGATCGTAGGTATTCGGGTAACTTAGCGTCTCGTTATGGTTGAGTTTGACGAGGAACGGAATGCGATGCGCGTAACGCCGCGATACCGATGCCAGCACGCCGTAGGTTGACGCCACACAGTTACAGCCCGCTTCGATCGCCAGTTCAACAATATTTTTCGGGTCAAAGTAGAGCGGGTTAGCGGCAAATGAAGCTCCGGCAGAGTGTTCGACGCCCTGATCAACCGGCAAAATGGAAAGGTATCCCGTTCCCGCCAGACGCCCGGTGTTGTACAGCGTCTGCATATTACGTAACACCGCTGGCGGGCGATTATTGTCAATCATCACACGGTCTACGTAGTCATGTCCGGGGAGATAAAGCTGGTCAGAAGGAATAGTCATACAACGATGCTGTAAAAGGTTGTCGGCATCTTTGCCAAGCAACTGCGCAATATCTGTCATTACTATGCTCCCGTAAATTCCGATTGAATATCGGCTATGGATTGTCCTGGCCCGCATTTTGCGGGCAATCATAATCCTGGTCGTTACAGGCTATTTTTTCCATTCTCAGGATGTTTTTTCAGCGTTTTCTGTTGGCTCGATTCATCAGAAAAAGTGTTACAGCGGTCAAGTTTTCATCGCAAAGGTATTTAAAAGGTATTATTAGGTGGTATTGTCAGCGCGTACCTTACATTACCTGTCATGAAGGAATTAAAAGATGAAAACAACAGCAAAGCTGTCGTTCATGATGTTTGTTGAATGGTTTATCTGGGGCGCGTGGTTTGTGCCATTGTGGTTGTGGTTAAGTAAAAGTGGTTTTAGTGCCGGAGAAATTGGCTGGTCGTATGCCTGCACTGCCATTGCGGCGATCCTGTCGCCGATTCTGGTTGGCTCCATCACTGACCGTTTTTTCTCAGCTCAGAAAGTGCTGGCTGTATTGATGTTCGCTGGCGCAGTGCTGATGTACTTCGCCGCACAGCAAACCACTTTTGCCGGGTTCTTCCCGTTACTGCTGGCCTACTCGCTAACCTATATGCCGACCATTGCGCTGACTAACAGTATTGCCTTTGCCAATGTGCCGGATGTGGAGCGTGATTTCCCGCGCATTCGGGTGATGGGCACTATCGGCTGGATTACCTCCGGTCTGGCGTGCGGATTCCTGCCGCAAATGCTGGGTTATGCCGATATCTCACCGACCAATATTCCACTGCTGATTACCGCCGCAAGTTCTGCTTTACTCGGTGTGTTTGCATTTTTCCTGCCCGATACGCCGCCAAAAAGCACTGGCAAAATGGACATTAAAGTCATGCTCGGCCTGGATGCGCTGATCCTGCTACGCGATAAAAACTTCCTCGTCTTTTTCTTCTGTTCGTTCCTGTTTGCGATGCCGCTGGCATTCTATTACATCTTTGCCAACGGTTATCTGACCGAAGTCGGCATGAAAAACGCCACCGGCTGGATGACGCTCGGCCAGTTCTCTGAAATCTTCTTTATGCTGGCATTGCCGTTTTTCACCAAACGCTTTGGTATCAAAAAGGTATTATTGCTTGGTCTGGTCACTGCCGCAATTCGCTATGGCTTCTTTATTTACGGCAGTGCGGATGAATATTTCACCTACGCGTTACTGTTCCTCGGCATTTTGTTGCACGGCGTAAGTTACGATTTTTACTACGTTACCGCCTACATCTATGTCGATAAAAAAGCTCCCGTGCATATGCGTACCGCCCCGCAGGGGCTGATCACGCTCTGCTGCCAGGGCTTCGGCAGTTTGCTCGGTTATCGTCTTGGCGGCGTGATGATGGAAAAGATGTTCGCTTATCAGGAGCCAGTAAACGGGCTGACTTTCAACTGGGCTGGAATGTGGACTTTCGGCGCGGTGATGATTGCCATTATCGCCGTGCTGTTCATGATTTTTTTCCGCGAATCCGACAACGAAATTACGGCTATCAAAGTCGGTGATCGCGATAATGCGTTGACACAAGAGGAAGCAAAATGAAAACAGAACGTATTCTCGGTGCTCTTTACGGGCAGGCGTTAGGGGATGCGATGGGGATGCCCTCCGAGCTTTGGCCTCGTTCCCGCGTCAAAGCACACTTTGGCTGGATTGACCGATTTCTGCCTGGACCAAAGGAGAATAACGCGGCCTGTTATTTTAACCGCGCCGAATTCACCGATGATACCTCGATGGCGCAGTGTCTGGCGGATGCGCTGTTGGAACGTGAAGGCGAGATCGACCCGGATCTGATTGGGCGTAATATTCTCGACTGGGCGCTGCGTTTCGACGCCTTCAACAAAAACGTGCTTGGCCCGACCTCAAAAATTGCGCTTAACGCCATTCGCGACGGAAAGCCCGTTGCTGAGCTGGAAAACAATGGCGTGACTAACGGTGCCGCGATGCGCGTCTCGCCATTGGGTTGTTTGCTTCCGGCGCGCGATGTTGATTCCTTTATTGATGATGTGGCGCTGGCGTCCAGCCCGACCCACAAATCCGATCTGGCGATTGCAGGTGCGGTAGTCATCGCATGGGCGATTTCTCGTGCCATTGATGGAGAAAGCTGGTCAGCGATTGTTGATTCACTGCCTTCGATTGCGCGACATGCTCAGCAAAAACGCATCTCTACGTTCAGCGCCTCACTGGCAGCACGTCTGGAGATTGCGCTGAAGATTGTTCGTCACGCCGACGGCACCGAATCCGCCAGCGAACAGCTTTACCAGGTGGTTGGCGCGGGCACCAGCACTATCGAGTCCGTTCCGTGCGCCATTGCGCTGGTTGAACTGGCACAAACCGATCCTAACCGCTGCGCCGTCCTGTGCGCCAATCTTGGCGGCGACACTGACACCATCGGCGCGATGGCGACGGCGATTTGCGGCGCGTTGCATGGCATTAATGCTATCGATCCGGCATTAAAGGCGGAGCTGGATGCGGTAAATCAGCTTGATTTCAACCGTTACGCCACGGCGCTGGCGAAGTATCGCCAACAACGGGAGGCGGTATGAGCGGCGCTCGGTTACACACGCTGCTGCCACAATTAACGACGCGTCAGCCGGTTATGGTAATTGGTGCGGCGGTCATTGATGTGATCGCCGACGCTTACGCCCTGCCCTGGCGCGGGTGCGATATCGAACTGAAACAGCAGAGCGTAAATGTTGGCGGCTGTGCGTTGAACATTGCCGTGGCGTTAAAGCGTCTCGGTATCGAGGCGGGTAACGCCTTGCCGCTCGGTCAGGGGGTGTGGGCGGAGATTATTCGCAACCGAATGGCAAAAGAGGGATTAATCAGCCTGATCGATAACGCCGAAGGCGATAACGGCTGGTGTCTGGCGCTGGTTGAGCCGGATGGCGAACGCACTTTTATGTCGTTCAGCGGCGTGGAAAATCAGTGGAATCACCAGTGGCTGGTGCGACTAACCGTTACACCTGGTAGCCTGCTCTATTTTTCTGGTTATCAACTGGCCTCGCCCTGCGGCGAATTGTTAGTGGATTGGCTGGAGGGACTGCAAGACGTGACGCCGTTTATTGATTTTGGCCCTCGTATTGGCGATATTCCGGATGCATTACTTGCGCGCATCATGGCTTGTCGACCGCTGGTGTCGCTTAATCGCCAGGAGGCTGAAATTGCTGCCGAACGTTTTCGTTTATCCGCAGATATAACAACGACTGGCAAGCAGTGGCAGGAGAAATTTGCCGCGCCATTGATCGTTCGTCTGGATAAAGAAGGTGCCTGGTATTTCAGCGACAACGCATCAGGCTGTGTTCCGGCATTTCCAACGCAAGTCGTTGATACGATTGGTGCAGGTGATAGCCATGCAGGTGGCGTACTTGCCGGGCTGGCATCCGGTCTGTCACTGGCAGATGCAGTGTTGCTGGGTAATGCGGTGGCATCGTGGGTTGTCGGACATCGCGGCGGTGATTGCGCGCCAACGCGCGAGGAACTACTCCTCGCACACAAAAACGTATAGATCGCTGCGACAGTGACTGATGCTGTACTCAATTGGTCGTTGCTGTTGGTCAAGCGCCACTTGCTTGATCACCAGCACCGGTATTTTGCTATCTAACTGAATATGTGACTGAAACTCGGCATCCGGCATTCGGGCGCTAACGCGGGAACGGGTACGCTTTGGAAAAATATGCTGACTGCGAAAGTAGTCATAGAGAGAAATACCGATGGCATCAACATCATGAATTAAATGCGCAGGAACCCACGACTCCTCAATCGATACCGCTTCTTCATCCACGTAGCGAATGCGCTTAAGCAAGAAGACATCACTTCCTGCTTCAACCGCCAGCTGCTGCGCGACTTCTTCGGGGCACTCTACCACTCGCTTGTTAACCCACAGCGTGTCGGGCTTTTTACCGCGCAACACCACCTGCTGCGAAAAGCCTCGCGCTTCTTTTAACGAGTATTCGAAGATGTTGTTGATCTGCGTGCCGTAACCACGCGAACGCGTCACCACACCCTCTTCTTCCAGCGCCTGCATCGCCTTGCGCACTGTAATGCGCGAAACGCCGGTTAACTGACTTAAATCGCGTTCGCCGGGCAAAATATTGCCATGCTCCAGCACCCCGCTGCGCACGGCATTTTTTACCGTTTCGGCAAACTTAATATAAAGCGGTGTGTTGTCCGCCGCTAAAATACGTTCATTCAGTTGGGCAATAAGCTGGGTATGCGCTTGTTCCATTTGTCTTTTTCCTGCCGGGGGAGTCTGGTGGGAGTATATCACTGCTTCTTATTTAAGGCGTTTCTTTAATCCCATGAACGAATGCCTGGAACTCCTCCACCGTGCCGTTAAACACATTAAAATCTACCGGACCATTAATGCCATCCACCTGTCCACGGTCGGAATGCTGCCAGAAACGCCAGGCCAGGCCGTCATTGTCCGGGCGACGTTGATAATAGTGAGCCACCCACCACGGATATTCATTGAAATATCCCGCCAGATTCGTGTGATAAAACGTCGCACCAGCATAAATAATCGGCTTTTTGCCCGTGCTCTTTTCAACCATTTTTAACCACTGACTGACCCGCTTGCGTAATTCTTTTGCTGATAATTTTCCCCGCTCTTCTACGTCCAGCACCGCAGGAAAATCATCTTGTGTAAAACCCACCGTTTGCAGAAATAATCGCGCCTGAACCGGCGCAGCTACCGACGGAGAAAAATAATGATATGCCCCACGCAGCAGGCCATTTTCGCGGCTTTGACGCCAGTTACGCGAAAAATAGGGATCCACCAGCTTTTCGCCTTCCGTCGCCTTAATAAAGGCAAATTGTAAGCGGATACCGTTATCGCGCATTTTTGCCACACGCTGCCAGTCGATCCGCTCCTGCCAGCGTGAAACATCTATTCCGTGAATGGTGTAACTGGCAGGAATGCGAATAGCAAAAGATTTGACCGGGCGATAACCGTAAAAGTGAATGTAGTCTTTGATCTGAATTGCTGTGGAATAGAAAAAATTCACCGTCTGGCGGGGATAAATCGCAACGATGGAAATTAGCCCCAGAGCGCATAACAAGGCGGTGAATTTTTTGCGACTGACGATTTTTAGCTGCATTAGTTTCATCCCTGAATTTCAGCGCAAAAGAGCTGACAATAACCAAAGCAGCTATAGTACGGTGCTCACCACCAGGCGTGGAAGTGGTGAACCGGACCAATACCGTGACCGACTTCCAGTGAGTCTGCCTGGGCTAACGCCGCTGAAAGCCAGCTTTTTGCCTCCTGTACGGTGTCAGCCCAGTTTGTATGACGCGGGCGCAACGCCGCCAGTGCCGCAGAGAGCGTACAACCGGTGCCGTGGGTGTTTTTGGTCATAATACGCGGCGCGGTAAAACGTTGTTCGCCGTCGCGGGTAAACAGCCAGTCCGGGCTTTGTTCATCATCCAGATGACCGCCTTTCATTAGCACAGCGCCACAGCCCATCGCCAATAATTCACGCCCCTGCTCCAGCATTTCCTGTTCATTATGCGCGTGTGGTGCGTCGAGCAAGGCGGCAGCTTCGGGCAAGTTTGGCGTTATTAATGAAACCTGCGGTAATAAACGACTGCGTAGTGTGGCAACCGCCGAAGGTGAAAGCAGAGGGTCGCCGCTTTTCGCCAGCATGACAGTATCCAGCACCACGTTTTGGATCTGATAACGTTGCAGCCGTTCTGCTACCGCTTCAACTATATCGGTTTCTGCCAACATGCCGATTTTGGTAGTGTCGATTCGCACATCGCTGAACACCGAATCAAGCTGTGCAGCGACAAAATCAGGCTCAATGCGATACACCGACTGTACGCCACGGGTATTTTGCGCCACCAGCGCGGTAATTACCGAACAGCCGTAAGCGCCAAGTGCCGAAAAGGTTTTAAGATCGGCCTGAATCCCTGCGCCACCGCTCGGGTCAGTACCGGCTATCGTCAGAGCGTTAATCCGTTTCATGCCTGCACCTCCTGCGTCTGTTGCCAGAGCGCATCAAGGAAATGTGGGACAAAACTGCCCGGCCCTTCGCTTTTGATGACTGTGCGTTCTCCCGCTTGTTTCATCCAGTGACAGGCAGATGCAGCATTTTCCAGAGTATTGCCTGGTAACGCACAACAGGCAGCGACAACTGCCGATAATGCACAGCCAGTTCCTACCACTCTGGTCATTAACGGGTCACCGCCATGAATGCCAACGGTGCGACAACCATCGGTAACATAATCTACTTCGCCAGTGACCACGACGATTGCGCCAGTTTCATTTGCCAGAGTTTGTGCGGCGGGTAACGCGTTGGCTGCGGCGTCGGTAGAATCCACACCACGACCACCATTAGCGATGCCTGCTAATGCCATGATTTCCGAAGCATTACCGCGTATGGCGCTTGGTTTATGAGACAGGAGTTCCAGACAAAAACGGCGGCGATAATCGAGTGCACCAACCGCTACTGGATCAAGCGTCCAGGGCGTTTGGGAGCGTGTTGCCTGTTCTATGGCGGCACGCATCGCCTGTGCGCGTGGCTGCGTCAGTGTGCCAACGTTAATCAGCAAGGCACTGGCAATTGCCGCAAATTGACTGGCCTCTTCGGTTTCGATAACCATCGCTGGCGATGCGCCGAGCGCCAGTAAAGTATTGGCAGTAAAGGTTTGCACCACATCATTGGTCATGCAATGCACAAGGGGGGAATATTGGTGAAAAAGGTGTAACACGAGCGCAGATTGCGCCGGACTCAGCAGGTCGACTTGCATAATTTGCTCCTGCCATAACGTGAAGAAGCAATGACCTGGCGGCCTGTGACTTCCCTACGCTGGCATTATCCAGATCAGGTGATACGGGTATTTCTCAGCCTTCACGCAGAAGGGCACCCCGAGTCGTTTGGTTGCGATGATGGATCGCAGAGGAGGATGTTAATGTCCGGCGCGCACGTTGTAAATGAGGAAAAACGGCAGTATTACAATAACGTTACGGAACTATTTTATATACGAATCCAGCACCTTCAGAACGACATCCAGGTCTTCTTCACGCTTTAGTTCATCACCCTGGTGAACAATGTGTTCCGTCAGATGCCCTTTAATCACTTCCCGCATCAGGCCGTTTACCGCACCACGAATGGCGGCAATCTGTTGTAGAACGGCAGCGCATTCATGCGGTTCATCGAGCATTTTCTTGAGCGCAACGACCTGTCCCTGAATCTTACTGGCGCGCGCTTTTAGTTTCTGTTTATCGCGGATGGTATGAGACATGGCAACACCTGGTTAACAAGATAATGAAAAATCATAGCACTATTAATCTACTGGGGGGTAGTATCATGTACTGGGGGGGAGTAGAATCTCTGCATCCACTTAATACTAAGAATTATTATCATGACTGAATTTACCACTCTTCTTCAGCAAGGAAACGCCTGGTTTTTTATTCCCAGCGCCATCTTACTTGGTGCGCTTCATGGCCTGGAGCCAGGGCACTCAAAAACGATGATGGCGGCGTTTATCATCGCCATTAAAGGTACGATTAAACAGGCGGTAATGCTTGGACTGGCAGCAACCATTTCGCATACTGCGGTAGTCTGGTTGATTGCCTTTGGCGGGATGGTGATCAGCAAACGCTTTACTGCGCAGTCGGCGGAACCGTGGCTACAGTTAATTTCTGCGGTCATCATTCTCGGCACCGCATTATGGATGTTCTGGCGCACATGGCGCGGTGAACGAAACTGGCTTGAGAATATGCACGGGCATGATCACGAACACCACCATCATGACCATGATCACGAACATCATCACCATCACGGACATGGCGAGAATGTCGAATATCAGGACGCCCATGAGCTGGCTCATGCAAATGACATTAAACGACGCTTTGATGGCAGGGAAGTCACGAACTGGCAGATTTTATTGTTTGGCTTGACAGGCGGACTGATCCCCTGCCCTGCAGCGATAACTGTACTGCTGATTTGTATTCAACTGAAAGCCCTCACTCTGGGAGCAACTCTGGTCGTTAGCTTCAGTATTGGCCTCGCGTTAACGCTGGTCACCGTGGGCGTTGGCGCGGCAATCAGTGTCCAGCAAGTGGCAAAACGCTGGAGCGGCTTTAACACACTCGCCAAAAAAGCCCCCTATTTTTCCAGCCTGTTAATTGGCTTAGTCGGAGTGTATATGGGCGTGCATGGCGTTATGGGCATAATGCGATAACTCAATCCTTTGGGCTTGCATGTTATCTTCAACCCAGGATGATTCTTAAATCAGCTATTTCCGCTGACTCTTCGCCCGATGAGGATGCTTTTACAGCATCCTTTCATTTACACTTTTTACGAAATCATGGGATCACTAACAAAATATCGCTTGTCGGTTATATTGTATGACAGGAAAGATATGCGACTGATTTTACTGATCCCCAACGTGGAGAGTATATGACCATAAGAAATAAGTTATTGTTGGGTGCACTGTTGCTGGCAACCAGCGTAGCGTGGGCCGCACCGGCCACTGCGGGTTCGACCAATGCCTCTGGAATTTCAAAGTATGAGTTGAGCAGTTTCATCGCTGACTTCAAGCATTTCAAACCAGGCGATACCGTTCCAGAGATGTACCGCACCGATGAGTACAATATTAAGCAGTGGCAGTTGCGTAACCTGCCTGCGCCTGACGCCGGAACCCACTGGACCTATATGGGTGGCGCATATGTGTTGATCAACGACACTGACGGTAAAATCATTAAAGCCTACGACGGCGAAATATTTTACCATCGCTAAAAAAAGCCCCCTCATCATGAGGGGGAAATGCAGACACCTTGTTATTTTTTATTATTAGCCACTTGCTCGTCTTACTTGTTATTAGTCATATTTCACGTTGATTAATGCGGTAGCCTCCAGTGCGCCAGATTTAATTTTGTTTTTATCATAAACATAGTAACTGGCTGTTATTGGAATTGAGACCGTTGTATCTGTAATTTTTGACTTCGCAGCAATTTCCTTTAAATTTGTATATCCTGTACTACTGTCAGTGATATTTAAAAGTGTGACTGGCGAACCATTACTTTCAAGAATAAACCCTACGCCATTATCTTCCGCACCTTTCAGTATCGTGTTACTGCTGGTTAACAAGTCAGAACTTGATAAATACACCTGCATTTTCCTTGATGTTTGATTTTGTTGACCTAATAAATTTTTACAACGCAGAATAATATCCCCTTTCTTGCTATTTATTGTTGTTTTGTTACCTGGGGCTGGTAACTGTGAAACGGGAATACTCTCTAAAGTAATTAATAAATCATCAGGTTTGCAGGTCGTTGTTATCGGGTTGTATGACAATGCCAGATTAAAGGAATAGACACCTGCATTCTGTGCCAATGCATTTCTGTAGCTATTCACACATGCATCCCACGACTTTCCTCCTAACAAACACAGTAAAAATTGTACTGCGGCACTCCCACGCGTTGTTGATGAAGCACTGGATAATGTCGCGACACCATTAATCATCACTGCTCCGCCGCCCCCCGCAGAAACATTCACTTTCGCGTTACTGGCTGCCGATGTCACCGTTACTGAATAACCACTGGTGAAACTGGTCTGGTTATTTGATAATGTGATGCTGTTTTTGTTAGTCCATTCAAAATGTAAATTTAATTTAATGGTATCGTTATAAAGCCCAACAATAATATCCGAAGGACTCATGGGGGTAATAGTATTCGTACTCACGCATGACGAATCATTAAAATTATGTTCATATGTCGCCGTTTGTGTTTGAGTTAGCGCAAAATCCCCCTGAACAACCAAATTATGCTGCGCTGACAACTCTCCATAACATGCCGCATAGCTCGCAGGTATAACTATCATCATGAATATAAATAACACTATGTTAATTCTCATAAAGTTACCCGATGCTTATTGGCAAATATAAGTTCTACTTTCATCAATCTGTTTACCGAAGGTGATTGTGCATGAAAGCCCTTGTTGTTTATCAATAGCCACATTAACTGATGGCGGAATTTCATTGGTGCGTATAAAAAGCTGGCTTCCCTGACCGACAACGCCAATATTATGACCATGGATATCATTGACTTCATAACCAAACGTTAATGGTTGTCCATCCGCTCTTAACGCTTTTATAAACCAGGGCTTGCGCTGATCGGTATCAAAATTAACCAGCACGACAGCACCGCGATAAGGGGCGGCAATTTTCCGGTTACCGCGTAATTCTGTTTCGCTATCGCTTTGCGACACATCCAGCATCAGGTGATTTTCCCGATAAGAGGTCATTCCGTCGTATACCACCACCCCATTATGATTTGTAGTGCGATATTTTTGTCCATTCACGTAGGCATCTTTAATTCCTGGTGCATACATCACAGCAAACGTTTCAGAAAGACGGTTTGCCAGATTCACACCGCCAGACCAGGCGATAACGCCCCCTGAAATACTGGCTCCAGCCTGCCTATATTTGCTGGACTGACTATAACTACCATTAACTGTCGCCATCGGCGCGTTCCAGGTTAAATTTGCACCAGCTGTCGTTTCATTTCCCTGATTCTGATGACTCAGGTTGACACCATAGTTAAACTGATCGCGGCTCCCAACAGTTCCCGATATTCCTGTATTGTTTGAGGCAAGCCCCTGATCATCAAAGGTCGTTGAATTAGACATATATATTTGCCGCCGTGGTGTCGTGACGTCATCACCCCAGTCAAAGGGAATCGAGATAAAAATATTAAAGCGTTTCTCTTCATGATGATTCTCGTCATACGCCTGACTTGCTGCGAGGGTATAGCTTATCCGTTGCAAGTTATTGGAGTAACTCAACTGATAATCTTTACTGCTGCCGCTACGCCCCCAGTAATCTCGCCATAACGTACTTAAGGACACAGAACCCCAGCCTTCGGGCAATGACTGGCTCATATTGGCAGAGAAGCTATTTTTACGGCCAAAATCATTCTGGTAATAATCGGCAATATCATAGACATCATTTTTATCGCGACGATAATTATCTTTATTATTTGCCCAGACATAATCGTTAAACGTCCGGTAATCGCGCGAAGAATAACGCCAGGCTGCCAGACCAAAACGCGTCGATGTTTGAGTCACAAATTTGTTGTAGGCTATCTGATAACTTTGTCCGTCAAAAACATCGCCATTATCTTGCTTACTATGAGATTTTGTTGCATCGACAGAAATTGCGCCAATGCGTGTATTCCAGCCAGTGCCAAGAGTAAACGCGTAGTAATTATTGGCAATCATCGTGCCGCCATACAGCGTTAATAAATTATTAAAGCCATACTGGTAACCGACCTGAACAAAATCGCTTTGCTTATTTGCTCCTTCAATATGGCTACGGCCTGCCGCGAAATCATACTTCGACACGCCCGGTTGCAACATATTTGGCACCGCCGAATAAGGCACCAGGTATGTGGTAACCGAACCGTCAGCCTCTTTCACGCTAACATCAAGATCCGCTCCACCGCCCGCTAATTGCAGGTCAGTAATCGAAAATGGGCCTGGCGGAACCTCCTTCTGATAAACAATAAAACCGTTTTGTTCAATAGTTACCAGCGCGTTACTCTGCGCAATCCCCTGCACCCGTGGAGTAAAATTTTGCTTCGAGTCAGGCAACATCTGCATATCGCGAAACAGTCGCACGCCGCTGAAGCGAACAGAGTCAAAGATATCGCTTGAGGTGTACATATCACCAACACGCAGCGTGCCGAGAATTTGTGCAAATCCGCGTTCCAGATACAGGGTATTGCTTTTCCAAACTCCTGGATTGTTATCCGTTTTGCTGAAACTGGCATCAGAATGCAGTTGCCACCCCAGCAGATTTAATCCACTGTTAAAACGAATATAACTACTCTTACTATTACCCGACGCTTTATAGTCGCTGTAATACTGGCTCATATAATAAGAAGTATAAAAAGCATTGATACCCCGTTCCCAGTTTTCCGGCGGAACATAACCACTTTCCAGTTCATCAACCCAGGCTTGCGGAACGCTGAAATCTAAACGAAAAACACCGATATCCCAGGCATAGCTCCCGCCCTGAACAAGTTGCTCTAATGTTAAACATTGACTGCCACTGGCGAAGCTATCGGTATTAATACCTAACCGCTTTATAATTTCTCTCGCCAGGCATGTTTCTTCGGGATTATCCTTAACGATAACCTCGTATTTCCCACGCCATTGCTTATTGACATAAATATCGACGTCATACTGGCCCGGTAAAGGTTGATTATCATCCAGGCGAATATGAGCAACCTGTTGGTCTTTCATTCCGCCCATCATAAAATGGGTATCAAAGGTTTCTTCTGCTGCATGAACTTCAATGCCGAGCAATAACACAACGATTGCTGATGCGAGTGGGGTTATTCTCAACATAAGCAGCTCCTGCAATTAAATTTTGTCGCTAATATAGTTGCCATCATCATCAATAATGGTCAAATGCCAGTTATTCGTATTATTAGTTTTGACGTTAACACTCTGGCTTTCTAATGGCGCAATCATGATGGTTTCATAATTGACTTTGACATCATTCGCTTTTACATCGGAAATAGTCACCCAGTTCGGCGAATTATTTTTTATCACCAGTCCATTGCCGCTACGATTTACCAGCAATTTCTTAAATGTTGCTTTATTTACCGGGGCAATACCCGACGGTCGGTAAAACAACTTGATTCTGTTTTGCATCGCAAACTTCAGTGCATTCTTGCCTTCTTGCTCTGGACTATTTGGTGGAATATCCAGAACATTCAGATAAAAAATACTCTCCTTATTAGTAGGCAGCTTATTCGGCATAATTTTAATTTTTACTTGCTGCCCGGAATTTGCCCCTATTTTTGCCACTGGCGGCGTTAACATGAAAGGAACCTGAATTTTTTCTGGTGGCAGCGACGTGTCGCCATCATCAATCCACGCCTGCAGCAGCGAAGAGCGGTTTCCCTGATTCATCAACTGCACCATCACTTCTTTTTTTTCTGCCGGATAAATAATACGTGTCCCGTAGATGACAATTCCGGCATGGGCAGGAATGACCATAGAAAAAATGAGTAAAGGTAATAATCCTTTCATCTTAATGCCCCTTGAATTAAAAGGCCGCCATGGGGATAGCGGCCATGTTTATTACCTGGAGAAACTTGCAATTTTATTTAATTATTAATCCTGAGCCACACGCATGACTAAAGAAGATACCACATCACCTGATTGCACTGAGCTTTCTGTCAGTTTCAGGTATTTCGCTTTAAACGGAATCGCATATTGACCATCCGCTGTTTTATAGCTTTCAATATTAAGAGGCGCTGAAACATCCAGTACATCACTGTTATCACCTAAATAGAGATAATAACCCACGGTATCGTTACTACTGGCTATAGCCTTATCATTTCCGGTTATTTTATCATTGGTGATCAACGAGAGTTTTACACCAGCTACTTCTTTCGGACAGCTAATTTTTAACATGCTACTGGTTACACCGACGGCATCATCATAGGTAGAATATTTCGCTTTACCTTCAAAGACAGTGGTTGGTACGGTTGGCATATTAATACTTACTGAATCACCACCCGCTTCAAATTTACACGGAGACTCTGCAATATTCCCCTTAATGGTTAAAGTTCCGGTATCAACATCTGCAGCAAATACGCCAGCACTCATGAAAAAAGAAGAAAAGACAGCGGCAGCAATAATTGAATGTTTCATAATAGGTTCCTTAATAGAATTTATTTTGATTGTTAAGACTCTGTATCTCGTGGAAACAAATTTCTCACATCAAAAAGGTTACCGCAATGTAAACACATTGTTTTATTGATTTAAAGCAAATTAACCATTGCAATATAATTACAACAAATACGTAAGGGAATTAAATATTTGTCATATTTATTAATTGACATAAATTACTGTTAACCACATTCTTCAAATAAATAAAAAAGCTCAAATCATTCATAATAGTGATTTGAGCTTTCAAAATATGATTAAAACAGTGTTGCCTGATTAATCGTAGCGATTTAATACGATTCGACGTTTGCTATCGTTGCCCGCTACCAGCTCTGTAGTAACGCCTTTTACCGGCGAAGAAATACGATGACGGGTATCAACGCTTTGCGATACCTGACCGCAATGCTGTTGGGGTTGGCTATTAACAATATCCATACTGCATGTCGGGGGGCTGATCCTGCCATTGATAGTTAATGTGGCAGGATCTGATGAGAACGCGGGTGACGCCAATCCATAAGCGAGAAAAATAATTCCTGACAGCCAATACTTATTCATTGAACGTTATCCCTGTAGTAAAGGTTATGCCTGGATAGATTGAGTGCATAACAAACTATAGCTGTACATCCACTACACAGCCACGAAGGATGATAAAGAGGCTTTACCTGTACGATCAATCTACTTTGTACAGTTTAGGACTAAGATCCGCTGAATATTCGCAGCATTAAAAAAGTGTTCATTTAAAGCCACAAAAATAAATACACCGCATCAATATATTATTGCTGCGGTGTATAAGGAATGACCAGAAAGGTTAATGCGCGTTAGACCGCGCGGAAGGAAATCTCGCCAGGAATAACTTCACCCTGCCAGTAGAGCTGGGCAGCCACGCGGTCAGCCAGCTGGCGGTAGATAGTGGTAAATTCACTTTCCGGACGACTGATAACCGTTGGCGTGCCTTTATCGAGATCTTCACGTAAGGAGATGTGTAACGGCATCTGCCCCAACAACTGCGTGTGATATTTCTCGGCCAGTTTCTCTGCACCGCCAGTGCCGAAAATCGGCTCATGATGACCACAGTTACTGCAAATATGGACGCTCATGTTCTCGACAATACCGAGCACCGGAACTTCGACTTTCTCGAACATCACAATGCCTTTTTTCGCGTCGATCAACGCGATGTCCTGCGGCGTGGTGACCACGACTGCACCGGTTACTGGAATGTTTTGCGCCAGTGTCAATTGAATGTCACCGGTGCCTGGCGGCATGTCGAGCACCAGATAGTCGAGATCCGGCCACAAAGTTTCCTGCAACATCTGCATTAACGCTTTGCTCGCCATCGGGCCACGCCACACCATCGCGTTGTCGTCAGTGACCAGATAACCAATTGAATTGGTTGCCAGGCCATGAGACATAATCGGTGCCATGTGAGTCCCGTCCGGCGAGGTCGGGCGCTGATTTTCTGCCCCCAGCATGGTTGGGATAGACGGACCATAAATGTCGGCATCCAGAATGCCGACTTTCGCGCCTTC
This sequence comes from Escherichia sp. 93.0816, assembly GCF_013368855.2. Taxonomy (NCBI): domain Bacteria; kingdom Pseudomonadati; phylum Pseudomonadota; class Gammaproteobacteria; order Enterobacterales; family Enterobacteriaceae; genus Escherichia; species Escherichia sp. 93.0816. The sequence goes on along the minus strand of NZ_JABWNC020000017.1, from coordinate 628 downwards.
CGCCGCCAGCGCCAGCGCCAGGTTTACCGCCGTGGAGGATTTACCCACGCCGCCTTTGCCGGAACTAACCGCGATAATGTTCTTCACGCCGTTAATTCCCGGCTGATTTTTAACGCGTTTCAGGGTGGCAATGTTATGCGACAGTTTCCAGTCGATAGCTTTTGCCCCGGTGATACGCAGCAATTCGGCGCTACATTGCTCTTTTAACTCTTCGAACGCGCTATGCCAGACGAACGGCATAACCAGCTCCACATGCAGCGTGTCGTCCATCCAGGCGACATGATGCAACGCTTTCAGCGTGGTAAGGTTATGCTTTAGGGTTGGGTGCTGAAAATTAGCCAGTGTCCCGGCGACCATTGCGCGCAAGGCTTCTGGTGATTTGGCCTGGGATTGTTCGTTCATCCCGACTCCTTATTTATATAGATAAACCATCAGCTAAATAGTTTACCTGAAGAAAATAGATAAGTACTTACTTAACATTTTCCCATTTGGTACTATCTAACCCCTTTTCACTACTAAGAAGTAATGCCTACTATGACTCAAGTCGCGAAGAAAATTCTGGTGACGTGCGCACTGCCGTACGCTAACGGCTCAATCCACCTCGGCCATATGCTGGAGCACATCCAGG
>NZ_JABWNC020000016.1:0-87954 GCF_013368855.2 Escherichia sp. 93.0816 | reverse complement strand
TTATTCTGAGCTGACAAGAGGAAATTTAAAATAATTTTCCGAATGCGCGTTTTTTATTCTTTATGCTTATTTCAGCGTCGGTTTGTCGGTTAAATGGGCAATTTCCCGGGCGAAATTCGCCACTTGCTCCCAATCGGTATAGACAACTTCTTTGCGCGTATCCGTTTCACCGCCTGACATCTTCATGATGAGCTTGATCATAAAGCGGTCGTACCAACGATAGCGGGGATAACGCAGCGCCCCGGCAATGACTGCACAGCGATCGGGACGCCATTGTGAGTTCATCAGAAACTTCCGCGCGTAGCTATTAGTCTGCACAGTACGCTTCTCCGGTTTACGCGCCACCAGGTTTACGGAGTAAAAGGCGCTCGGCATTGAGTTCAGCTGCGTCGCATGTTTTTTGACAAATTCCTGGAACGCAGAATGGTAGTGACCGTAGCGAATAGACGCGCCAATGACCACGCGATCGTAGTTTTCCCACTGTGGCTCTTCAATGCGGTGCACATTAGCGACATCCGCCTGTATCCCCAGTTCTTTCAATTCCGAAGCCAGGTAGGAGGCAATCTCGCGCGTTTGTCCGTCCCTTGTTGAGAAAAGAATTAATGTTTTCACGTATTACTCCATCATTCACGCCAGAAAGTCGGGGTAAAGAGCACCAGCAATGTAAACACCTCGAGACGACCAAACAACATATTGGCAATCAGGATCCATTTAGCCACCGGGTTCATGCTGGTAAAGTTATCAGCAACCACGCCAAGCCCCGGCCCCAGATTATTCAATGTCGCCACAACCGAAGCAAAGGCAGAAAAGTCATCCACGCCAGTAGCGATAATCGCCAACATACTGACAATAAATACCAACGCATAGGCCGAGAAAAATCCCCATACAGCCTCGAGGATACGTTCCGGCAGTGCGCGGTTCCCCAACTTAATGCTGTAGACGGCGTTAGGATGCACCAGTCGTTTCAGCTCACGGTTCCCCTGTTTGAACAACAGCAAGATGCGGATCACTTTCAGGCCACCGCCCGTTGACCCGGCGCAACCGCCGATAAAAGCTGAACATAACAGCAGTACCGGCAAAAAGAGCGGCCAGCGGGCAATGCTGTCAGTCGTAAACCCAGCGGTTGTCGCCATCGACACCACCTGGAAAAACGCTTGGTTAATCGTCATCAGCGCCGAACTGTAGACATTATGAAACCACAGTACGAGTGTACAAATAACCACCAGCGTAAACTGTACGCCGATAAACATGCGAAATTCCGGATCGCGCCAGTAAACCTTCAGACTACGCCCACTTAGCAGCGAGAAGTGCAGACCATAGTTACAGCCGGAGATCAGCAGGAAGATAGCAATGATAGTGTTAATTGTCGGGCTATCGAAATAGCCAACGCTGGCATCATGGGTTGAGAAACCGCCAATGGCGATTGTCGCGAAGCTATGACCGATGGCATCAAAGGCATTCATTCCGGCAAACCACAGCGCCAGCGCACAGGCGACGGTCAGCAAGACATAAATCAGCCACAAGGTTTTCGCCGTTTCCGCAATACGCGGGCGCATTTTGTTATCTTTCAGCGGGCCGGGCATTTCCGCGCGATAGAGCTGCATCCCACCAACGCCGAGGATAGGTAGTATCGCGACTGCCAGCACGATGATCCCCATCCCGCCAAACCATTGCAGCATCTGGCGATAAAAAAGAATCGCATGAGGAAGTGAATCCAGCCCCACCAGCGTAGTGGCCCCCGTGGTAGTCAGGCCTGAGAAAGATTCAAAAAACGCATCGGTAATCGTGAGGTTCGGGCTTTCCGAGAAGATAAAAGGGAGCGCACCGACGCTACCCAGCACGGTCCAGAACAGCACCACTATCAGAAACCCCTCACGGGATTTCAGTTCGCCCTTCTCTTTGCGGTTCGGCCACCAAAGCATAGAGCCAATGGCGAGGGCGACAAAAAAGGTCTGGGTAAAAGCGCGGCCCGCTCCATCCCGGTAGATGAGTGCTACCAGCCCAGGGATAATCATGGTCCCTGAAAATAAGATGACCAGTAGTCCAACGATTCGGGTAATGGCGCGAAAATGCATCTCTGCCGCTTCCTTAGTTCTGCAAAACGAAGTGGGGATTATTCTTCAATCGCTAACAATTGCAATGAACCACGGCTAAAATCCGCCAGCTTTGCGGAAAATTCAGCCACTTTCGCCGCCGGAAGCGCCACCCGCAGCAGAACGAATGCCTGATAATCACTGTTGATAATTTTGCCGTCACACTGCCCCAGCAACGCTTCAATGCCGGTTAACTGACTATATTCACATTGCAAAGTATATTCGGTTAATGGCGTCTTGCGTTGGGTCGTTAGCTGGCGCAGCGCCTGATTAACGCCGCCGCCATACGCTTTCACTAACCCACCGGTGCCAAGCAATATGCCGCCGTAGTAGCGCACCACCACAGCGGTAATTTCCCCGACGCCGCTACCCATTAGCTGGGCGAGCATCGGTTTACCTGCCGTTCCCGCCGGCTCCCCGTCGTCAGAAAAACCCAGCTGTTGAGAATCGTCAGGCGCACCCGCCACCCACGCCACGCAATGGTGGCGGGCATCGGGGTGCTCTGCCCGCACCGATTCAACAAACGCTTTCGCCGCCTCGACGCCATCGGTATGTGCCAACAGCGTAATGAAGCGGCTTTTTTTGATCTCTTCAACAACCGTGACCGGTGCCGCAGGGATTAACCAGCTTTCCATCACGCCAGTTTCAGATCCCGGGTCATGTTTTCCACGTTGTTTTCGTGGATCACCACGTTGTCTTCGATACGAATGCCGCCGAACGGTTTCAGTGCTTCAATTTTCTGCCAGTTGAAGTGTTTACTGAACTGACCTTCACGCCACGGCGCCAGCAGCGATTCGATGAAGTAGATACCCGGTTCGATGGTTAACACCATGCCTGGCTGGAGAATACGGGTGCAGCGCAGGTACGGATATTTTGCCGGTGCCGCGAGGTGCGTACCGCTATCATCCTGCATAAAACCGGCTACGTCATGCACCTGCAGGCCCAGCGGATGGCCGATACCGTGCGGCATAAACGGTCCGGTGAGATCGTTTTCGACCATCGCTTCTTCACTCATATCGGTGATGATTTGATGTTTACGCAGCAGTTTGGCGATGCGCTGATGGAACTGGATGTGGTAATCCACATAGCTGACGCCCGCTTTCATGGTGGCGATCAGCGCCAGTTGTTCATCATTAACGTCTTTCACCAACTGTGCGTAGTCGTTGTCGCTTTTTGCCGACCAGGTACGGGTCAGGTCAGCCGCATAGCCGTTATATTCTGCCCCGGCATCCAGCAGGAAGCTGCGCATCTCTTCCGGCGCCTGATGATCCAGTTTGGTGTAATGCAGCACCGCAGCATGTTCGTTAAGCGCCACAATGTTGCTGTAAGGCACGTCGGTATCACGATGACCAGTCGCAGTCAGATAGGCAATATTGATATCGAACTCGCTCATGCCAGAACGGAAGGCTTCTTCTGCCGCGCGATGACCGTTGACTGCCATTTTCTGCGCTTCACGCATACAGGCCAGTTCGTACTCGGTTTTGAAGGAGCGGTAGTAATGCAGGTAGTCGATCACCCCTTTCGGGTTGATATTACTGGCCTCAATGCCCAGTTGCAGCGCACGTTCCGGCACTGGGCCAATATAGCCAATATTGCCGCGCGCAGCGGGCAGCAGGCTACCAATGCCATCGGCTTTCGGCAGCGCGATCACTTCCACATCCTCAGTCCAGAAAGAGGTCGGCAAAGGTTCGACGTTGTGCCAGTAATCAACCGGCAGATAAAACCACAGTTTCGGCTTGTTCACGCCATCCACCAGCAGCCAGCAGTTTGGCACCTGAGTTACCGGCACCCACGCTTTGAATTGCGGGTTCACTTTAAACGGATAGGGATGATCGTCGAGAAAAACGTTGAACAGCTCGCCGGAGTGAATAAGTAATGCATCCAGCTTGAAGCGCGCCAGTGCATCGCGAGTCCGTTCCTGTAAGGTAGCTATATGATTTTTATAGAGCGAGGCCAGTGATTCCATTTTTTACCCTTCTGTTTTTTTGACCTTAAGTCTCCGCATCTTAGCACAACGTTAATACAGAGCGTGATTTCTGCCGAGCGTGATCGAATCGGCATTTCTTTAATCTTTTGTTTGCATATTTTTAACACAAAATACACACTCCATTTCATCTGGTACGACCAGATCACCTTGCGGATTCAGGAGACTGACATGCTTTACAAAGGCGACACCCTGTACCTTGACTGGCTGGAAGATGGCATTGCCGAACTGGTATTTGATGCCCCAGGTTCAGTTAATAAACTCGACACTGCGACCGTCGCCAGCCTCGGCGAGGCCATCGGCGTGCTGGAACAGCAATCAGATTTAAAAGGGCTGCTGCTGCGTTCGAACAAAGCAGCCTTTATCGTCGGTGCTGATATCACCGAATTTTTGTCCCTGTTCCTCGTTCCCGAAGAACAGCTAAGCCAGTGGCTGCACTTTGCCAATAGCGTGTTTAATCGCCTGGAAGATCTGCCGGTGCCGACCATTGCTGCCGTCAACGGCTATGCGCTGGGCGGTGGCTGCGAATGCGTGCTGGCGACCGATTATCGTCTGGCGACGCCGGATCTGCGTATCGGTCTGCCGGAAACCAAACTGGGCATCATGCCGGGCTTTGGCGGCTCCGTGCGTATGCCACGTATGCTGGGCGCTGACAGTGCGCTGGAAATCATTGCCGCCGGTAAAGATGTCGGCGCGGATCAGGCGCTGAAAATCGGTCTGGTGGATGGCGTAGTCAAAGCAGAAAAACTACTTGAAGGCGCAATGGCGATTTTACGCCAGGCCATTAACGGCGACCTCGACTGGAAAGCAAAACGTCAGCCGAAGCTGGAACCGCTAAAACTGAGCAAGATTGAAGCCACCATGAGCTTCACCATCGCTAAAGGGATGGTCGCGCAAACGGCGGGGAAACATTATCCGGCCCCCATCACCGCAGTAAAAACTATTGAAGCGGCTGCCCGTTTTGGTCGTGAAGAAGCCTTAAACCTGGAAAACAAAAGCTTTGTCCCGCTGGCGCATACCAACGAAGCTCGCGCACTGGTCGGCATTTTCCTTAACGATCAATATGTAAAAGGCAAAGCGAAGAAACTCACCAAAAACGTTGAAACGCCGAAACAAGCTGCCGTGCTGGGCGCAGGCATTATGGGCGGCGGTATCGCTTACCAGTCCGCGTGGAAGGGCGTGCCGGTTGTCATGAAAGATATCAACGACAAGTCGTTAACCCTCGGCATGACCGAAGCCGCGAAACTGCTGAACAAGCAGCTTGAGCGCGGCAAGATCGATGGTCTGAAACTGGCTGGCGTGATCTCCACGATCCACCCAACGCTCGACTACGCCGGGTTTGACCGTGTGGATGTTGTGGTAGAAGCGGTTGTTGAAAACCCGAAAGTGAAAAAAGCCGTGCTGGCAGAAACCGAGCAGAAAGTTCGCCCGGATACCGTGCTGGCTTCTAATACTTCAACCATTCCTATCAGCGAACTGGCCAACGCGCTGGAACGCCCGGAAAACTTCTGCGGGATGCACTTCTTTAACCCGGTGCACCGGATGCCGTTGGTGGAAATTATTCGCGGCGAGAAAAGCTCCGACGAAACCATCGCGAAAGTCGTCGCCTGGGCAAGCAAGATGGGCAAGACGCCGATTGTGGTGAGCGACTGCCCCGGCTTCTTCGTTAACCGCGTCCTGTTCCCCTACTTCGCCGGATTCAGCCAGTTGCTTCGCGACGGCGCGGACTTCCGCAAGATCGACAAAGTGATGGAAAAACAGTTTGGCTGGCCGATGGGTCCGGCATATCTGCTGGATGTCGTGGGGATTGATACCGCGCATCACGCCCAGGCCGTGATGGCAGCAGGCTTCCCGCAGCGGATGCAGAAAGATTATCGCGACGCCATCGACGCGCTGTTTGATGCCAACCGCTTTGGTCAGAAGAACGGCCTCGGTTTCTGGCGTTATAAAGAAGACAGCAAAGGCAAGCCGAAGAAAGAAGAAGATGCCGCCGTTGACGGCCTGCTGGCAGAAGTCAGCCAGCCGAAGCGCGATTTCAGCGAGGAAGAGATTATCGCCCGCATGATGATCCCGATGGTCAACGAAGTGGTCCGCTGTCTGGAAGAGGGCATTATCGCCACTCCGGCAGAAGCGGATATGGCGCTGGTCTACGGCCTGGGCTTCCCTCCGTTCCACGGCGGCGCGTTCCGCTGGCTCGACACCCTCGGCAGCGCGAAATATCTCGATATGGCACAGCAGTATCAGCACCTCGGCCCGCTGTATGAAGTGCCGGAAGGTCTGCGTAATAAAGCACGTCATAACGAACCGTACTATCCCCCGGTTGAGCCAGCCCGTCCGGTTGGCGACCTGAAAACGGCTTAAGGAGTCACAATGGAACAGGTTGTCATTGTCGATGCAATTCGCACCCCGATGGGCCGTTCGAAGGGCGGTGCTTTTCGTAACGTGCGCGCGGAAGATCTCTCCGCTCATTTAATGCGTAGCCTGCTGGCGCGTAATCCGGCGCTGGAAGCGGCTGCCCTCGACGATATTTACTGGGGGTGTGTGCAGCAAACGCTGGAGCAGGGTTTTAATATCGCCCGTAACGCTGCGCTGCTGGCAGAAGTGCCGCACTCTGTCCCTGCGGTGACCGTCAATCGCTTGTGTGGTTCATCCATGCAGGCATTGCATGACGCAGCACGGATGATCATGACCGGTGATGCACAGGCATGTCTGGTAGGCGGCGTGGAACATATGGGCCATGTGCCGATGACTCACGGTGTCGATTTTCACCCCGGTCTTAGCCGTAATGTCGCCAAAGCGGCGGGCATGATGGGCTTAACGGCAGAAATGCTGGCGCGTATGCACGGTATCAGCCGTGAAATGCAGGATGCCTTTGCCGCGCGATCACACGCTCGCGCCTGGGCCGCCACACAGTCGGGCGCATTTAAAAATGAAATCATCCCGACCGGTGGTCACGATGTCGACGGCGTCCTGAAGCAGTTTAATTATGACGAAGTGATTCGACCGGAAACTACCGTGGAAGCCCTCGCCACGCTGCGTCCGGCGTTCGATCCAGTCAGCGGTACGGTGACTGCGGGTACGTCTTCTGCCCTCTCCGATGGTGCCGCCGCCATGCTGGTGATGAGTGAAAGCCGCGCCCGTGAATTAGGTCTTAAGCCGCGCGCCCGTGTGCGTTCGATGGCGGTCGTTGGTTGTGACCCATCGATTATGGGTTACGGCCCGGTTCCGGCCTCTAAGCTGGCGTTGAAAAAAGCGGGACTTTCTGCCAGCGACATCGGCGTGTTTGAAATGAATGAAGCCTTTGCTGCGCAGATCCTGCCATGTATTAAAGATCTCGGGTTAATGGAGCAAATTGACGAGAAGATCAACCTCAACGGTGGCGCGATCGCGCTGGGTCATCCGCTGGGTTGTTCCGGTGCGCGTATCAGCACCACGCTGCTGAATCTGATGGAACGCAAAGACGTCCAGTTTGGTCTGGCGACGATGTGTATCGGTCTGGGTCAGGGCATTGCGACAGTGTTTGAGCGGGTTTAACCACTTGCCGGATGCGGCGTAAACGCCTCATTCGGCCTACGGTTCAGAACTATTTGTAGGCACGATAAGACGCGACAGCGTCGCATCGGGCATTGTTTGCCGGATGCGACGTAGATGTAATGCCACTGATAAAGTTTTAGTTGCCGTTCTTCCCGCCTGTCAGGGGCGGGTTTTTTTATGGCTTAGATAAACGCAAACGCATCGCCAAACAGGCGGTCTTCCCGCGCATTACGCTCACTGCAAAACAGGTCACGGGCGATTTTTGCCATCTCAAAACGCCCGGCAATGTAGATATCATGCTCTGCCAGCGTACCGTGATCCTGCAACACCGCTGTTAAAACCGTGCCAGTACGGCCACGCCAGCCCGCTTCCGGTTGTTCAACCACCGGCACCACTTGCAGACCAGGATGCTTAAGCGAAAGCGCCTCAAGTTCGGAAAGATCATAAAGGTGCTGCTCTTCACGCCCGCCCCAGTAAATAGTGATATCACGATTGGGATTACGCGCCAGCGCCGTCAGCAAAATCGAACGGGCATAAGAGAACCCGGTGCCGCCCGCAATCAGAATCATCGGACGCTCTTCATCATCGCGCAGCCACGCATCACCGTGCGGAATATCGACCACGATTTGATGATCTTTGAGGATGCGATCCATGACTGCTTTCGCGTAAAGGTTGATTTCAGAAGCGCCAATATGCAGCTCAATGAAACCTTGTTCATCCGGCGTCGAGGCCATTGAGAACGGGCGTTTATCGCGCTCATCCATCACTACCATCAAATACTGACCAGCACGAAAAGAAAAGGCCGCGTCTGGCACGATGCGGACACGATATACGGTATCCGTGATAGCTTCTACCGAGGTCACTTTACAGCTTAAGGTTGTCATGCGCTTTCTCTGTCGGATCGATAAATAGGGCAATACAAACGCGCCTCAGGCGCTTTTACCGTTGTTAAAAATAGCCAGCTCATCCCAGATTGCGTCAATACGCGCGACAACGTCCGGATCTTTTTTGATAGGACGCCCCCACTCGCGCTGGGTTTCCCCCGGCCATTTATTCGTGGCATCCAGCCCCATTTTTGAACCCAGCCCGGAAACAGGCGAGGCAAAATCCAGATAATCAATGGGTGTATTTTCTACCAGAACGGTATCCCGCGCCGGGTCCATACGGGTAGCAATCGCCCAAATCACATCATTCCAGTCGCGTGCGTTGACGTCATCATCGCAAACGATCACAAATTTGGTGTACATAAACTGGCGTAAGAACGACCAGACGCCCATCATGACGCGCTTCGCGTGCCCGGCGTACTGTTTTTTGATTGTCACTACCGCCAGACGATAGGAACAGCCTTCCGGCGGCAGGTAAAAATCGACAATTTCCGGGAACTGTTTTTGCAGAATTGGCACGAACACTTCGTTCAACGCCACACCCAGTACCGCAGGTTCATCCGGCGGACGACCAGTATAGGTGGAGTGGTAAATCGCATCTTCACGCTGAGTAATATGCGTCACGGTAAATACCGGGAAACTATCGACTTCGTTATAGTAACCGGTGTGGTCGCCATACGGCCCTTCTGGCGCCGTTTCGCCTTGTTCGATATACCCTTCCAGCACAATTTCCGCACTGGCGGGCACTTCAAGGTCATTGGAGATACACTTCACCACTTCGGTTTTGGTGCCGCGTAGTAATCCGGCAAATGCATACTCTGAAAGCGTATCTGGAACGGGCGTGACTGCACCGAGAATTGTGGCGGGATCAGCACCCAGCGCCACAGAAACCGGGAAACGTTCGCCCGGATGCGCCGCGCACCACTCCTGATAATCCAGCGCGCCGCCGCGATGCGACAACCAGCGCATAATCAGCTTGTTTTTACCAATCAACTGCTGGCGATAAATGCCAAGATTCTGCCGCTCTTTGTGCGGGCCACGCGTTACGGTCAATCCCCAGGTAATCAGCGGCGCGGCATCTTCCGGCCAGCAGGTCATAATAGGAATACGGTTAAGATCGACGTCCTCGCCGGAGACGATTTTTTGCTGACAAGGCGCACCACGTAACCGTTTCGTCGGCATATTCAACACCTGCTTAAACTGCGGCAGCTTATCAAACAGGTCGCGGAAACCTTTTGGCGGCTCCGGCTCTTTCAGAAACGCTAATAATTTACCGACTTCACGTAGCGCCGAAACATCTTCCTGCCCCATGCCCATCGCCACGCGCTTCGGCGTACCGAACAGGTTGCACAGCACCGGCATCGAGTACCCTTTAGGATTTTCGAACAACAGCGCAGGCCCACCGGCACGCAATGTGCGGTCAGCAATTTCAGTGATTTCCAGATGCGGATCCACCGGGAGCGTGATACGTTTTAGCTCACCCTGCTGTTCAAGCAGAGTCAGGAAGTCGCGTAAATCGTTATATTTCATGGCGTCCATTGTAGCCTCTTAATCTGCGCCCATTATACGGCGTTCATCTTCGCGATGCTGTAAATTTGTTAAATTAGCGTGAACTCAGGCGCTATAACGCAAACCGGGGAATATAATTAACTTAACGCATCGCTTTTGCTATTCTTGCGCCCCGATTAAACGGATAAGAGTCATTATGCAATCCTGGTATTTACTGTACTGCAAGCGCGGGCAACTTCAACGTGCCCAGGAACACCTCGAAAGACAGGCCGTTAATTGCCTGGCACCGATGATCACCCTGGAAAAAATCGTGCGTGGCAAACGTACCGCAGTCAGTGAGCCGTTGTTCCCCAACTACCTGTTTGTGGAATTTGATCCAGAAGTGATTCATACCACTACCATCAACGCCACACGTGGTGTCAGCCACTTCGTGCGCTTTGGTGCATCGCCAGCGATAGTCCCATCGGCTGTGATTCATCAGCTGTCAGTGTATAAACCGGAAGACATTGTCGATCCGGCAACGCCATATCCAGGTGATAAGGTGATTATTACCGAAGGCGCATTCGAAGGTTTTCAGGCCATTTTCACCGAACCCGACGGCGAGGCACGCTCCATGCTATTGCTTAATCTTATCAATAAAGAAATTAAGCACAGCGTGAAGAACACTGAGTTCCGCAAACTCTAGAACGCAATCCCAAACAGCGTTTTGACATTGGCATCTGTGGTGGCCGCCAGCCACGCAGCATCCTCCCCTCGCCAGTATGCAATACGTTGCAGAATATGGGGCAGATACGCAGGCTCGTTACGCCGTGACGATGGCTTTGGCGTGAGATCGCGCGGGAGCAAATACGGCGCATCGGTTTCGATCAGCAATTTCTCCGCAGGAATAAGTGGCAACAGATCACGCAATTCCTGCCCTCGTCGTTCATCGCAAACCCAACCTGTAATGCCGATATAAATTCCACGCGCCACGCACGCCTGCATCTCTTCGCGTGTGCCGGTAAAGCAATGAAGAACCGCACCAGGAAGTTTATCCAGCCACGGCTCCAGCAATGTCATAAACCGCTCGTGGGCATCGCGACAGTGCATAAATACCGGCATGTTTAATTCTGCGGCAATACGTAGCTGGGAAACAAAAGCGCGTTCCTGCTCTTCCGGCGTAGAAAAGTTGCGGTTAAAGTCGAGACCACACTCACCAATCGCCACTACTTCTGGCAGCGCGGCCAGTTCAATAATTGCTTCTTCGGTCGCAGCTTGCCACTGGCTGCTGTCATGAGGATGCACGCCCGCCGTTGACCAACAGTGCGGATACTGACGCGCCAGTTTTTGCGCCTGCTGGCTTTCTCGCAGGTTAGTACCGGTGATGAGTAGTCCATCAACTCCCGCAGCAAAAGCGCGCGCTACAATATCATCACGATCTTTCGCAAATTGTGAACTGGTCAAATTAACGCCGATATCAAACATCCTGCACTCCATATGACAACCGCCCTGACGGGCGGTTGAATTTATTCTTCAGTTTTTTCGCTTTCAGCGTCGTTTTCTTCTTCCCGGTTTCGGCCTTTACCAACGTAAAAGCGGGAGAAGAAGACACCGATTTCAAACAGGCAGTACATCGGAATCGCCAGCAGCGTTTGCGAGAAGACATCCGGCGGCGTCAGCAGCATCCCAACGACGAATGCACCAACCAGCACATACGGGCGCTTTTTGCGTAAGTCTTCTGGCGAGGTGATCCCCATCCAGCACAGCAGCACAATGGCAACCGGCACTTCAAACGAAACACCAAACGCCATAAACAACGCCATAACGAAGCTTAAGTAGCTGGCGATGTCGGTGGACACCTGTACCCCTTCCGGCGCGGTATTGGCGAGGAAGCCAAATGCCAGTGGAAAGACCACGAAGTAGGCGAACGCCATGCCGATATAAAACAGCAAAGAGCTGGAAACCAGCAGAGGCACCACCAGGCGACGTTCGTGCTTATACAACGCTGGGGCGATAAACGCCCACACCTGATAGAGAATCACCGGCGCTGACAGAATCAGCGATACCATAAAGGTCAGCTTGATCGGCGTAAAAAACGGCGAGGCCACATCGGTGGCGATCATCGTTGAACCTTGCGGCAATTGCTTGATCAACGGCGCGGATACCAGGTGATAGATGTCATTGGCGAAATAGACCAGGCACAGGAATATCACGATCACCGCGATAATGCAGTTCAGCAGACGCTTACGCAGCTCAATCAGATGCGTGATAAGCGGTTGAGTATCTTCTACAGACATGTTTACGGTTTATCACTCGACGAAGGGGAAGGTGCAGCGGTTTTCGGCTCAGCGTCCGCAGCAGGTTTTACCACCGGCTCTGGCGTGGTTTCTGGCTTCTGTTCCGGCGAACTGGCCTGCGTTTGTGCAGCGGCAGGGGTTACTCCCTCATGCGCAGCTTCATTATCTTTCACCACCGGGTTATGGATGGTGTGCGCTTCATCGCTCGCCTTTTCAGGATCGTTTGCAACATAGGAACGCTTCATCGATTCTGCAGCCTGGCGCAGTTCATCCATTGACGCTTTCAGTTCAGGCGTCAGGTTGGTCAGGCTTGCCTTTTCAACCTTTTTCAGGCTGTCCTGAAACTCCTGGAGTTTTAACTCCTGGGTCAGTTCGTTCTGCACCGTTGTCGCCAGTGAACGCAACGCGCGAATCCAGCCCGCTACCGTTTTTACCGCCACAGGCAGTCGTTGCGGCCCCAGAACGACGAGGCCGATGATGAACACCAATAGCAGTTCGCTAAAACCGATATCAAACACGGATTACACCTGCTCTTTATCGTGGCGCTTCGCGTCTTCTGTTTTAGCCTGTTCCTGATTCGTATCCGCCTGCTTATCGGCGATAGTTTTTGCAGTAAAATCAGCATCCTGACTGGTTTTATCCTGCTTTGGTTCATCATCGCTCATTGCTTTTTTAAAGCCTTTAATTGATGCACCAAGATCGGAACCGATGGAGCCGAGCTTTTTGGTGCCAAAAAGCAGTACAACGATGACGGCAATAATCAATAACTGCCAAATACTGATACCACCCATACATGTTCCTCTGTGGTAGATGATGATTAAACAAGGCCGCATTATACGTTACACGGCCCGCCTTGAGCGATGAAAAAATCAGCGTGTTTTGCGCCAACCGACAAACCAGGCGATCAAACCACCTGCCATTAACCAGCCGGGCATCAGCCCCCATTCAGGTCGGCTGACCAACAAGAATGTGCCGCTTAATACTAACGTCGCGCCAATTCCGAGAAAATAACGCGATTGTCCCTGACGTACATGATTTGCCTGAAGCTCGCGGGCAATCTTATCAACACTGTGCTGTAAATACTTGCCCTGGCGCAAACTGTCGTAAACCAGTTCAGGCAGTTCTGGCATTTTTTCGACCCAGAACGGCGCTTTTTCTTTAAATGCTCTCACCAGAGCAGGAATACCAACCTGATCTTTAATCCATGACTCGAGAAAAGGCTTCGCCGTTTTCCATAAATCGAGCTGCGGATAAAGCTGGCGTCCTACCCCTTCGATGTAGAGCAAGGTTTTCTGGAGTAACACCAGTTGCGGCTGTACTTCCATATTGAAACGACGCGCCGTATTAAACAGATTTAACAGCACATGTCCAAATGAAATTTCTGCCAGCGGTTTCTCAAAAATAGGTTCACAGACAGTACGAATAGCAAATTCGAACTCTTCAACGTTGGTATCTGGTGGCACCCAGCCAGAATCAACGTGCAGTTCCGCTACTTTGCGATAGTCACGGTTAAAGAAGGCGATAAAGTTTTCCGCCAGATAGCGTTTATCTTCTTTGTTTAGCGAGCCGACAATCCCACAATCAATACCAATATACTTCGGATTTTCCGGGTGTTCGAAGCTTACGAAGATGTTGCCAGGGTGCATATCGGCATGGAAAAAGCTGTCGCGAAAGACCTGAGTGAAGAACACCTGCACACCGCGTTCCGCCAACAATTTCATGTTGGTGCCGTTTTTCTCCAGCGTCGCGACATCCGAAACTGGAATGCCATAGATACGCTCCATCACCATCATCCCTTCACTGCAATAGTCAGGGTAAACTTCCGGGATATAGAGCATCGGGCTATTTTCGAAATTACGCCGAAGCTGAATGGCGTTGGCAGATTCCCGCAGCAAATTCAGTTCATCAAGCAACGTCTTTTCGTACTCGCGCACCACTTCGGTTGGACGCAGACGGCGACCATCCGGCAGTAAACGCGGCACCCAACGCGCCAGACGATAGATGAGTTTCAGATCCGCTTTTATGACCGGCAAAATATCCGGGCGAATGACTTTAATCACCACCTCTTTGCCATTCGATTTCAACCGCGCAGTATGCACCTGTGCTACGGAAGCCGATGCCAGCGGCTTAATGTCAAAATCATCAAACCACGCTTCCACCGGCAGGCCGCCCATCGCCGCTTCAATTTGTGCTTTCGCCAGTTCGCCGTCAAAAGGCGCGACTTTATCCTGCAAGAGCGCCAGTTGGTCAGCAATATGCGGCGGAAAAAGGTCACGACGGGTCGATAGCATCTGTCCAAACTTGATCCATACCGGACCCAGTTCTTGCAGCGCCAGTCGCAGTCGTTCACCTAATTGTTTGTCTTTATGCCGATTCGGCATCCAGAATAATGAGTATCGCCATAACCGCAACGGCAAAGTGATACGCATTTTAGGGATCAGTTCATCAAGTCCGTAACTTAAAAAAGTGCGAATGATGAAATACAGGCGCCGTACTTCACCTGGCGTCATTAAACTGCCTCCAGTTTTTCCAGCCGTTTGGTTAGCGCATCGACGGCTCGCTCAACGGCGGATGTCTCTTCCGCAAACCAGGCCACTTCAAGCGGACCAGGCGCCATACGCCACTCTTCAGTAATGGCTTCCGCCACGTAGCGTTGCTGGCGTTGAATACCGTGATGCAGGAACTTCGCGCCACCACGCAGGGCTTTGCTAATGCCTTCGGCGGCGATATCACCCGTATAAGGTGCCAGCAGTTCCGCTGGGTCGAACTCCGCCAGATCTGCCAGCGCAACAAAGTTTTGCACCACCTGAATATCGCCCTGCACTTCCAGCTCACCGCTACGAATCAGTGCAGCAAGCTGCTGGCGATCGCGAAGTTTCGGCAACACGCTGGCATAAGCGATAACGGTGCAGTCAGCATCACCCGCCCATTCTCCCAGTACATCGACCTGACGTTCGCTGAACACCAGAATCAACGATGTCGAAAAGCCTTTTACCTCCACGCGCAATACTTTACCCAACAGACGCGAGCGGGCCGTTTTCAGCGCGGGTGAGCGATACAGGAAGGTATTGAGCAGACTTTCGATTCCTGCCGTCACTAAAGGTTTAAAAGGCATAGTCGTACTCCTGTCAGAACTTATAACCACGATGCAGCGCCACAACGCCAGCCGTCAGGTTGTAATAGTCGACACTTTCGAATCCGGCATCTTGCATCATGGCTTTCAGAGTATCCTGATCGGGATGCATACGGATGGATTCAGCCAGATAACGATAGCTGTCGGCATCATTCGCGACCAGCGAGCCAATACGCGGCAGAACATGGAAGGAGTAAGCGTCATAAGCTTTGCTTAACGGCTCGATAATCGGCTTCGAGAACTCAAGCACCAGTAGACGACCGCCGGGTTTCAGCACGCGATACATTGAACGTAGTGCTTTATCTTTGTCGGTGACGTTACGCAGACCAAACGAAATGGTGATGCAATCAAAAGTATTATCCGGGAACGGCAGCGCCTCGGCGTTCGCCTGAACATACTCAACGTTGCCAATCACGCCGATATTACGCAGTTTCTCGCGCCCCATTTTGAGCATGGATTCATTGATATCGGCGAGGACCACCTTACCCGTTTCACCGACCAGGCGAGAGAATTTCGCTGTCAGATCGCCGGTGCCGCCAGCCAGATCCAGTACAGTCTGCCCACGGCGTACGCCGCTGCAATCGATCGTGAAACGCTTCCACAAACGATGAATACCAAATGACATCAAATCATTCATAACATCGTATTTCGATGCCACGGAATGGAAAACGTGGGCGACCATATCCGCTTTTTGTTCCTTCGCGACGGTCTGAAAACCAAAGTGCGTCGTTTCTTGTGACTTATCCACCATCTCAATGCCTGCTCATCAAAAAATTGTTCCAGAAGTGTAACAGATTGGGCGTCGATGCCCTAGATTTCTACCCGGCTTAACTACCCCCAATGGGCTAGCGCGACTGCTGATTATATTCATCATCGCGTTGATAAGCTTCATCATTCGGCTGCCCTGGAACCGACCGCAGTCGATACTCTTCATCCTGACTCACCGCCTGTTCAGCCAAATCCGGATTAATCTCGCGTTTAATTTCTACCCCTAAACCGCGAAACGCTTCTGCCTGCGCCAGCACATTTCCGCGACCTGAAGAGAGTTTTTTCATTGCCTGACGATAGTTATCCTGCGCTTTGTCCAGACTTTGACCAATCGCAGACATGTCATCGATGAACAAACGCATCTTGTCGTACAGCTTGCTGGCGCGATCGGCGATTTGCTGGGCGTTGCGACTTTGATGCTCATAACGCCAGAGATTGGCGATAGTACGCAACGCCACCAGCAGCGTGGTCGGGCTAACCAGCATGATATTGTTTTTCAACGCTTCGGTTATCAGCTCCGGCTGGCGGTCAAGCGCCAGTAAAAACGCAGGCTCAACGGGGATAAACATCAGCACGTAATCCAGGGTTCTTAGCCCTGGGAGCTGTTGATAATCTTTACGCCCCAGCAAGCGGATATGGTTACGCACCGACGCGATATGTTCCTGCAATGCACTTTCGCGGGTGTAGTCGTCTTCCGCGTTGAAGTAGCGTTCATAAGCGACCAGCGTCATTTTGGCGTCGATCACCACATCTTTCCCCTGCGGTAGTCGCACGATAACATCCGGCTGCATCCGCGAGCGGGCGTCATTTTCGATACTCACCTGGGTTTCGTATTCATACCCTTCACGCAAGCCAGATGCCTCCAGTACTCGCGTTAATACCACTTCGCCCCAGTTGCCCTGGGTTTTATTGTCGCCTTTCAGCGCACGCGTCAGGTTGATTGCCTCCTGGGCCATTTGCGCGTTGAGCTGCTGGAGATTGCGAATTTCGTGGGTCAGGGTATGGCGTTCTTGTGCTTCTTTACCGAAGCTGTCCTGAACCTGACGGCGAAAACCGTCCAGTTGTTCACGCAGCGGCGACAACAGGCTGTTCAGGCTCTGACGGTTTTGCTCATCAACGCGGCGATTGCTGTGCTCGAAAATACGGTTGGCGAGGTTTTCAAACTGCTCGCTCAAACGCTGCTCGCTGTTAATCATCTGGCGAATTTTATCGTCAGCGTGTTGCTGTGCGGCCTCCATCCGCGTGGTCACTTCACGCAGATCAGCCTCCAGCGAGGTGTTAATACTTTGCAGGCTGCGCACTTCGTTATTGAGTAATTCACACTCTGTGCGCCAGTGTTCACTTTGGGTAATTTGTTGTTTTGCCGCACTTAACTCCGCGACCATCTCTTCACGTTCAGCTAATTGCTCGGCTTTTTGCTGCGCATGTTGATAACTGGCAAACAGCCAGCCGATGGCCACACTGACCAGCGCAATAATGGCATAAACAATGATTGAGAAATCCACAAAGCCTCCTGACGCAACAACTTACCCGCACAAAATAGAATTGTGCTGTACAAACGTCCAGTTGGAAAGGCATTTCCTGCGAGGCGCTATGCAAAAATACAAAAGGCCGAACGCGTCGGCCTTCAGACAGGAGAAGAGAATTACAACAGACGACGCGCCGCTTCCACCACGATTTTCACCGCATGGCTTTCGGTTTGTTTCATCGTCTCAGCATTCGGGATCTCTTGCTGAGTGCGGTTAACGATAACGCCCGCCACCATACCTGCACGCAGGCCCTGACTTGCACACATGGTCAGCAGAGTCGCAGATTCCATTTCATAGTTCATCACGCCCATCGCCTGCCACTCTTCCATAGAACCTTTAAAGTGACGGACTACGCGACCAGAGTAAGTATCGTAACGTTCCTGACCTGGGTAGAAGGTATCAGAAGAAGCAGTCACGCCAACGTGAGTCGTCGCGCCAATAGACTTCGCTGCTTCAACCAGCGCAGTCGTACATTCGAAATCAGCGACAGCCGGGAACTCCAGCGGTGCGAAGTGCAGGCTCGCGCCATCCAGACGAACAGACGCCGTGGTAACCAGTACATCACCAACATTAATATGCGGCTGAATAGCGCCAGTTGTACCGATACGCAGGAAGGTGCGAATGCCCAGCTGTGCCAGTTCTTCAACGGCAATAGAAGTAGACGGACCGCCGATACCGGTAGAGCAGACAATAACAGGTTTACCATCCAGCTCTGCACGCCAGGTGGTGAATTCGCGGTGAGATGCCAGCTTAACCGGCTTATCCATCAGCGCGGCGATCTTTTCCACACGATCCGGGTCGCCAGGGACGATGGCAAGCGTAGCCCCTTGTAAATCGTTTTTAGTGAGGCCGAGATGAAAAACATCAGACTTGGACATATACAACTCCTCTGTGAATCGGTTTAGTCAGAAGAAGCAAAACGGTACTTTACCGAAGGGATTAAGATTTTTTCGTGATAATCATCACTATGATGCAAATGTGTTGCATGCATTTACTCATCAAAAGTGACTTAAATCACATAATTTGCTCTTAAGTCAGTAAGGCTGCTTAAAAGATGAGCCATTTGAGGCAATGTGAATTGTTGCACGCTGACTATAGTTAACATTGCGCAAAATTTTTATAAGGGTACGGAGAATACCATGACAACAACACAACACTCTGGATTTGCACCTGCTGCATCCCCCCTCGCCTCGACCATCGTTCAGACCCCGGACGATGCGATTGTGGCAGGGTTCACCTCTATCCCTTCACAAGGGGATAACATGCCTGCTTATCATGCCCGTCCAAAGCAGAGCGATGGCCCACTACCAGTGGTCATTGTAGTGCAGGAAATTTTTGGCGTGCATGAACATATCCGTGACATTTGTCGCCGTCTGGCGCTGGAGGGGTATCTGGCTATCGCACCAGAACTCTACTTCCGCGAAGGCGATCCTAATGATTTCGCCGATATTCCCACGTTGCTCAGCGGTCTGGTAGCAAAAGTGCCTGACTCACAGGTGCTGGCCGATCTCGATCATGTTGCCAGTTGGGCGTCCCGCAACGGCGGCGACGTCCATCGCTTAATGATTACCGGATTTTGCTGGGGCGGGCGTATCACCTGGCTATATGCCGCGCATAACCCGCAATTGAAAGCGGCGGTGGCGTGGTACGGCAAGCTGACAGGCGATAAGTCGCTGAATTCACCGAAACAACCTGTTGATATCGCAACCGATCTCAACGCGCCGGTTCTCGGCTTATATGGTGGTCAGGATAACAGCATTCCGCAGGAGAGCGTTGAAACCATGCGTCAGGCGCTACGAGCAGCGAACGCGAAAGCAGAGATTATCGTGTACCCGGATGCCGGTCATGCGTTTAACGCCGATTATCGCCCGAGCTATCATGCTGAGTCCGCAAAAGACGGTTGGCAGCGTATGCTGGAATGGTTTAAGCAGTATGGTGGGAAGAAGTCGCTGTAATGAGAAAAGACCGGGTGGCATTGCCACCCGGTTTATGTTTACCCCCGACGCAAATTCTGCGCCGCCTGTACCATGTTCGCCAGTGCCGCGCGGGTTTCTGGCCAGCCGCGCGTTTTCAGGCCGCAGTCCGGGTTGACCCACAGGCGCTCTGCCGGAATGCGTTTTGCCGCTTTCTTCAGCAGGGCTTCAATCCATTCCACGCTCGGTACGTTTGGCGAGTGAATGTCATAGACGCCTGGACCGATTTCATTCGGATAATCAAACTCTTCGAATGACTCCAGTAATTCCATGTCGGAACGCGAGGTTTCAATGGTGATGACATCTGCGTCCAGCGCCGCAATCGAATCCATGATGTCGTTGAACTCGCAATAACACATGTGAGTGTGGATCTGCGTTTCATCCTTCGCCACGGCGGCGTTGATACGGAAAGCCTCCACGCCCCATTGGAGATAGGCGTCCCAGTCACTACGACGCAGCGGTAAACCTTCGCGCAGTGCCGGTTCGTCAATCTGGATAATGCCAATTCCAGCCGCTTCCAGATCGGCTACTTCATCACGCAGCGCCAGCGCAATTTGTTTGGCGATGGTTTCACGGCTGACATCTTCACGCGGGAACGACCAGCAGAGAATCGTCACCGGGCCGGTCAGCATCCCTTTCACCGGTTTGTCGGTCAGCGATTGCGCATACTTCGCCCACTCAACGGTAATCGGTGCCGGGCGGCTAACGTCACCAATAACAATCGGCGGCTTCACGCAGCGGGAACCGTAGCTCTGTACCCAACCGTTTTGCGTAAAGACAAAACCGTCGAGGTGCTCGCCAAAGTATTCCACCATGTCGTTACGCTCGGCTTCACCGTGCACCAGCACATCCAGACCTAAACGTTCCTGCTCAACAATGGCCTGTTTGATGTGTTCCGCAATGCCCGTGCGGTAGTTATTGGCGTCGAGATTGCCCTTTTTGAAATCCAGACGCAGGGTACGAATTTCCGTGGTTTGCGGGAAAGAACCAATCGTGGTGGTCGGCCAGGCTGGCAGTTTAAAACGCGCACGCTGGGCTTCAGCACGCACTTCATAGACATTCGCCCGCTGGCTGTCCTGGGCGGTGATCGCCGCCAGACGCTTTTCTACCGCCGGATTATGTACACGAGTTGAGTGACGACGCGCCTGAATCGGGGCGCTCCACTCTGCCAGTGCTGCCGTGTCACCACTGTTCAGCGCATCGCGCAGCAGCGCCAGTTCATGGCATTTTTGCAGGGCGAAGGCAAACCAGCTTTTCACTTCTGCATCAAGACGCGTTTCCACGCTCAGGTCGATAGGGCTGTGCAGCAACGAGCAGGAAGATGCCACCCACAAATCACGTTTGCCGACAATGTCCTTAATTTGCGCATATTTCTCGGTGAGATCGGCGCGCCAGACGTTACGGCCATTGATAAGACCCGCAGACAGCAGCCAGTCAGAAGGCAGGCGCTTGTGCAGTTCTGCTACGTCATCTTTACCATGTACGAAGTCGACATGCAGACCCTGAACAGGCAGCGCCGTAATCGTGTCGAGGTTTGGCGTTACGCCTTCAAAATAGGTGGTCAGTAGCAGTTTCACCTGGCCCTGGAGCGCATCGTAAGCGGGTTTGTATGCGTCCAGCCACGCCTGCGGCAGTTCCAGCACCAGAGCCGGTTCGTCGATCTGTACCCACTCAATACCGCGTTTTGCCAGTTCTGCCAGAACCTGCTGATAAACCGGCAGAATGTCGTTCAGCAGGCTAAGGCGGTCAAACTGTTCACCTTTCACTTTCCCCAGCCACAGGTAGGTAACCGGCCCCAGCAGCACAGGTTTCACCTTGTGACCCAGCGCCAGCGCCTCGTCCACTTCATCCAGCAGCTGCGTCCAGGTCAGTTTGAACTGTTGGCCTTTAACGAATTCCGGCACCATGTAGTGATAGTTGGTGTTAAACCATTTGGTCATTTCCGCTGCCGCCGCAGGTTCGCCAGTCGGTGCACGTCCACGACCAATACGGAACAGGGTGTCGATATCCACCGAACCGTCTTTATTCTGATGACGCGCCGGAACGTTACCCAGCAGCAGGCTGGTGGTCAGAACATGATCGTACCAGGCAAAATCGCCCACCGGCAGCAGGTCAATCCCCGCCTGCTTTTGTTGATCCCAGTGACGAGCACGCAATTCACGCCCTACTGCCAGCAGTTCTTCACGCGTGGA
Source organism: Escherichia sp. 93.0816 (assembly GCF_013368855.2). Classification (NCBI taxonomy): domain Bacteria; kingdom Pseudomonadati; phylum Pseudomonadota; class Gammaproteobacteria; order Enterobacterales; family Enterobacteriaceae; genus Escherichia; species Escherichia sp. 93.0816. The sequence continues at coordinate 66,079 of NZ_JABWNC020000016.1, read as the reverse complement.
GTTCCCCGCCCAATAACTTTCTTGCGCTTTTTTCAGCTCGCGACGCAGGCCAACGCGAGGGAAACCGAGGGTGTGATTAAGAATTGTCATTATATGCCCCTTATGGAATTTTTAGTATTTAGCCGTCCAGATGTTTACACATCCATAATTGGCGGTTACTGTATATTCCTCAAGCGCAAATTATTCATGCCGAAGTGAAGGACTTTCATGATCGAAGTAAAACACCTGAAAACGCTACAAGCGTTGCGGAATTGCGGCTCGCTCGCAGCCGCTGCGGCGACGTTGCATCAGACGCAATCCGCCCTGTCTCACCAGTTTAGCGATCTGGAACAACGCCTTGGCTTCCGGCTATTTGTGCGTAAAAGCCAGCCGCTACGTTTTACGCCGCAGGGTGAAATCCTGTTGCAACTGGCAAACCAGGTACTGCCGCAAATCAGTCAGGCACTGCAAGCCTGCAATGAACCGCAGCAGACGCGCCTGCGCATTGCCATTGAGTGCCATAGTTGTATTCAGTGGCTGACGCCTGCGTTAGAAAATTTCCATAAGAACTGGCCGCAGGTCGAGATGGACTTTAAATCGGGCGTGACGTTTGACCCGCAGCCCGCGTTGCAGCAGGGCGAGTTGGATCTGGTGATGACCTCCGATATTCTGCCGCGCAGTGGCCTGCATTATTCGCCGATGTTCGATTATGAAGTACGTCTGGTATTAGCACCTGACCACCCACTGGCGGCGAAAACGCGAATCACGCCGGAAGATCTCGCCAGCGAAACGCTGCTGATTTATCCGGTGCAGCGCAGCCGACTGGACGTCTGGCGGCATTTTCTGCAGCCCGCAGGCGTTAGCCCGTCGCTGAAAAGCGTCGATAACACCTTATTGTTGATTCAGATGGTTGCCGCGCGGATGGGTATTGCCGCTCTGCCGCATTGGGTCGTGGAGAGTTTTGAGCGCCAGGGTCTGGTTGTGACCAAAACCCTGGGCGAGGGATTATGGAGCCGACTGTACGCCGCCGTGCGCGATGGCGAGCAGCGTCAGCCAGTGACAGAAGCGTTTATTCGCTCGGCACGCAATCACGCCTGCGATCATCTGCCGTTTGTAAAGAGCGCGGAGCGACCCACTTCCGATGCACCCACAGTGAGGCCAGGATCACCAGCGCGCCTGTGATAAATGTTGGCCAGTGCGGCTGTTGGTGCCAGATAGCCAGGTTAACCAGCAGCCCTGCCGGAACGTGCATATTGTTCATAATGCCCAGCGTTCCGGCATCCACCTGAGTCGAACCGTAGTTCCACATAAAGTAGCCAATCCCGGAAGCTACTACGCCAAGAAATACCAGAATGCCCCATTGCAACGTGGTTTGCGGCATTTTCTGCGCATTTCCCAGCAAGAACCATGCAACCACCGCCACCAGGAACGCGCCAAGATAGAACCACGCAAAGGCGTTATGCTGCGGCATCGGGCGAGTTTCCATCAGGCGTTTGTAACCCACCATGCCAATCGCGAAAGTGATATTGGAGAGTTGCACCAGCAGCAGGCCAGTCCAGAAATGGTCAGTGACCTGATCGTAACGAATAATTCCGGCACCAATCACCGCCAGTAACGCGCTGAACGCATAACCCCAGCGCAGACGACGTCTGCTCATAATGTCATAAATCAGCGTGATGTAGAGCGGCGTCAGCACGGTAAACAGCAGCAGTTCAGAGACCGTCAGGTAGAGATAGGCACGAAAACTGAGCATATACATAATGCCAAGCTGCATCGCGCCCACCAGCATATACAGGCCAATGGTTTTCAGGCTATTGCCACGGGTACGCAGGAACGGCAGGAAAACGAGCGCCGCCAGCCCAACGCGTACCAGCACCGAAAAATAGCTGTCGACGTGCCCCGCAAGGTACTCGCCATAAAAGCTAAAGGAGAAGGCCCACAGAATCGTGGTGATGATAAGTAGCGCCACAATGGAAAACTCTTTGATTAACGAGTATCCATTGTAGCGAAGTATCAGGTTGACAACTGACCAAATAAAGAACGATTACGATAAATAGAGCTTACGCAGATAATGCGGCACCGCGTCGTCGGCGTTAGTACCAATCACTTCCAGTTCCGGATGCAGATCTTTCAGGCGCTGGTGCGCGCTGCCCATAATGCAGCCTTTCCCCGCCATCGACAGCATTTCGGCGTCGTTCATCCCATCACCAAACGCAATGCAATCCTTCAGACTGTAGCCCAGTTTCTTCGCCACCGCTTCCAGCGCATGGCCTTTTGAAACGCCACCCGCCATCACTTCAAGACAAGTTAAGGTAGAGAAACTGACGTTGACGCGATCGCCCCAGCGAGCGTTGATAGCTTGCTCCAGCGGTAACAATTTTTCATGGGAATCGCAGGTGAAGAACACTTTGCTGACGCCTTCCGGCTCCAGTAATCCTGGCTCATACAGCGCATATTTGAACACCGCTTCTTTAAAAAAGCGCATCTCTTCCGGACGGTGGCGATTCATAAACCATTCGTCGTCGCGATAAACGTTAGTAATGATGTCCGGGTTGTCGTTGACCACGCCAAACAGGTCGCTGGCGATGTCATGATCCAGGTTATGCGCGAAAATCAGATTACCATCCAGATCGTGCACGCGCGCGCCATTGGAGGTAATCATGTAAGACTTAATCTCCAGATTATCGCGAATTTGCCCCACGTCGACGTGGTGGCGACCTGTCGCAAACACAAAGTTGATGCCACGCGCGGTGAGCAGTTTTAGGGTTTCTTTGGCGTAAGGGGATAACGTATGGTCGGGAGAAAGTAACGTACCATCTAAATCAGACGCAACAACCTGATACATAAGAAATTTAAACCTCTATAGAGCGATTTCCGCTGGGTGAGTTATGCCGGTTGAAAAATTCAACGATGGCGTGGAGCGCGACTGAGCGCATTGCGTCCTTTTCAAAAAGGATCTCATGGTACGCACCTTTAATTACCAGCGGCCGCCCCCCTTCTACAGGATGGCCCGCTGCGGCGCGGAGTTCACAAAAACGGTCGTGCATACGGTTATCTACCACGCGTTCCTCTTCAGCCTGCAAGAGAAGCGTTGGCGTGGCGTCATCACCCGCACCGGCTAACACCTGCTCGCCAGCCAGAATACTTTCGCGTACCCAATGGTAGGTCGGCCCACCGACGCGAATCGTTGGGTCATCCGCATAGAAACGCAAATTACGTCGATATCGCTGCCTGCTGTGGGTCAGAACATTGATGGTAAACGGCAGCGCGCGCCAGCGCCCGGTGCCAATCGCATAGCCATCACGAAAACGTGGGTGCGCTTCTGCCCAGTTAAGGATCTGCCGCGCCATAAATGATGGCATACGAATCACAATCCCAAACATTGGCGCAGTTAGCGCAATGGCATCGCATACGCCGGGGTGACGTTGCAGAAACAGCATGGAGATTGCACCGCCCATCGAGTGCGCCAGTATATAGCGTTTACGCCACGGACCTGGCTGGACCTCTTGTTGCCAGAACGCCGCCAGATCATCAACATAATCATTAAAGCGATTAACATGCCCGAGATGCGGATCGGCTAACAGTCGACCGGAACGCCCCTGACCGCGATGGTCGATGATTAACACATCAAACCCCAGATGGAATAGGTCGTAGGCCAGCTCCGCATACTTTACATAGCTCTCAATACGCCCCGGACAAATGACGACCACCCGATCATGTTGCGGAGCGCGAAAGCGGACAAAACGCACCGGAATGTCATCCACGCCGATAAACTCTGCTTCGTCCCGCTGACGCCAGAAGTCGGTCAGTGGCCCCATCGTAAAAGCAGCAAACGCTTTTTCTCTTGTTTCCCAGTCTTTTTGCTGCTGAAACATCGGGTAATCTGCCTCTTAAACCACGTAAAATCGTTTTTTTAAGCGTGCCTGACACAACGCTGCGACAGTAGCGTATTGTGGCACAAAAATAGACTATCCGGGAGATTCCCATGACCTTTGAATGGTGGTTCGCCTACTTACTGACATCGATCATTCTAAGCCTCTCGCCAGGCTCTGGCGCAATCAACACCATGACCACTTCGCTCAACCACGGTTATCGCGGTGCGGTGGCATCTATTGCTGGGCTTCAGACCGGACTGGCGATTCATATTGTGCTGGTTGGCGTGGGTTTGGGGACGCTATTTTCCCGCTCGGTTATTGCTTTTGAAGTGTTGAAGTGGGCAGGCGCGGCTTACCTGATTTGGCTGGGAATCCAGCAGTGGCGTGCCGCTGGTGCAATTGATCTTAAATCGCTGGCTCCTACCCAATCGCGCCGCCACCTGTTCCAGCGGTCAGTGTTTGTGAACCTTACTAATCCCAAAAGTATTGTGTTTCTGGCTGCGCTATTTCCGCAATTTATCATGCCGCAGCAACCGCAACTGATGCAGTATATCGTGCTCGGCGTCACCACTATTGTGGTCGATATTATTGTGATGATCGGTTACGCCACCCTCGCCCAACGGATCGCACTCTGGATTAAAGGGCCGAAGCAGATGAAGGCGCTGAATAAGATTTTCGGCTCGTTGTTTATGCTGGTGGGGGCGCTGTTGGCATCGGCAAGACATGCGTGAAAAATAATGTCGGATGCGGCGTAAACGCCTTATCCGACCTACTATGATGATGCGTCTGGCATCAACGCGAAATAATCAAATGAATGCCAAATCCGGCAAATAACGCGCCGGCAAAACCGTCGATCCACTTCGCCAGACGTTGATAACCCCGGCGCATTTGCGGTAGAGCAAACAGGCTGGCAACAACGGTAAACCACGCCAGCGTTTCGACAATAATCAGCGCGAAAATGCCCCAGCGTTCGGTGGTGCCGACATTATCGCCGACAAACAGCGAGAACACCGAGCCAAAGTAGATAATCGCTTTCGGATTGGCGAGATTGGTCAGCAAGCCTTTCAGGAAACTGCGCCCGCTTTTCGCCAGTTCCACCTGTGGCGCAGGCGCAGAAACAGCCTCTTTTTTCAGCGCACCGCGCAGCATCTGGTAACCCATCCAGCAAAGATACAGGCCACCGCCAACCATAATCAGCGTATGTAGCCAGGCCATTTTTTCGATAATCAAATGTAGGCCAAGCAGCGCAATTCCTGCCCAGACCATGACGCCGCAGGTTATGCCCAGCACGCCCATCATCGCTTCTTTACGAGAACGACTAACGGCGGTCTGAGAGACAAAAAAGAAATCGGGACCAGGGCTCATAAGCGCCACAATATGCACCATGGCGACGGTAAGAAATAACATCAACATACATTTGACTCGCGGGGAAAACGTTTACGGAATGTTCATCCTGGCACTTTTTTATGCCGCTGACTACTCTTCGTCGTCGCCGTCGACATGAGCGCGGATCAGCGTCATAAACGGTTTACCAAAGCGTTCCAGCTTGCGCATCCCGACGCCGTTAACGCTGAGCATTTCGCTGGCGGTGATCGGCATCTGTTCAGCCATCTCAATCAAGGTAGCGTCGTTAAACACCACATACGGCGGGACATTGCTTTCATCGGCAATCGATTTACGCAATTTGCGTAATTTGGCGAACAGTTTACGATCGTAATTGCCGCCGAAGGATTTCTGCATCGCTTTCGGTTTGAGTGCCACAATACGCGGCACGGCGAGTTGCAAAGAGGATTCGCCACGCAGCACCGGACGCGCGGCCTCTGTCAGTTGTAGCGCAGAATGCTGGGCGATATTTTGCGTCACCAGACCGAGGTGAATCAGTTGGCGGATCACGCTCACCCAGTGTTCATGACTTTTATCACGCCCCATGCCGTAGACTTTCAGTTTGTCATGACCATAGTCGCGGATACGCTGATTATTAGCACCACGGATCACTTCCACCACATAGCCCATACCAAACCGCTGATTCACACGACCAATGGTAGAAAGCGCAATCTGCGCATCGTTTGAACCATCGTATTGTTTCGGCGGATCAAGGCAGATATCGCAGTTCCCACACGGTTCCTGACGCCCTTCGCCAAAGTAGTTGAGCAGCACCAGACGACGACAAGTTTGCGCTTCGGCAAACGCGCCCATCGCATTGAGTTTATGGCGCTCGATATCCTGTAGCTGCCCCTGCGGCTTTTCTTCCAGACAGCGGCGTAACCACGCCATATCTGCCGGATCGTAAAACAGCATTGCTTCCGCTGGCAGACCGTCACGCCCGGCGCGACCGGTTTCCTGATAATAGGATTCAATATTGCGCGGAATATCAAAATGCACCACGAAGCGGACGTTAGGTTTGTTGATGCCCATACCGAACGCCACGGTCGCCACCACAATTTGCAGGTCATCGCGCTGAAATTTTTCCTGCACGTCGGCGCGGACATCGTTTTCCAGTCCTGCGTGATACGCCGCTGCGCTAATCCCCTTGCTTTGCAGGCGCGCGGCGGTGTCTTCTACTTTCGCACGACTATTACAGTAAATAATCCCCGACTTACCGCGTTGTTCCTGCACGTAACGCATTAGTTGATCGAGCGGTTTGAACTTCTCCATCAACATATAGCGAATATTCGGGCGGTCAAAACTACTGATTTGAATCAGCGGATCGTTAAGCCCCAGCAGGCGCACGATATCCTGGCGGGTGGTGTCATCGGCTGTAGCGGTTAGCGCCATAAACGGCAGCGTCGGGAAACGCTGGCGTAACTGACCGAGCGCAGCATATTCCGGGCGGAAATCGTGGCCCCATTGGGAAATACAATGCGCTTCATCAACGGCTAATAAGACAGGATTCCAGTGCCCCAGATGCTCAAGGAAGTTATCCAGCATCAGGCGTTCCGGCGCGATATACAGCAGGCGAATTTGCCCGGTGCGACAGCCTGTCATCACTTCAAGCTGCTGCTCTCGGTTTTGCGTCGAGTTAAGGCACGCCGCCGCTACACCGTTGGCTTGCAGTTGATCCACCTGGTCTTTCATCAAGGAAATCAGTGGTGAAACAACGACAGTAAGACCGTTCAATAACAACGCAGGGATTTGATAGCACAGGGATTTTCCGCCGCCAGTTGGCATGACGACGAGGCAATCGCGACCGGAAAGTACGGTGTCGATAATTTCTTCCTGGCCGGGGCGAAACTGTTGGTAGCCAAAGGTTTCTTGTAAAACCTGTTTAGCTCCGGACTCCAGATTCAACACTTCCGCCTGCGCCACATTCACCCCGATTGCCTGAAATAAAAACAGGCGCTATTTTCAGCGCCTGCGCGAGAAACTGCAATGCTTTTAGTCTCTGGCAGGGTAATCCTGGATGCTGGATTCCAGATTTGCCTTTCAATCAACTCGCATTAGAACAGGTCGTTTAGCATAACCCCCACACCGACGCGGGTCTGGTTAAAGTTATAGTCGATGAGCGATTCGCCGTAACCGCTGTAAACCTGAGTATAAAGACGCACATGTCTGGTGATCGGGTAACTTAAGCCTAACTCCGCGCCGCCGTAACCGGTGTTCCAGTTGTACTGCCCTTTCGCGCTCAATACGGCATCACCCAAGTGATAGCCGATTTTAAGCTGGTAGTACCCCATATATTTGGTGATATCCGGGTTATCGTCAGTATTACCCACCACATACCACGGTTTGACCTCCACCAGCCAGTTACCATTTTCCGCCATCAGGCGAGTATAGATACGGTTCCAGCTACGGGACGTCGGGTCAGATCGCCCGTTTGAATCGTGGTTGTAGCCCATTTCCACATCGCGCAGTGCCCAGCCAGCAAAGCGGTAATCGGTAGCAAAACCGAGGAATAATTGCGGTTCGTAATTAGTTTCACGAAACGGCGATGACTCTTCGCTATTAGAAAGCTGCCACCAGGATTTCTGCGTGTAAGACGCACCCAGTACAGAGTTTGCTCCCAAAATCCCACGCCAAAGCGGAAACGCCAGACTTAACTGGAACTTTACTTCATCCTTACGCGCGTTTTCTGCCCAATCGTAACTCGCAATCGCTTCTTTATTCAGATCGCTGGTCTGGGTATAGATGATGTAGTTGGTGTCATAAGGATAAAGAGTGAAAGGATTATCATGTTCCTGCAACATATTGGCGATAATACTACCGCGCACAACAGGCGCATCATGCACCTCTTTCACCGTTGCCTCTTGTGCATGTACCGCCAGCGGCAGCATATATACAGGCAACAACCAGCCCAGAAGAGTCCGCATCGGTCATGTTCTCCGTGACGAATTATTGATTAGATGAATATTTCTGCAGGCTATTCTACATACTTAACTCAATTGCCGTTAGTTATCCCTTCCTAAAGTAGAAACCAACAACAAAGAAGCATAAAATCAACATTTCATTAACTATTGAAGCGTAAGGATGATATGTCTGCCGTACTGACCGCTGAACAAGCCCTGAAATTAGTGGGTGAAATGTTTGTCTATCACATGCCGTTTAACCGGGCATTGGGGATGGAACTGGAGCGTTACGAAAAAGAATTTGCGCAGCTGGCCTTTAATAATCAGCCAATGATGGTCGGTAACTGGGCGCAAAGTATTTTGCACGGCGGGGTGATTGCGTCGGCGCTGGATGTCGCCGCTGGCCTGGTATGTGTAGGCAGCACTTTAACGCGTCACGAAACCATTAATGAAGATGAACTGCGCCAGCGGCTATCGCGGATGGGAACCATAGATCTTCGCGTCGATTATCTGCGTCCAGGCAGGGGTGAGCGTTTTACAGCCACCAGTAGCCTGTTACGTGCGGGTAATAAAGTCGCCGTCGCCCGTGTCGAACTGCACAATGAAGAACAGCTTTATATTGCCAGTGCTACCGCCACCTATATGGTAGGTTGAAAATCTAAAAGCAGGTAAACTGCTTAAACTGATGACAAACGCAAATTGCCTGATGCGCTACGCTTATCTGGTCTACCAGAGAAATGCAATGTATTGAATTTGCATTCTTTTGTAAGCTGGATAAGGCATTAACGTCGCATCCTGCATGAACAAAGCGCACTTTGTCAGCAATCTGAGCAGGTAAACTGCAATTAACAACAAAAAATGAGTTTTCCAATGGATACAAAACAAACGCGGCAGGGCGTATTACTCGCTCTTGCCGCTTATTTTATTTGGGGTATTGCACCTGCGTACTTCAAACTGATTTATTACGTACCTGCTGATGAGATCCTGACGCATCGTGTAATCTGGTCGTTTTTCTTTATGGTGGTGTTGATGAGCATCAGCCGCCAGTGGTCCTATTTAAAAACCCTGATTCAGACGCCGAAGAAAATATTTATGCTGGCAGTCTCTGCTGTGCTAATTGGCGGCAACTGGTTACTGTTTATCTGGGCAGTGAACAATCACCATATGCTGGAGGCCAGTCTTGGATATTTTATTAATCCACTGGTGAATATATTGCTGGGGATGATTTTCCTCGGCGAGCGATTCCGCCGGATGCAATGGCTGGCAGTGATTCTGGCGATTTGTGGTGTGCTGGTCCAGCTCTGGACCTTTGGTTCGCTGCCAATCATCGCACTGGGTCTGGCATTTAGTTTTGCCTTCTACGGCCTGGTTCGCAAAAAGATTGCGGTTGAAGCACAAACCGGCATGTTAATCGAAACCATGTGGCTGCTACCCGTGGCGGCGATTTACCTGTTTGCTATTGCTGACAGTTCTACCAGCCATATGGGGCAAAACCCAATGACGCTGAATTTACTGCTAATAGCCGCCGGTATTGTTACTACCGTACCGCTGTTGTGTTTTACCGCCGCCGCCACGCGCCTGCGTCTCTCAACGTTAGGCTTTTTCCAGTATATTGGCCCGACGCTGATGTTCCTGCTGGCAGTGACGTTTTATGGTGAAACACCGGGGGCGGATAAAATGGTGACCTTCGCCTTTATCTGGCTGGCGCTGGCAATTTTTGTGATGGATGCAATTTATACGCAGCGTCGAACGTCCAAATAAAAATAAATATATTCTGAAAAAATGTGCCTGCTCTTGCATGAGGGTGGGCATATTGCCATGCTGGCGGGAGAATCACACAAGGATGTAAAATCAATGTTACGTATATTTATACCTACATCTAAAGGCAGAATTTCCAGACGCCGTTATTTGTTTTCATTTATTTTAACAAATTTAGTTTGTGTCTTACTTATTGCTTTTTCTGGCGAGGTCGGATCAGGATTTTTTGTTATAATATCTACCATTCTTCTCCATTATCTCGTCATCAATATGAATTGCCAACGACTCCGTGATAGTGGTTTCATATATATAAAAACGTATATTTTTTGCACACTAGCTGTCTATACCATCTCTATCATCATCATGATTGCCGAACATTTTGATTGTTCAGGCAATGGTTCGATGATTTTCTTAATTTGCTATTTTACCACTTTCAGTATGCTAATACTTGCACCTACTGATTCATCAAAATAATAGTTACGGAGTATTTATGAGTAAGGGATATATGAACGATGGTTCATTAAGTGAAAAATGGAAATACCGATTTAATTTTTATGACCAATATGGTTTTCCTGGATTCTGGGGGGCAACACCAGAATATAAAACAGCATTTAAAGCATTAAAAATAAGGCAACGATTAACTATTCAAATGAATTTCATTGCTTTTTTCTTCTCCTGGATATATTTATTTGTCCTGGGGTTATGGAAAAAAGCAATTATAGTTCTATTACTTGGCATTCTCTCACTATTGATTGGTGCATTAATTGGCGTTAATGTACTGGGATTCGCTGTAGCAGGCTATGTTGCTGTTAGCACAAATAAATGGTTCTATGAAAAAGAAGTAAAGGGTATTGATACCTGGAGCCTCTAAATAACAGGTGGCTTAGCCAGGCTAAGCCACCGCTCTCGTTTTTTACAACCAGTTCTTCCGCTTAAAGTACAGATACGGTGCCAGACCCGCGAGAATCATAAAGATAATCGCGCCTGGGTAGCCGAAACTCCACTTCAGTTCTGGCATAAACTCAAAGTTCATCCCGTAGCTGGAAGCGACCAGTGTTGGCGGCAGGAACACGACGGATACCACTGAGAAGATTTTGATGATGCGGTTCTGCTCGATGTTGATAAAGCCCATCGCCGCCTGCATCAGGAAGTTTACCTTCTGGAACAGGGATTCGTTATGCGGCAGCAGGGATTCGATATCTCGCAGGATTTCACGCGCCTGCTCCAGTTGCCCGCCAGGTAAACGCGCCTTGCGCACCAGGAAGTTGAGCGCGCGCTGGGTATCCATCAGACACAGACGAACTTTCCAGCCGATATCTTCCAGTTCCGCCAGCGTGGAGAGCGCCTCATCGTACTCATCGCCCTGATGCCCCTCCATAATTACCCGGCTCAACTGCTCCAGATCGCTGTAGATGTTTTCAATTTCATCCGCCAGCTGTTCGATTTTGGTTTCGAACAGATCCAGCAGCAGCTCGTAGGCGTTACCGTCAACCATTGACTGGCTACGGGCGCGCATACGATACAGACGGAATGCAGGCAGTTCGCGCTCACGCAGGGTAAACAGGCGACCATCGCGGATAGTAAATGCCACAGTGGAGTTACCGGCGTGATCTTCCGCATCTTCAAAGAAGAAGAAGGAGTGAATATGCAGGCCGTCGTCGTCTTCAAAGAAACGCGCCGATGCTTCGATGTCTTCCAGTTCCGGGCGGGTTGCCAGGCTCTGGCCAAGTTCAGATTGTACGCGCAGTCGCTCGTCGTCATCCGGTTCGACAAGATCAATCCATACTGCATCTACAAGGGGTTGTGACTCTTCGACTTCCAGCCGGGTCAGTCGGTTATTTTCCAGTTGAAATGCGCTCAGCATGACCGGGACTCCCAATGCTTAAAATATCGGACAGTTCGGTGGGCACACAGAAACAAATTGGGTTTCAGACCATTAAACAGCCTGACTCAGCGCGACGGGAAAAATTGAGGTCGCTGACAACCGCTAAGGCTATCAGCAAAAGGGGATAGCCTTAGGAGTTGATCCTGGATGACAGGATAATGAGCCAGTATCTACTGGGTGTGTCCAAGGCGAATGTCCTCTTAGAGTGATCGTGCGCGCATGTTACGCCAGCAAAATTTTGCCGTCAACACGCAACGGAACACCACAGAACAATAGTTGAACTTCGCGCTTTTTGGTACTCGTCAAGGTCGTTAGCAGGATAAAAAAATCACACATCCAGGACCTATAATGGCGCATCGGCTACTCATTGGTAAAGGAATGATCACCTTGAATCTCAAACGGATTTTTCTCGCCCTCGTCTTACTCCCCTTGTTTGCTGTTGCTGCTGATGACTGCACGCTCTCAGATCCGTCGCTGACAGTGCAGGCGTATACCGTTAACCCTCAGACAGAGCGGGTGAAAATGTACTGGCAAAAAGCCAATGGCGAAGCGTGGGGAACGTTACATGCACTGCTGGCGGATATTAATAGCCAGGGGCAAGTTCAGATGGTGATGAACGGCGGCATCTATGATGAAAGCTATGCGCCGCTCGGTTTGTACATCGAAAACGGTCAGCAGAAGGTGGCGCTAAATCTCGCCTCAGGAGAAGGGAACTTCTTTATCCGTCCTGGCGGCGTGTTTTATGTCGCGGGAGATAAAGCCGCTATCGTTCCGCTGCAGGCATTTAAAGCCAGTAAAGAGATTCAGTTCGCAGTGCAGTCAGGGCCAATGTTGTTAGAAAACGGCGTAATTAATCCGCGCATTCACCCGAATGTTGCCTCGCGTAAAATTCGTAACGGTGTAGGGATAAATAAACAAGGGAACGCTGTGTTTTTGTTGAGCCAGCAGGCGACAAATTTTTATGATTTTGCCTGCTATGCCAAAGCAAAACTGGACGTCGAGCAGCTGCTTTATCTTGATGGCACGATCTCGCATATGTATATGAAAGGCGGAGCAATCCCGTGGCAACGCTATCCTTTTGTTACCATGATTTCCGTCGAGCAGAAAAGTTAGAATGATCGTTTTGTGTCAGATACTGAATATAGTGCTGATGCCGGATGCGGCGTAAACGCCTTATCCGGCCACAATTTATTGAATCTGCATGATTTTGTAGGCCGGATAAGGTGCACAGCACCGCATCCGGCAACGTTACACCGTCTCCAGCCGGGCGTAAGCCGCCACCAGCCATTTGATTCCCTGGCCCTGGAATGCCACCTGCAAACGGCTATGTTCGCCGCTGCCTTCCATATTGACGATAGTGCCTTCACCAAACTTAGCGTGGCGCACGCGCTGGCCGAGTTTGTAGCCGCTGTCGTTCTCGACCATCGGCGTACCCATACGCTGATGGCTGACCGGGCGGCTTACCGTGGCGCGCAGGCGCACCTCTTCCACACACTCTTCCGGCAGCTCACCGATAAAGCGCGATGGGCGATGGTAAACCTCTTTGCCATACAGACGGCGGGTTTCCGCGTAGGTCAGCGTCAGTTTCTGCATCGCGCGGGTTACGCCAACGTAGGCCAGACGGCGTTCTTCTTCCAGACGCCCGCCTTCATCCAGCGACATCTGGCTTGGGAACATGCCCTCTTCCATACCAACGATAAACACCTGCGGAAACTCCAGACCTTTCGCCGAGTGTAGCGTCATCAACTGCACCGCATCCTGCCAGGTATCCGCCTGCCCTTCGCCCGCTTCCAGCGCCGCATGGGAGAGGAATGCCTGCAGCGGCATTAAATCTTCGTCTTCTTCGTTGTAGCTGAACTGGCGCGTTGCCGTCACCAGTTCCTCTAAGTTTTCGATACGCGTCTGGCCTTTTTCGCCCTTCTCCTGCTCGTACATGGTGCGCAGGCCGGAGTCTTTAATTACCCGGTCAGTCTGTACATGCAGCGGCATATCGGCAGTTTCTTGCGCTAAGGCGTCGATCAGTTCCATAAACCGCTGCAAGGCGCTGGCAGCACGACCAGCGAGAGCTTTTTCCTGCAACAGTTCACGACATGCCTGCCAGAGTGTTAACTGGCGATCGCGCGATGTCTGACGTACCACGTCCAGCGTCCGGTCACCAATACCCCGCGTTGGCGTATTCACCACACGCTCAAAGGCCGCGTCGTCGTTACGGTTGGCAATCAGGCGTAGATACGAGAGCGCATCTTTGATTTCCTGACGTTCGAAGAAGCGCATCCCGCCGTAAATACGGTACGGCATACTGGCCTGCAATAAGGCTTCTTCCAGTACACGCGACTGGGCGTTGCTACGGTAGAGGATAGCGCACTCAGCGAGCGCCCCGCCGTTGTCCTGCCAGGTTTTGATGCGGTTAACCACAAAACGCGCTTCGTCGAGTTCGTTAAAGGCGCAATAGAGGGAAATCGGCTCACCGTCCGCGCCATCGGTCCACAGTTTTTTACCCAGACGCCCGTTATTGTTTTCAATCAGGGCGTTAGCGGCGCTCAGAATATTGCTGGTAGAGCGGTAGTTTTGCTCCAGACGAATAGTTTCGGCACCGGGGAAATCATTAAGGAAACGCTGAATATTCTCCACCTGCGCCCCGCGCCAGCCGTAGATTGACTGGTCGTCATCACCGACGATCATCACTTTGCCGGTGTCGCCCGCCAGCAGGCGGATCCACGCGTACTGAATGTTGTTGGTATCCTGGAATTCGTCCACCAGGATGTTGGTAAAACGTTCGCGGTAGTGTTGCAGAATATGCGGCTTGTTAAGCCACAGTTCGTGGGCGCGCAGCAGCAGCTCGGCAAAGTCCACCAGCCCTGCGCGGTCGCACGCTTCCTGATAGGCCTGATAAACCTTCTGCCAGGTTTGTTCAACCGGGTTGCCATAGCTTTGAATATGGTGCGGACGCAGCCCTTCATCTTTCTGGCTGTTGATGTACCACATTGCCTGACGTGGCGGCCACTGCTTCTCGTCGAGGTTCATCGCCTTGATCAGACGTTTAAGCAAGCGCAGTTGATCTTCGCTATCGAGGATCTGGAAATCCTGCGGCAGGTTGGCGTCCATATGGTGCGCACGCAGCAGGCGGTGCGCCAGCCCGTGAAAGGTGCCGACCCACATGCCGCCCTGACTGGTGCCCATCAGTTGCCCGATACGATGGCGCATCTCCGCCGCCGCTTTGTTGGTAAAGGTCACCGCCATAATCGAGTACGGTGAGCAGTTTTCCACGCTCATCAGCCAGGCGATACGATGCACCAGTACACGCGTCTTACCACTGCCCGCGCCCGCCAGCACCAGAAGATTGCTGCGTGGCGCGGCCACCGCTTCGCGCTGTTTGTCATTAAGGCTTTCGAGCAGGTAAGAAACGTCCATTGGCACCGCCGCGTAAAAATAGGTTGGGCGGAGAAGCGCAACGCCCTCCGCCAAAAAGCTGGGTATATATACAGATTTACTGATTATATCAGCGAGGTCAGAGATGCCAACCGGGAAATTTCCAGATGCGGCAGTAAACGGCTGTCCCAGGTTTGCATCAGATCGCCATTTTCCGGTCTGATCCAACAGGCCTGCATTCCGCTGCGGATCGCCCCACCCACGTCGGTGGTAAGATCGTCACCTACATGTAAGATCTCGCCGATCGGCACATTGAGTTTTTCTGCCGCCAGAAAGTACATATCGCTGAACGGCTTCGAGCGTCCGTGTGGGCCAGCGCGCAGCACAAACTCAAAGTAGTCGCCCAAACCAAACAGTTCCGGCTGTGCGTTACCGTTGGTGATCGCCACCAGCGGCCATTTCTTCGCCAGCTGTTTTAAGGTGTCGTGCGTTTGCTGCGGAACATCGATCCGACTGCGCCATTTGGCAAAGTTGATCATCGCCGCGTGTGCACCTGCGCTGGCTTCTTCCGCGCTCAGCCCGGCGTCAAGCATCGCTTGTTCAATCGAGCGAAAACGCCAGCGCGTCACGTCGTGATAAATCTCGGGTTCCGCTTCCCGTACCGCCTGGCGCAGGCGTTGCAGATCTTCATTCTGGAAGCTGCGCAGCGCCGGATGATAATTTTGCACAAAAGTCAGCGCCTCCCGCTCGGTGCGCAAAATCACCGGACGGTTGTCGTAAAGGGTATCATCCAGGTCAAAGGTGAGCGCCGAGATGCGCCCCAAAGGCCGGTAAAAACGCATTATTTCCCCCGTTTGGCGCGTGGATGCGCCGCATCGTACACCGAGGCAAGGTGTTGAAAATCAAGATGAGTATAGATTTGCGTAGTGGAGAGATTGGCATGACCCAACAGCTCTTGCACACCACGCAGATCGCCGCTCGACTCCAGCATATGCGTAGCGAATGAGTGGCGTAATTTATGCGGGTGAACGTGATTATTCAGCCCCTGTTTGATGCCCCATTCTGCAAAGCGTTTTTGTACGTTACGCGCAGAGATGCGTTTGCCCAGTTTCGACAGGAAAAGTGCGTCGTCTTCGCTGCCAAACAGGTCGCGTAAATCAAGCCAGTGCTCAATCCACGCCACGGCGTTACGACCAATCGGCAGGCGGCGCTCTTTGCTGCCTTTTCCCATCACCCACACTTCGCCGGACTCCAGGTCGAGATGTTTGATATCCAGCCCCACCAGTTCGGAAAGACGCAGCCCCGCGCCGTACATCACTTCCAGCATTGCCCGATCGCGTACAGCGAGGGGATCGTTAATATCAATATCCAGCAGCCGATTCATATCATCAACGTCGATATTTTTCGGCAGATGACGCGGCGCTTTCGGTGCCGAAACACCTTTCGCCGGGTTGGCTTTGAGTTCGTTCTGGCTAACCAGCCAGTCAAAAAAGCTACGTAGCGCAGAAAGCCGTAACGCGAGGCTTGCCGCTCCCAACCCTTTACGACGACTGCGTACAGCAAAATTACGCACCATCGTCACATCACATTGTTGCCAGCTTTGCAGACCGTTTTCGCTGGCAAAATTGATGATCGCCTCAAGCTGGCGCTGGTAGTTAACCAGGGTAATCGGGCTAAGCTGACGCTCCACGCTCAAATAACGTAGGTAGCGTTCCACATCGGTATGTAAATCGGTCATACGCGTTCAATCCAACGCTCCAGAAGCTCCGGCATCATCAGCGCAATTTCATGGAGTAACTGCGTTCCCTGCCCTTGTTGATAGTGACTGGCATCGCGGCTGGTGAACAGCACCACACCAAGATCAGCATCACTTCCCAGCATCGACATCGCCACCGATCCCACCGCTTTCGCTTCCGGCAACACCACCAGCAGTTCAGGCCCGTTAAGCGGCCCCAGATAATGCTGTTCCTGCCCCAGACGCTGAATACGCAGAGGTTCGAAAGCCTGACGGCTTAATGCCAGATGGGTATGGTTCGACGGCGCGCCTAAACGCCAGCGATCCGGGAACAGGCGCAGACTCGCACCCGCCAGACCAAGATCGCGTGCCCAGCGGTGAAAGCGCATTAGCATATCGTCGAGGCTGCTGGCGGCAGTAAGAATGCGCTGCAAATAGAGTAAGCGATAAAACAGGCCTTCGTTGGCGATAGCCTGTTCCATCAACAGCGCCATGTTCTCTTCCAGAACATGAATATGGTTACGCGCGCGAGCCATATGCCATTCGACGAGCGAAACGGTGCCACGTACCGGATGCGGCACTCGAATTGCCTCTACTGCGTGCGCATTGCGGATAAAAAACTCAGGATTTTTAATCAGGTAATCGACAACCGCCCGGTCATCAAGCTCCGTGAGTGTTTCCTGTAGTTCTTCCCCTGGTTGCTTCATAGATGAATAAATCCGTCGTAAACATGTACTGCCGGACCCGTCATATATAACGGATGACCCGGACCTTTCCAGGCAATATCAAGGCGACCGCCAGGGAGTTCCACACGAACTTCTTCGGCCAGCAAACCTTGCTGAATCCCTACCGCTACCGCCGCACACGCGCCGCTGCCGCAGGCCTGGGTTTCACCTGCCCCACGCTCATAAACGCGTAAACGAATATGCTCGCGCTTAACCACTTGCATGAAACCGATGTTGGCGCGCTCCGGGAAACGTTCGTGGCTTTCCAGAACTGGCCCCAGTGTTTCTACCGCCGCAGTATCGACATCATCGACCTGAATCACGCAGTGCGGATTTCCCATCGACACTACGCCGCATAAGATTGTCTGCTCGGCGGCGCGCATGATATAGGTCTTTTCCGCTTTGTTGGCGCGAAACGGCACGGCGGAAGGTTCGAAATTTGGTTCGCCCATATTTACCCGTACCAGATCGTCATCGGTGACGGTCAGTACCATCCGACCATTGGCAGTACTGACGCGAATATCGCGCTTATTTGTCAGCCCTTTCAGGCGTACAAAGCGGGCAAAGCAGCGTGCGCCGTTGCCGCACTGCGCCACTTCACTACCGTCAGCATTGAAAATGCGATAGTGGAAATCCAGTTCTGGATCGTACGGCGGCTCAACCACCAGTAGCTGGTCAAAACCCACACCCAGGTGCCGATCCGCCAGGCGACGAATCAGATCCGGTGAAAAAAAGACATTCTGCGTTACCGCGTCGACGACCATAAAATCGTTGCCAAGGCCATGCATTTTCGAGAACTGCATTATCTACTCCATTCACGCGGGTACAGAAACTGACTTTTAGTAATTCACCTGAGATGGGCCATCGCCAGTGGCGCGGTCGTTTTTATCCGGCAACGTGGATTGTGTTTGCGTATCTACCGGTTTGGTCGGCGGTGGCGCGTTTTTATCTGCGGGCGGGAAATAGAGCGGACCTTTCAGACCGCAGCCCGTCAGGCTGAAAAGAGTAAGTAATACAGTGAGTGCCTTAAACACGTTTTTCATTATGGATTGCCTGTAAAGTTCATCGCTTTCTGCTTTCTATCATCGCAGGAGAAGACGTAAAAGCAAGCGTTTAGCGACTCTTTATGAAGTCTGAAAAGTGAGGAATTGCTGCGAGTATAACGCTTACAAGAGAGGATTTATGTTTTGCTGGTAGTTTCGTGATCGACACCTCGCGCCAGGATGGCTTTATGCTCTATCGCAATATGGTTTGTTTGTTGTCTTGTTCGTTGTTTTTATCGTCGGCATGGGGATGTCGGCTTGATGAGCCTGAACATAATATTTACCAGCAACAGGGAAAAGGCGTGGTGTACCTGCGCCCTTATGAAGCAACAAATCTTTCTCTTCCTGGCGTAAATTACAAAAGGTTGCGTCGGTTACCCAATTTATTAATAGACCCGACAACACTGGACGAATGGGATAAAGAACCGCCTCTGACCGATCTGACAACCGACTACCTCTATGAAGGCGCACAGGCCTGGTATCCTCATTACTCCTGGCATAGCGATGGTCGCTATATCCTCTATGCGGGTGAAGTTGTGAAAAACCCTCCCGGCACACCTCCCGTCGATGTCGCCTCATTCAAGGCATGGGGAGATTTTGCAGCAGATAAAAATAGTCTCTATTTCGAAGGCAAGCGCACCGATGACAATGGTGGAGAAAATAGTTTAGATATTAAAACGCTGCATCAGGTGAAATTCCGTTCCCCCTGGAAACCTGACTTTCTGGGGCTGATATTACGTGACGCTAATTTCTTATATGTCGATGGGCATCGCCTCGTAGATCCCGATAGTTTCCATGTGCTGGCGCAAAAGCCCTGGGATCAGCGAGGAAAGTTCTCCACCGCGTTTAACCCCTGCGTTGCTGTGCCGTTTGGCCCCTGGGATACGCTGGCCCGTACACACAAAAAAATTATGATCAACGGCGAGCAGCTTGATGCCGACCCAGAGACATTCACTGTCGTGCGCTGGATGCCCGGTTCGTTATTAACCTGGCGTGATAAAAACGGGCTGCAGCGTAAAGTGCTGAATCAGGGAAATCTGGACAAAGATAGAGCAAATAGCTGCGCAGCGTTCCATTTACAGGAACACTTTGTGTCATGGCGCAAAGGGCCAGAATGCCAGCAAGAAGTCCTGGCCGGCCTCGATCCAGAACAATTTCACCCTCTTAGTAATACCGTCGCGCAATATCAGGACAAGCTGTACACCATCAAAAAAAAGGAATTTGGCGAAAATAGGCTGGATATCGTCACGCTGGATAATCCTGGTTTGGTGATAGATAAACGCTTTAACGCGGGAAGAACTCACGGCTATTTATTGACCAAATTACCAGCTGATGGCGAAGAAGAAGATGGCCTCCAGGTATTCGAGTCTTCCGGGCCGCTTATCCTGATGGATTATCGTGTTCCCGATGAGCATGAGGCTCACCTTGGCGATAGCCCGCATTATAAGAAATGGTATGCGCACGACGATCGTTATGTTTACGCATTCGATGGCTCGCAGCTGTGGCGCTACCCAACACCCAACACCAAAGCCGTGCGGGTGACATGGAAAACCAAACATTCAGGTTATGGCTACTGGGCAGACTACCGTAGTGGAGAGTTGGACGGCAGACTTCTTGAGGATGGTGCGTTTATTCCAACGGGAATCCCCTATAACTCATCCGTTAACATTGCTCAATATTCTGATGGCGAAAGCTCTTTTCTCGTCGGTGAAACCGATGTTAGCTGGCGTAAGCTTCGCTCTACAGACCAGCAATGGAGTCAATGGGAGAAACTCCCCGATATTGACCCGAAAGCATTTCATCCCATCACCGATCGTGTCGCGCAGTACAAAAATCATCTGTACATTGCGAAATTGTCTCCTTTTGGTGAAGACACCCTGGAAACCCTAACTCTTGACTCTTCTGCACCTTTCCTGAACCAACGAATTAACGCCGGGAAAGACCATGGCTACTTTATGCGCTCTTCCCGGTTACGCGACGATATTCAAGTTTTTGCCATTGATGGGCCATTGAAGACTACCGAACGCTTCGCTTATGACAATCGCTATGTTTATACCTGGATCGGCAGCCAACTTTATCGAACCGCATCGCCCTGTCCGGCAAAAACACGTAATTTGGATCAGAACATGTTTTCATCCAATGATGACATCATCATCTTTAAGACGGAGGAAGAGTGCCGCAAGACACCAGGTATTGGGCAAACTTTGAAGCCCTGACCCCATGCCGCTATACTGCCGCCATCACTTAAAAACAGGATACAACAATGAACGACAGTGAATTTCATCGCCTGACTGATCAACTCTGGCTGACCATTGAAGAACGCCTGGACGACTGGGATGGCGACAGCGATATCGACTGCGAAATCAACGGCGGCGTACTGACCATTACCTTTGAAAATGGCAGCAAAATCATTATCAACCGCCAGGAACCGCTGCACCAGGTATGGCTGGCAACCAAACAGGGCGGCTACCATTTTGATCTGAAAGGCGATGAGTGGATTTGCGATCGCAGCGGCGAAACCTTCTGGGATTTGCTGGAACAGGCGGCAACGCAGCAAGCGGGTGAAACAGTCAGTTTCCGCTAAGATTGCATGCCGGATAAGCCTCGCTTTCCGGCACGCTCATCACGAAAAATACTGCTGTAATAGAGGCGTGTCGTGATCCTGATTGGCAGGCGGCATGTTACCGATAGATTTGGTGCGGAACGGAATCACCTGTTCACGACCATCAACCTTCACAATCTGATAGAACTGCGGCAGGTTGAAGTTGATGAAGCTTGAGCCGTAGGTGAAGCGGTCGTGCGATGACGAGTAGAAGCGACTGACGTCACGCACCAGTTCCTCTTTGCTGCCTTCGCAGTGGTGATACACCTCAACCCGGTTGCTTTCGTCGAGAATGTAGATATTAAAGCCATTCTCGTCTTGCGTTTCTTCGAAGAAGAACTGGATGATCCCTTCACTGGCAAAGCCGTCCACCACCGCCGGTAATTTGACGTGATTGGTTTCAACCTGCACTGACAGGCCGTGCAGTTTGTTATGCGAAATAGCGCCATAAAACTCGATGGCGTTTTCCAGTTTCTGTACCGATACATTCAGGCGTTCGAAGAACAACCCCCAGGTTTGACCAGAAACGCGCAGCGCCTTGAAACGCCCGGTTTCCTGGCGGGTGCTGGAAAGGCGCAGTTCAATACACTCAGAAACCAGTTGCTGCACGCGAGTACGGATTAACCCGCGCAGATGCTGGCTATAACAGAAGACTTCCACGCTATCTGGCGGTGCGGCGTCCTGATGCATTTTGCCGAGAATAGTTTTCAGGGCTTCGATCATCGATTGCTCGCCGTTGAAATGTAGCGTACGCACTTCATTCCACGAGTTGCGATACAACAGATCAACACTACCCACCAGGCATTTTTGCTCTTCGCCAAAACTGAAGACATCCAGCTTACGGAAATCGAAATGTACTACCTGGTTACGAAACGCTGTCGTTGGGTCATATTCCAGGTTGACGATAATCGCCAGATGGCGGATCTCACAGGGGCTGTAGAGCGCCTTCGGCGTCGGCGCAGGTAAACGCAACGGGAAATGGTGCGACACATCAGCCACCATCTCCTGCAACTTAGGCAGATCGACAATGCCGTTGCCTTTAATAAACAGATGCGTCCGTGATGTCAGCAAGCCATTAAACCACGCCCAGGCCACCAGCTTATTCAGATAGCGGTTATATTCCAGCGGCTGATGACTGATGATCGACTCGATTGTCGGCGCACGGTTATACAGATACCAACCTGAACGGTTGGCACGACCCGGCGGCACATAAATAAAGGTCAGGTTTGGCTCGGAAAGATCCGGTGAAATCTGCGGGTTTACCAGCGTCACTTTCCCCGGTAATGCTTCAAACGCAGCGTACAGTTTACGCGTCAGCACGCCGATATCCTGCGGGCTGGCGGAAACGCTAAGGTTATTGCGACGGGCAAAGCGGATCAGATTACGGTAGCTCTGCATCATCGCATCAAGCAACTCGTTGTGCGCTTCACGCACCTGATCAATCTTCCAGTTGGCGCGATTATCAAGCATCGCCAGACGGGCTTCGTCCCATCCCCACTCTTTGACCAGTTGGCTTAATACTTCACGACGCCAGCCTACGCAAGCGCGTTCGCGGCTGAGTTTTTCGCACACTTTTAAATAAAAGCAGCGACGCACTAAATCCAGACGGGTGAAATCTTCAATTGCCGTCAGATATTCAGTAACGCGCTCCAGCATCATGCAGTAAGGATCGAGACCAAATGACACTATCTCGCCATCGTGCAAACGCTGTTTGATATCTTTCGCCAGCAGGCGTGGGTCTGGATATTCCCAGGAATAAGCTTCCAGCAGCAGTGTTTTCAGCACCGCTTTGTACGGAGAATCGATGCTTTTGTAGAGTTGCCAAAGGCTGGCACCAAAGTACTCTTCAGCGGAAAGTGAACTTAAACCACCCAGATCCAGCCATTCATTAGGCGTGAGCACGCCCTGCGCGTAGAGCGTCATTACGTAGTCATCGTAATGCTCCTCTTCGTCGCACGGCACCATATTCCACAGAATACGCTTACCGGCGAGACGCACGGCGGTACGATAAAATTCGTCAAGCAGCAGTATATGCTGGGTAGAGCCACAATCTTCGCCCCCCAGACTACCACTTTCATTATGGCGGAAACGGTTTTCATCAATCAGGAAGAAGCTGACTTCCACGCCCAGCGAGGCGGCCCAACTTTCCAGCAGGCTGCATTTACGTTGTAGTAACTGGCGCTCTTCGCTATCGAGCCAGGATTGATGGCAGACCCAGATATCCAGGTCGGAGGAACAGCTTTGCCCTATAGACGAGGTGCTGCCCATGGTGTATACGCCAGTAATCGGAAGCTCGCCTTTTGGCGGATCCTGTACTGACATTCCACGATACAGTTCCAGTTCGTTCAGGTAGTGGCGTTGGGTTTCATCAGGCGTGTAAAGGCAAATGCCTCTGGGAACATTACCATCAAGGTAACCCGGCATTAGCGGATGGTGATAGTGCAACAATGTCGGCAGCAGACTGTAGACCTGTTGGAATGCAGGCCCCATAGCAGCAAGCGCGCGATCCACGCGCAATTGATTTATGGCATCCAGTCTCTGTTTCAGAGTCTCAATATAGAGGTACAAGACGTATCGCCTGATTTGCTACCCGTCATGTCTGTGATTCCGCCAACATCAACGGAAACACGCGGCATTCGGGATATTTCGTATGTCAAAGGTAACCGTACCACTTTCCGCGCCTGGTTTTTTTAGTTTCACGACGAAAAAATGGTCTAAAACGTGATCAATTTAACACCTTGCCGGTTGACCGTAAAGAAAGATGCGCTACATACAAGTGTAGCACCGTTTATTCTCTGTAAATTCCTTATTACGACGGCTTGAAGCGCCTGTCAGAAACCAGCGCCTGGCTACATTTTACGTTTTGCACAGGCATCGACGTTTCACCACAACACTGACATCGCTCCGGCAAGGATGTTAGGATGGACCATGGATGATAATGACGGTAACAAGCATGTTAGACAATGTTTTAAGAATTGCCACACGCCAAAGCCCACTTGCACTCTGGCAGGCACATTATGTCAAAGACAAATTGCTGGCGAGCCATCCAGGGCTGGTGGTTGAACTGGTGCCGATGGTAACGCGCGGCGATGTGATTCTTGATACGCCGCTGGCGAAGGTTGGCGGAAAAGGCTTATTTGTGAAAGAGCTGGAGGTCGCGCTCCTGGAAAACCGTGCCGATATCGCCGTGCATTCAATGAAAGATGTGCCGGTTGAATTTCCGCAAGGTCTGGGGCTGGTCACCATTTGCGAGCGCGAAGATCCTCGCGATGCCTTTGTTTCCAATAACTATGACAGTCTGGATGCGTTACCCGCAGGCAGCATCGTCGGAACTTCCAGCTTACGCCGCCAGTGCCAACTGGCTGAACGCCGTCCGGATCTCATTATTCGTTCTCTGCGCGGCAATGTCGGTACTCGTCTGAGTAAACTGGATAATGGCGAATACGATGCCATTATTCTTGCCGTAGCTGGCTTAAAACGTTTAGGGCTGGAGTCTCGCATTCGTGCTGCGCTGCCGCCTGAAATTTCTCTTCCGGCAGTAGGACAAGGTGCAGTAGGCATTGAATGCCGCCTTGATGATTCGCGCACCCGCGAGGTACTCGCCGCGCTGAATCACCACGAAACGGCGCTGCGCGTCACCGCCGAACGCGCCATGAATACCCGCCTCGAAGGTGGTTGTCAGGTGCCGATTGGTAGCTATGCCGAACTTATCAATGGCGAAATCTGGCTGCGTGCGCTGGTTGGCGCACCGGACGGTTCGCAGATTATTCGCGGTGAGCGCCGTGGTTCGCCGCAGGATGCCGAGCAAATGGGCATTTCGCTGGCGGAAGAGCTACTGAATAACGGCGCGCGCGAGATCCTCGCCGAAGTCTACAGCGGAGATGCGCCAGCATGAGTATCCTGGTCACCCGCCCATCTCCCGCAGGAGAAGAGTTAGTGAGCCGTCTGCGCGCACTGGGACTGGTGGCCTGGCATTTTCCGCTGATTGAGTTTTCTCCGGGTCGGCAACTGCCACAACTTGCCGACCAGCTGGCGGCACTGAGCGAAGGCGATCTGGTATTTGCCCTTTCGCAACATGCCGTTGCTTTTGCACAGTCACAGCTGCATCAGCAAGGTCTCAAGTGGCCCGCCCTACCCGATTATTTCGCCATTGGTCGCACTACCGCACTGGCGCTGCATACCGTGAGCGGACACGAAGTTCGTTATCCGCAGGATCGGGAAATCAGCGAAGTCTTGCTACAATTACCTGAATTACAAAATATTGCAGGCAAACGTGCGCTAATTTTACGTGGCAACGGCGGTCGTGAGCTGATCGGGGATACCCTGACGGCACGCGGTGCTGAAGTCATTTTTTGCGAATGTTATCAACGATGCGCCATTCATTACGATGGTGCAGAAGAAGCGATGCGCTGGCAGGCTCGCGAAGTGACAACGCTCGTTGTTACCAGCGGTGAAATGCTGCAACAGCTCTGGTCGCTGATTCCACGATGGTATCGTGAGCACTGGTTACTACGCTGTCGACTACTGGTCGTCAGCGAGCGTCTGGCGAAACTCGCCCGGGAACTGGGCTGGCAAGATATTAAGGTCGCCGATAACGCAGACAACGATGCGCTTTTACGGGCATTACAATAACTCTCATAACAGGAAGCCATAATGACGGAACAAGAAAAAACCTCCGCCGTGGTTGAAGAGACCAGGGAGGTCGTGGACACCACGCCACAATCTGTCACAGTAGAAAAAAAGAGTAATAACAGTACTGCTCTAATTTTAAGTGCGGTGGCTATCGCTATTGCTCTGGCTGCAGGTGTCGGTTTGTATGGCTGGGGTAAACAACAGGCCGTCAGTCAGACGGCCACCAGCGATGTTCTGGCTAACCAACTCGCGGCTCTGCAAAAAGCTCAGGAGAGCCAAAAAGCCGAGCTGGAAAGCATCATAAAACAACAGGCTACGCAGTTAGAGCAGGCAAATCGTCAGCAAGAAACGCTGGCCAAAAAGCTGGATGAAGTTCAACAAAAGGTCGCCACTATTTCAGGTAGTGACGCCAAAACCTGGCTGCTGGCGCAGGCTGATTTCCTGGTGAAGCTCGCCGGACGTAAATTGTGGAGCGATCAGGACGTCACTACCGCTGCGGCATTGCTGAAAAGCGCAGACGCCAGTCTGGCGGATATGAATGACCCGAGTCTGATTACCGTTCGCCGGGCAATTACCGATGATATTGCCAGCCTTTCTGCGGTCTCGCAGGTAGATTATGACGGCATCATCCTCAAGCTGAATCAGCTTTCTAATCAGGTTGATAACCTGCGTCTGGCCGATAATGACAGTGACGGTTCGCCGATGGATTCCGATGGTGAAGAGCTTTCCAGCTCCATCAGCGAATGGCGCATCAACCTGCAAAAAAGCTGGCAGAACTTTATGGACAACTTCATTACGATTCGCCGTCGTGATGACACCGCCGTACCGCTGTTAGCACCGAATCAGGATATCTATCTGCGCGAAAATATTCGCTCTCGCCTGCTGGTCGCGGCACAAGCTGTGCCACGTCATCAGCAAGAGACTTACCGCCAGGCGCTGGAGAACGTCTCCACCTGGGTACGTGCTTACTACGATACTGACGATGCCACCACCAAAGCGTTCCTCGACGAGGTGGATCAGTTAAGTCAGCAAAATATCTCGATGGATCTCCCGGAAACCCTGCAAAGCCAGGCAATGCTGGAAAAACTGATGCAGACTCGCGTGCGCAATCTGCTGGCGCAACCAGTAACACCAGTAGCGGAGGCTGCACCTGCACCGCAAGCTGATACATCGGCAGCCGCGCCGCAAGGAGAATAACCATGCTAAAAGTGTTATTGCTCTTTGTGTTGCTAATTGCAGGCATCGTCGTCGGCCCAATGATTGCCGGACACCAGGGTTACGTGCTGATCCAAACGGATAACTACAATATCGAAACCAGCGTCACGGGACTGGCAATCATTTTGATTCTGGCGATGGTGGTGCTGTTTGCTATCGAATGGTTACTGCGACGGATTTTCCGCACAGGCGCACACACTCGCGGTTGGTTTGTCGGCCGTAAGCGTCGCCGCGCGCGTAAACAGACCGAGCAGGCGCTGCTGAAACTAGCGGAAGGCGATTATCAGCAAGTCGAAAAGCTGATGGCGAAAAATGCCGATCATGCTGAGCAACCCGTAGTGAACTATTTGCTGGCTGCCGAAGCCGCGCAACAGCGTGGTGATGAATCGCGCGCCAATCAGCATCTGGAACGCGCGGCGGAACTGGCGGGCAATGATACTATTCCGGTAGAAA
The DNA here is from genome assembly GCF_013368855.2 of Escherichia sp. 93.0816. Lineage (NCBI taxonomy): Bacteria > Pseudomonadati > Pseudomonadota > Gammaproteobacteria > Enterobacterales > Enterobacteriaceae > Escherichia > Escherichia sp. 93.0816. The sequence goes on along the minus strand of NZ_JABWNC020000016.1, from coordinate 38,525 downwards.
TCGCCCGCGTTCGCCTGCAACTGGCGCGTAATGAAAACCATGCAGCACGCCACGGCGTGGATAAGTTGTTGGAAGTAACGCCACGCCATCCAGAAGTATTACGTCTGGCTGAACAGGCTTATATCCGCACGGGCGCATGGAGTTCGCTACTGGATATCATCCCATCAATGGCGAAAGCCCACGTTAGCGATGAAGAACACCGCGCAGCACTGGAACAACAGGCATGGATTGGTCTGATGGATCAGGCGCGGGCCGATGACGGTAGTGAAGGCTTGCGTAACTGGTGGAAAAATCAAAGCCGGAAAACGCGTCATCAGGTGGCATTGCAGGTGGCAATGGCGGAACACCTTATTGAGTGTGATGACCATGACACCGCCCAGCAAATCATCATCGACGGCCTGAAACACCAGTATGACGATCGTTTGCTACTGCCGATCCCACGCCTGAAAACCAATAATCCAGAACAACTGGAAAAAGTGCTGCGCCAACAGATCAAAAACGTGGGCGACCGTCCGCTGTTATGGAGCACATTGGGTCAGTCGCTGATGAAGCATGGCGAATGGCAGGAAGCATCCCTCGCCTTCCGCGCGGCGCTGAAACAACGCCCGGACGCTTATGATTATGCATGGCTTGCCGACGTGCTGGACAGACTGCACAAACCGGAAGAAGCCGCCGCAATGCGCCGCGACGGTTTAATGCTAACGTTACAGAATAACCCGCCACAGTAATCCTTTCTCACCTGGAGGCACAGAGCCTCCGGGCCTTTCCTGAAGGGATAAAAAAACGCCTGCTCTTATTACGGAGCAGGCGTTAAAACAGGTCTGTATGACAACAAGTGGGTGCTTCACTCAACGTTGTGTCCATGGTGTCTGATGAGGCAAAAGCGACATCTGTCAGTGGACGATAAGCACCGTAAACGGCTCTGCGTCATTCCGGAGTTTATGAGGCACTAAGGCGAACATAAGAAATGGAATGAGCATCTACTCAATCATTATGCCATATAGGACAAGGAAATAACATCCTTTAATACTTGTTATGAGATAATTCTGCACCCTGTTTTCATTCACTTGAAATAATCACATTGGTGAATGTTATCTCAAATCTGGCAGCCTTGCCCATATATTTCATGAATAATTAAAGTCGTTAAATAGGCAATATAAATATTAATTGAATTCAAAATCAAAACAGCATCAATAATCAATATTATATAATAAACCAGCCTTACATATCCGCCACACTGGAGGTAGGATTGAAAATGCTCTCCTGATATTCATATTTATTTCCACGGTATATAAATAATATATTTTCATAAATTATTTATATAATTATTTTATCAGGGAGAGGGATCTCAATTATCAATGCTTAATTACGTCGTCGTTTTGATGACAGGAAACCGGAGCATTTCGCATGGAAATTTCTTTTTCACCCAAACTTCTTGTTATTGCTGTTGCCACTGCTATTCCCCTTATGGCCAGTGCAGCAGATACCCCGTCAACTGCCACCGCACGCAAAGGCTTTGCCGGATACGATCACCCAAATCAATATCTGGTTAAACCGGCAACCCAAATTGCCGATAATATGATGCCGGTAATGCAACACCCGGCGCAGGATAAAGAAACCCAGCAGAAACTGGCAGAACTTGAGAAAAAAACCGGCAAGAAACCGAACGTGGTTGTTTTCTTGCTGGACGATGTGGGCTGGATGGACGTTGGCTTTAACGGCGGCGGCGTGGCGGTGGGTAACCCAACGCCAGACATTGACGCCGTTGCCAGCCAGGGGCTGATTTTAACGTCTGCTTATTCACAACCCAGTTCTTCACCAACCCGCGCAACGATTCTCACTGGACAGTATTCCATCCACCACGGCATTTTGATGCCGCCGATGTACGGACAACCTGGCGGTCTGCAAGGGTTAACGACACTACCGCAACTGCTGCATGATCAAGGCTATGTCACCCAAGCCATCGGGAAATGGCACATGGGGGAAAACAAAGAGTCGCAGCCGCAGAACGTCGGCTTCGATGATTTCCGTGGCTTCAACTCAGTGTCCGATATGTATACCGAATGGCGCGATGTTCACGTAAATCCGGAAGTCGCCCTGAGCCCGGATCGTTCTGAATACATCAAACAATTACCGTTCAGCAAAGATGACGTTCATGCCGTGCGCGGCGGTGAGCAAAAAGCCATTGCCGACATTACGCCGAAATATATGGAAGATCTGGATCAACGCTGGATGGAATATGGCGTTAATTTCCTCGATAAAATGGCAAAAAGCGACAAACCTTTTTTCCTCTATTACGGCACTCGCGGCTGTCACTTTGATAACTACCCGAACGCAAAATATGCGGGAAGTTCTCCGGCGCGCACCTCTTACGGCGACTGTATGGTTGAGATGAACGATGTGTTCGCCAACCTGTATAAAGCACTGGAGAAAAACGGTCAGCTCGATAACACGCTGATTATCTTTACCTCCGATAATGGCCCGGAAGCCGAAGTGCCACCACACGGTCGCACACCGTTCCGTGGCTCTAAAGGTTCGACCTGGGAAGGCGGCGTCCGCGTACCGACTTTCGTGTACTGGAAAGGCATGATCCAGCCGCGTAAATCTGACGGTATTGTCGATCTGGCGGATATTTTCCCAACCGCGCTGGATCTGGCGGGTCATCCTGGGGCGAAAGTGGCAAATTTAGTGCCGAAAACCACCTTTATCGATGGCGTGGATCAGACTTCTTTCTTCCTCGGAACAAACGGTCAGTCCAATCGTAAAGCCGAGCACTATTTCCTGAATGGTCAACTCGCTGCCGTGCGTATGGATGAGTTCAAATATCATGTTCTTATTCAGCAGCCATATGCCTATACCCAGAGCGGATATCAGGGAGGATTCACCGGTACAGTAATGCAAACGGCGGGATCTGCGGTATTTAATCTCTATACCGATCCGCAGGAAAGCGACTCCATCGGCGTGCGGCATATTCCGATGGGAGTACCGCTACAGACCGAAATGCATGCGTATATGGAGATCCTGAAAAAATATCCGCCACGCGCGCAGATTAAATCTGACTAAGCCGCTACCTTTGCCGGATGCGATGCTGATGCATCTTATCCAGCCTACAGAACGCTGCAATTTATTGAATTTGCACGATCATGTAGGCACCGGCAAGCAACCGCAGCGGCCTCCAAATGGCCGCTTTTTACTTACTCACTACCATCAAATGTGCCTGCATAATGTCGCTAGCCGGGCGGCCGTGCGCCAGCAAATCAGCCATTGCTTTAAGATATGGCGGTAGATGGCGGAAATAACGCTGATACCCGGCACATAAATAATTCAGCCCCGGTTTGCCGCTGGTATCGAGCATAAAGCGGTGTTTCGGGCAACCTCCCCAGCACGCTTTTAACACGTTGCAACTTCGACACTGCGCCGGCAACTGCTTAAATTTATCTTCACCAAACGCCTGCTGTTGCGGGGAATCGATCATTTCTGCAACTGTCTGCTGAAGCATATTCCCCAGTCGATATTGCGGATAAACATAGTGATCGCAGGCGTAAACATCGCCGTTATGTTCAACAATCACCGAGCGCCCACAGGTTGGCTGATGATGGCAAACTGCGCCCGGCGCGCCGACAAAATTGGCGAACGCCCATTCGATATTCATTACGAAAATCTTGCCGACATCACGTTTGATCCAGTAGTCGAATATCGCCACCAGAAATTCACCGAACTCATCGGGGCGCACCGACCATTCCGTCAACTCACCCTGAATATCGCCAGGCGCATGTAATTTCAGTCCATCGCGGGCAGCTGTTTCATCAGCCAGACGTTCCACTACCGGAATAAACTGGATGAACTCCACGCCCGCATCACGTAAAAAATCATAAACCTGTAACGGTTGCTGCGCGCTGGTACGGTTGACGCACGCCAGAACGTTATAATCAACGTGATATTTTTGCAGTAATTTAAGTGCGCGCATCACCAGCTTATGCGTTGGTCTGCCGCCTTTGGTCACGCGATATTGATTATGGATCTCAGCCGGACCATCCAGCGATAAACCGACCAGGAAATGATTTTCTGCCAGAAATGCACACCATTCATCATCGAGCAGCACGCCGTTAGTCTGGAAGCTGTTACTTACCTTCCTGCCAGCACCATATTTCGCCTGTAGCGCCACTGCACGGCGGTAAAACTCCAGCCCGAGTAACGTTGGTTCGCCGCCCTGCCAGGTAAAAGCCACTTCGTTTTGGGGTTCGCTGGCAGCAATATAGTGACGGACATACGCTTCAAGCGTGTCATCGTCCATATGCGTGACAGGTTGTTCGCGGTAAAGGGATTGTTTTTCGAGATAAAAACAGTAGTCACAGTTCAGATTACAATCTGAACCGCTCGGTTTCGCCATTACGTGAAAAGCACGCGTCGGAACCTGTTGCAGCATAGTCGCTCCTTGCCTGAAGTCGTCCTTCGATGAATTTAAGGGCGAAATAATACCGTTTGGCAATGATTAACTACGGGCGTTTATTGCGAAGGGTGAGTGATGGAATGCACAGAAAACAAAAAACCCCGCCGAAGCGGGGTTCAAAATTGGTCGGCGAGAGAGGATTCGAACCTCCGACCCACTGGTCCCAAACCAGTTGCGCTACCAAGCTGCGCTACTCGCCGAAATACTGCTTTTTGAATTTTTAGTTCAATTCTTTAAAGTCGTGGTGCGAGGGGGGGGACTTGAACCCCCACGTCCGTAAGGACACTAACACCTGAAGCTAGCGCGTCTACCAATTCCGCCACCTTCGCATTGTCACAACTTCTAATAATGGGGTGGCTAATGGGATTCGAACCCACGACAACTGGAATCACAATCCAGGGCTCTACCAACTGAGCTATAGCCACCACTACAAATCTTGTTACGCGGTATTACTACCACCGCAGCTCAAGCGCCGGGACTAAATGGCGCGCCCGACAGGATTCGAACCTGAGACCTCTGCCTCCGGAGGGCAGCGCTCTATCCAGCTGAGCTACGGGCGCTTAGCGCCGTTGCGGGGGTGGATAATACGGACTTCCCACCCCTCTGTCTAGTCCCTTTTTAAATAAAATGCGCGTTTGGTTACGGTTTGTGCATTTTGCTGCTTATTCCTCCAGTTTATGCACTTTACCGTGGCGATTAAGGCCAAAAACTTTATAAATCGCCGTCACCGCCAGCATGAAGATGATGCCGACAAACAGCGACATACGGGTATCTTCATTAAAGTACATGCCGATCAAAACGCAAATCAGGAATGCCATTGTTACGTAATTGGCCCACGGGAAGAGAATGGAGCGGAACGGATGGCTGGCAATCGCCGCTTTGTGCGCACGACGAAAACGCAGCTGACTAATCAGGATCACAAACCACGGCACCATCCCCGGAAGAACGCTGGCGCTGTAGACATAAACAAACACACGCTGTGGATTGGGGATGATGTAGTTCAGGCATGAACCAATCAACAGAATGGCTATTGATACCGCCACACCCGCAACCGGTACGCCGTGACGAGAAACTTTCGCCATCGCCGCCGGTAACTGACGGTTTTTCGCCAGCGCGTAAAGCATACGTCCGCAACTGTACATGCCGCTGTTACAGCCAGAGAGCGCCGCCGTCAGCACCACAAAGTTGATAATGCCCGCCGCTGCGGTAATACCGATTTTGGCAAAAGTCAGTACGAACGGGCTGCCGTTGCTGCCAATTTCATTCCACGGGAAGATGGTGACGATAACGAAAATCGCGCCTACGTAGAAAATCAGGATCCGCCACAGCACTTTACCTACCGCGCTGCGCAACGTCACCTGCGGATTCTTCGCTTCACCGGCGGTGATGCCAATCAGCTCCACGCCCTGGTAGGACGCCACCACGATACACAGCGCGGTCAGGAACCCTTTCCAGCCACCCGCAAAGAAACCGCCATGCTCTGTGAGATTGCTAAAACCAATCGACTGCCCGCCATTACCAAAGCCAAAGAAAATCACGCCCAGGCCAATGACGATCATCACAATGATTGTGGTGACTTTGATCATCGCGAACCAGAACTCGATTTCACCATACAACCGCACCGCCGCCAGATTTGCCAGCGCCACCAGCGCCACCGCGATCAATGCTGGTATCCACTGTGCCATCTCCGGGAACCAGAACTGGACGTAGACGCCGATGGCGGTAATTTCTGAGATCCCCACCGCCATCCACATAAACCAGTAAGACCAGGCGGTGAGATAGCCAAAGAACGGGCTCATATAACGATGTGCGTAGACGGCGAAAGAACCAGTAACCGGTTCGAGGAACAACATTTCGCCCATTGAACGCATAATGAAAAAGACAAACAGCCCGGCGATGATATAGGCCAACAATACGGATGGCCCTGCCCATTTCAAGGTACTGGCGGCCCCCATAAACAGGCCGACGCCAATGGTGCCCCCAAGGGCGATGAGTTCGATATGTCGAGCTTCCAGCCCACGCTGTAGCTCTGGTTTGTTATCTGCCATAAATCCTCGTGTTGTGTTTGCATGCTTTTCCGGTGTTACCGGTTATCGTTATGGGTACATCGAGTGTTGCGAATGTTTTCGTAATTTAGAAGAAATGGCAAATGAAGCATTAAAAATTTGAATGCTTTGTGTAATAAAACAGCAGGCAGGCGACGGAGTGACCACTCCGCCGCTTTACAGAGAGGAAAATCAGAGGTTGCCAGTGTAGTGCCAGCGTAAATAACGCAGCAAACGAAGCTGACGCTTAATGCGGCTCGGCTGCGAAAGCAGGCGGTAGAGCCACTCCAGCCCCAGTTTTTGCCAGATTTTCGGCGCGCGTTTCACATGACCAGTAAAGACATCGTAAGTCCCGCCAACGCCCATATACAGCGCATCTGGATGCACCAGACGGCAATCGCGCATGAAGATCTCCTGTTTTGGCGATCCCATCGCAACGGTGACGATTTGCGCTCCACTGTCATGAATGCGTTCAAATAGTGCCTGACGCTGCTCGGGTTTGAAATAGCCGTCTTGGCTACCAACGATATTCACATTCCACTGGTCACGCAATTTAGCTTCGGTCTGCGCCAGCACTTCAGGTTTACCGCCAACAAGAAATACTGGCGTCCCTTCTTTTCCTGCGCGCGCCATCAGCTCTTCCCAGAGATCGGCCCCGGCAACGCGGGAAACCTGCGCCTGCGGGTACTTTTTACGTACTGAACGTACAACGCTAATACCATCGGCATATTTAAATTCGGCAGCGTTAATTAACTCCCTGACCTCGGCATTATCTTCAATGGTCAGCATTTTTTCGGCATTAATAGCAACCAGCGTTCCCTGCTTAAGCTGCCCGTCAGCGAACAGATAATCGAGGGCGTGCTGCATATCACGCCAACCGATCAACGGTAAGCCACGTAGCGTGTAGGTCGGTGCCGTGGTGTTGTTATTCATTGTTATCCTTCAACCCGCGTCCGGAGCGATGATTTTGTGCGTTTATGAATGAGTCCGGCGCTTTCAAAAAGCCAGTACAACAGTTTTGCGATCATCAGACATGCGCCGAAGACCACGATAAAAAAGACCACGCGTGAGACAAACGAATCCAGCCCTTCGCGCGCCAGTACGATCATATTAAAGATCGCCCCGAAGCAGAAACTGTGCAATATCGCGGCCTTATAACGATTGGTTTCGCGGTTGCCCAGCTCATACAGCCAGTCGAACCATTTAATGATCAGTCCAACTACAATCGCCCCCAGAGGAATAAACAGCGCGCCGCCCATAACAACCAGTGAACCAATAAGCGTAGGCGAGATTGCCAGGCCGGAGTGATTGTTCAGCACTTCCCAGGTGAAATAGTTGGCAGAATTCAGCACCATGCTCGGGCGTCCCGGCCACAACCAGGAAGGAATAAAGACATAGAAATCGCGGACAATCGGCGCCAGCCCCTGGAAGTCAATGTTGTCGTAGTTCTGCAACAGCAACGCCAGATTCTCCCACGGCGAGAAGGTGTCGCGGGTGAGATAGAGAAACGTGTAGAACGCCTCATCGCCGCTCACGTTCATTCCATAGCGTTTTAGCGCCAGCCAGAACATGCCAACAATCCCCAGCACGCCTGCCGCCGCCAGCATCCACAACGAAATCCAGCCGCGAATAATGCCAATAAACAGGAAGATAGCGAATGCGATGATGATATTGGCGCGAGTACCGCCGACGATCATATAAGTCAGCAAGCCAAATGCGACCGTGCTGACGAGGAAAAACAGCCACGCTTTGCTGTCCTGGCGCAGAAAGTAGACCACCAGCATCGCCGGGATGAAAAAGTAAAAGAAGCGTTTTAGCGCCACGCCGGAGACTTCACTGGAGAAGATCTGGCTGTAGGAGTTAAGCCGGAACAGCAAAAAACCGTTGTGCATGAAGAAGATGCCGACGCTCACCAGCGCGATGCCCATCAGAATCACCCACGTAAGATTGGTCTCCACGCGGTTCATGGTAAACAGCGGGCGGCGCGCTACATCAGCAACGCGTTTGCGTAGGCGGGTTTTGTAGGTAACGTAGTAAACCGCGTAGAAGCAAGCAGCAGAAAGCAGCGCCTGAAGGAGAATTTCTGGCGGCGCAACGCCGACATTAAAGCGAAATACCAGCACGCTGGTCAGCGGAAAGCCAAAGAAAAAGGTGAGCAAAAACAGCAATGAAAAGAAGACATTGAAGTTAAAGCGCACGCGGCGAAACTCAAACCAGGTCAGCGTAGCAATAAACAGTGAGCAAAGCAGCCAGACAACAAACAGGCCGCTAAATTGCAACAGGCTCATGCGTCCTCCCCGCTGGCAATAGCCAGCGCCCGCTGCCAGCCTTGTAGATAGTTCGGGCTAAAGAAGGCAATGTTGTTTTTGTCCACCGACGCCAGTTGGCGCTGCGCTTCACGCACAATATCCTCGTTGAGATCGTCGGTAGTAAACAGCACCGGCAAATGTTGCTCTGTCATATCCTGCCAGAACGGATTTTCCCGGTTGAGCACACAAGGAATACCCGCCTGAATCAGTAAGCACAGCGTACCAATGCCCTGCTGGCGGGCAAAAATAAAGTAGCCGAGATCGCACTGACGAAGTAGCGCCAGATAGGCGTCAAAATCCAGTTTTTCGCTCAGAACTTGCAGATTTTCTTCGCTGAACAGTTTCAGTCCTGCCTGACGAACTTCGTTAATATACGCATCGTTGTTGGGCGGATATCCCATCGGCACCACCACTTTTACCGTATCGCCAAACTGCTGATAAACAGTATTTAAGGCGGCGATGTGTTCATTGCTACGATCGCCGGAGTTCCCCACCAGAATGGTTATTTTCCCTTCACGTTGCCGATCGTTCGCCATCGTATTGAGAGAAGGATCCATTCGGGTTGGGAAGTAAATCAGTTCGCCCCGCACCTTAGGATGCGTTTTAGCAAAAAAGCTCAAATCACCGCGAGTGGCAAATACGCAGCCAACTCGCTTTTGTGCCAGTCGGCGGACAGGATAGAAAAGTTTGAATTTCAGCCCGCTGGAAACCTCATAGAGATCTGCACCCCAGATATGCCAGTAAAACTGGCTGGGTTTGATACCACCACTCAGCAACGCCAGCCATAGCGCGGTGTTGAACTGACCGTGGAAGAAAAATCGCTGCTGGCGGTTAGCTTTCGCCTTTGCGATGACCGCTTCTGCCAGGGATTTTTTACCAGGGTAAAATTGCACAGAAAGCGCCGGACAGCTGTCACTTAAGGCGTCGTCCTTGCCAGCAACCATAAACTCGCGCGCGTGCTCGCTCGTCGCGGCCAGCGCGTCGTTGAAAAACCGTAGAACGGTTTGGTTATGGTGAGGGATATCCGATCCCAGTACGTGAATCAGTACAGTCATGCCCGCCTACGCCAGAGTAAAAACACGCCACAACAAAGAGAGAAATAGACGATATAAGTTGCCATATAAGCCTGCGCCGCGCCCAGAGCACCATGCGCGGGGATCAACCAGTGGGCAAATACCATCAACAAAGTGAACTGGCTGACTTCCGCCAGAATATAAAACCGCAGCGACGCTTTGGCGATCACCAGATAACCAAAGACATAAGCGCCCACTTTCAATACATCGCCTACCAACTGCCAGGCAAAGAGATCGCGCATGGCGGTAAATTTATTCGACAACAACAGCCAGATAGCAAAATCGCGCAGCAGCCAGACGGTAAAACTCGCCGCCGCCACTGCCGGTAAGACGAATTTCAGCGACTTCACCACTTCCCGGGTGATATCGCGCTTTTCCGTTAGCCGCGACAACGTGGGCAGCAAATATACGCTGAACGATGCCGTAATAAATTGCAGGTAGGCATCGGAAATACTGCTCACCCCTTGCCAAATCCCCACTTCATCCCAGCTGTATTGCGCCGCCAGTAGTTTACGCATCATGATATAAGCAACGGGCAAGGTCACCGACGTAATCAGCGCCATGAGCGTGAACTTACTCAACTGCCCAGCCAGACCATTATCCCAGCTGGGTTTCAGATAGCTTAAAGGAATTGCACCACGCTTAATTAACATGATGACGGCAGGAATCACCACCAGCGCAGGAATCAACGCCAGACCCAGCAACGCGCCTTCATAACCGCCCAAACGGTAACTGACGTAATAGGCGATAACGCCAATCAAGCTGCCGACAATCAGCGATAACGCATTACCTGCGGCATCGCGAAAGCCTTTCATCAACGCCAGCAACAGGTTGCCCCAGGCGATCCCCATTTGCACCAACGCCACTAAACGCACCAGCCCCTGATAGTCGGTATTACCAAACAATCCCTGGCTGATTGGCGCAGCTGCCAGCACAAAAACCAGCGCCATCAGCGTGGAAAAGCCAAGCACCATCGCTGATGAAGTACCGACCACTCGGCGCAACTGCTGCGGATTATCATGGTACTGGGCAACGTATTTGGTTACGCCGTTAAAAATGCCCGCCCCAGCAAGCACGCCGAGCACGGTAATCAACTGGCGGAAATTTGCCGCCAGTCCCAGCCCAGCCGGACCAAATGATACCGCCAGCAACTTACCGACCAGTAATCCGGCGCCAATCTTGACCAGCGTACTGGCCGCCGTCCATAAGGACGCTTTTGCCAGCGACATATCAGGAGAAGTAGTTCAACAAGGTCGCAATTACCGTGCGTTGATTGACGGGCGACAAATTGTAGAACAGCGGCAGGCGCAGCAGGCGCTCGCTCTCTTTGGTGGTGTAGCGATCTTCGCCGTGGAACTCACCAAAGCGTTCACCCGCAGGGCTTGCGTGTAGCGGAATATAATGGAACACCGCCATAATTTCCGCTTCTTTCAGGAAGTTAATCAATGCGCTCCGGTCATCATTATCCCGCAGCTTAATGTAGAACATATGCGCGTTCTGCACGCAGCCATCTGGAATCGATGGCAGTTCGATACGCCCGGCTTTCGCCAGAGGTGCTAACGCATCGTAGTAGTTTTGCCACAACGCCAAACGTTGCTGGTTGATACGTTCGGCGGCTTCCAGTTGCGCCCACAGGTACGCAGCTTGCAGATCGGACATCAGATAGCTGGAACCAATATCACGCCATGTATATTTATCGACCTGACCACGGAAGAACTGGCTGCGGTTAGTGCCTTTTTCACGGATGATCTCGGCACGTTCAATCAACGCTTTATCGTTAATCAGCGTCGCACCACCTTCACCGCCCGCCGTGTAGTTTTTGGTTTCATGGAAGCTAAAGCAGCCAATATGACCAATGGTTCCCAGCGCACGCCCTTTGTAAGTGGACATCACGCCCTGAGCGGCATCTTCCACCACAAACAGGTTATGCTTTTTCGCCAGCGCCATAATGGTGTCCATTTCACAGGCCACGCCCGCGTAATGTACCGGCACGATAACGCGCGTTTTGTCGGTGATCGCCGATTCAATAAGCGTTTCATCGATGTTCATGGTGTCCGGGCGGACATCCACAAAGACGATTTTTGCTCCACGCAGCACGAAGGCGTTGGCGGTGGAGACAAAGGTGTAGCTCGGCATGATCACTTCATCGCCCGGCTGGATATCGAGCAGCAACGCCGCCATCTCCAGCGAAGCGGTGCAGGACGGCGTCAGCAGCACTTTGGCACTACCAAAACGTTGCTCCAGCCACTGCTGGCAGCGACGGGTAAAACCGCCATCGCCGCACAGTTTGCCGCTACCCATTGCCGACTGCATATAGTCGAGTTCGGTTCCTACCACCGGCGGTGCGTTAAATGGAATCATGTGATCACCTGTATAACCAGTACGCGGTGCTTTCTACATTCGCACCACTTTGTATGTATCGTTTAAGCGCGGCGGTGTTGCCCATCTGGGTCGCCACCCGCAATGTTTTTTTACCGCGAGCATACGCCCAGTTTAGCGCCGCTTGCATCAGCTGTGCACCGGAGCCACGGCCTGCCAGCAAGCCAATGCGCGCGTCAGTGGCATTCAATTCTCGTAGAGAAACATAGCCACAAATATCACCAGACGCTGAGCGTAAAATCAGGCATTGATGATCAAAAGTGCCGCGTACGGCGTTTTCAATCCACTGCGCATAAAAGCGGCCACTGGCGTCAGGCGCATACCACGGCGCACGAAAACGGCTTTGCGCAAATGCCTCACTGGCTAACTGGCGTAGCACTGGAATATCTGTCTCTTGTGCCACTTCTGCGTCGCTATCACTTGCGTTGTTCACGGGCAGTACCAAATCAACTTCACCTTCAACCAGTAAGAATCCCAGTTGTTGCAAGGCGTCCAGCTCATCGGTATTTGATGCAGCAATTTTGGCCTGCACCCGTGACCACGGCGCTAAGGCGTCTGACGTCAGGAGTGGCGCGTCAGGACTAATGCGCACAATGGCGCTGTTGACACCAAAGAAGGTGTTTTCCCAGGTTAGTGGTTCAATTCTGGCGCGAATGGGCATTGTGTGACTCCCTCAAAACAGTCATTCACTGTAATCAGCGCCAGACCCCTTTGGTATCCACGACATACTGCTGTTTAACATGTTCGCCGCTGATGGCTTTGAACTGACTGTGATCGACCAGCATCACCAGCACATCTGCCGTTGCCAGTGCGTCGTCAAGCTGCGCCAGAGTGCAAAGTCCGATCAGTTTTTTCGGCAACTGGTGAATATTCGGTTCAACAACCAGCGTTTCACCGCTGTGCCATTGAGCGATCAGTTCAGCGATTTCCATTGCCGGACTTTCGCGCAGATCATCAATATTCGGTTTAAACGCCAGACCAAAGCAGGCAATTTTCAGCTCGCTGGCGCGTTTATCCGTAGCGGACTGGCAGTCGGCAACCACCGCTTTGACCTGATCGATAACCCAGAAAGGTTTGTTGTCATTCACTTCGCGCGCGGTACGGATAAGCCGCGCCTGCTGCGGGTTCTGCGCCACGATAAACCACGGATCAACTGCAATACAGTGACCACCCACGCCAGGCCCAGGCTGAAGAATATTGACTCGTGGATGGCGATTCGCCAGGCGAACCAGTTCCCAGACGTTAATCCCCTGATCGGCACAAATCAGCGATAGTTCGTTAGCAAAAGCAATATTCACATCGCGGAAGCTGTTTTCAGTCAACTTACACATTTCCGCCGTCCGCGAGTTAGTGACGACACACTCACCTTCGAGGAAAATTTTGTACAGTTCGCTGGCGCGCGCAGAACAAACCGGTGTCATACCGCCAATCACACGGTCATTTTTAATCAACTCGACCATCACCTGCCCCGGCAACACGCGTTCCGGGCAGTAAGCAATGTTGACGTCCGCCTGCTCGCCCACTTGCTGCGGGAAAGTCAGATCTGGACGCATCTCTGCTAACCATTCTGCCATCTTCTCAGTTGAGCCCACCGGCGAGGTGGACTCAAGGATCACCAGCGCGCCTTTTTTCAGTACTGGCGCAATGGAGCGGGCAGCCGATTCGACGTAAGTCATATCCGGTTCATGATCGCCTTTAAACGGCGTAGGTACAGCAATCAGCCAGGCATCCGCCTCAACCGGCGTTGTGCTCGCTCGTAAAAAACCACCTTCTACGGCAGTTTTTACCACACTCGCCAAATCAGGCTCGACGATATGGATTTCGCCACGATTGATGGTATCAACCGCTTGTTGGTTGATATCGACACCAATCACCTGTTTTTGCCGGGAGGCAAACGCTGCCGCCGTTGGCAGCCCAATGTAACCCAGTCCAATGACAGAAATGGTCGCAAAACTCATAGTGATATCCGATTATTTTTTAACGCTTCCAGAATGCGAGAGCATGCCTGACCATCACCATACGGGTTATGGGCGCGGCTCATAGTTTGATATTCGTTTTCGTCTTTTAAAAGACGTGTCACTTCCTCGACAATTCGTTGCTTATCCGTGCCGACCAGACGCACCGTACCCGCAGTCACCGCTTCCGGACGTTCAGTGGTATCGCGCATCACCAGCACCGGTTTACCCAGTGAAGGCGCTTCTTCCTGAATACCGCCAGAGTCAGTCAAAATCAACCAGGCGTGGTTCATCAGCCAGACAAACGGTAAATACTCCTGGGGATCGATCAGAATGACATTTTTCACATGCCCCAGAATGCGGTTTACCGGTTCTCTGACGTTCGGGTTGAGATGTACCGGATAGACAATCTGGATGTCCTGATGAGTGGTGGCGATTTCTGCCAGTGCGTGGCAAATTTCTTCAAAGCCACGACCGAAGCTCTCACGTCTGTGACCGGTCACCAGAATCATCTTCTTATCGGGGTCGATAAACGGGTAATTTTCCGCCAGTTCAGAACGCAGCGTATCGCTGCTCATCACCTGGTCGCGCACCCACAGCAAGGCGTCGATAACGGTATTGCCGGTGATAAAGATTCGGCTATCAGCGACGTTTTCACGCAGCAGGTTTTGCCGCGAGGTTTCAGTAGGGGAGAAATGGTACATCGCCAGATGACCAGTCAGCGTGCGGTTAGCCTCTTCCGGCCAGGGTGAATAGAGATCGCCCGTACGCAGTCCAGCCTCTACGTGACCAACAGGAATACGCTGATAAAACGCCGCCAGACTGGTGGCCAGCGTCGTGGTGGTATCGCCGTGTACCAGCACCACGTCTGGTTTGAACTCGGCAAGAATAGGTTTTAATCCTTCAAGAATTCGACAGGTTATCTCTGTCAGGCCCTGCCCTGGCTGCATTATGTTGAGATCGTAGTCAGGTACAATGGAAAAGAGTTTCAGCACCTGATCGAGCATCTCCCGATGCTGCGCAGTGACGCAAACTTTAGCCTCAAAAAAAGGATCTTTTGCCAACGCATGCACCAGCGGCGCCATCTTGATGGCTTCCGGGCGCGTACCAAATACAGTCAGTACTTTCACATCGATTCTCTTTGAATAAGCGGCGAGCGCCTTTGCGCTCACCGCAGCTGTGTTGCTATTTCGAGCAACGGCGGGTTAATGCGACACCAGCCCCGATCAGCCCCCCGACAATGCCCCACATAATCATCAGGAAGGCACGACGTGGGCTATCGCGTTTTACCGGTTCTTCCGGCGTACGCAAATAGCGATAGGTCTGAAAACGCGGATCCAGGGTTGGACCTACATTAAGGGTATTTAACATGGCCCGATTCTGATCATAGTCGAGATCAAAGGCCGGACCGACGGCCTGTAAGTTTTCTAATCGCGCCTGCAGCATAGGGCGACCCAGCAAAAACATTTCTGAATCAGGCAATTCATCCGCAGGGACATCTGTCGCACTACGAGAAATATTATGTTGCTCGGCGATTTTGAGCGCCTGCTCAATGCTGTTTACCCGGCGGTCGTAGATCGCTTTCGCCACTTCTTCCTGACGCTTCACCTGGGCTTTCATTTGGATAGTGCGTGCTGCCCATGCGCCTTTCAGCTCATCATTCAGATGGCTGGCAGCGCGCTGACTGGCGAATGCGACATATTGACGCAGCAGATTATTGGCATCAGGGGCAGTTTCGGCAATCAATTTAACGTTATCATTGATCGCGCGGGTGAAATCACCGGGAATAAACTGGATGTTGTTGATCATTTCATCCAGCAGAGCCGCATCAGCTTTACTGTTACCGACCATCCGCTGTTTGTAATAATCCGTCTGCAGCCAGAAATCGCGACGGGTGTCCCACGACGCCAGCTGCATAACAAATTCTTTATAGGCTTCGTCCATGACCGATGGTTGGTCGGCAGGAGCCATGTTCGAACGGACGTCCAGGTTACGCAAAAACTGCTGCTGTGAGTAGTATCCCCCCAGCATATTCACCGTTGGACGGTCGGTAATCGCCGTCGCACTCCACTCCTGGCGGGCGAAAAATGTATATGCCAGCGCAATTAACGCAAACGCCAGCCCCATGCCAATAATCCACAGCTTCCCAGCCCACAAGGTACGAAACAACCCACGAATATCCAGTTCATTTTCAGCGTCTTCGGCTGGTTTCCCAGGCATTGGTTGCGTCATTACATCCTCGTTTATTTGGTTAAGTTGGGGCTGCCACCACGGTTTCTGCGCAGTCGGCGTTTCACACGCTTAATAAAGCGAGCAACCTTCCAGGCGCGCTTAATGCAATAGCCATAGAGGAAGAATGCTAGCAAAAAGAGCACCAGCATGACCCATTCAGGGACAAAATGAGAATATTCTGCCAGCACACCAATGGAGGCAAGCAGTGCAGCAGCAAGGGTAATCAGCACAAATGCCTGACGAGAAGTAAAGCCGGCACGCATGATTAAATGATGAATGTGCTGACGGTCAGGAGAGAACGGGCTCATGCCTTTACGCAGGCGACGATACATAATTGCCACCATATCCATTAGCGGAATGGCGATTATCCATAATGCAGTCACCGGGCTAATCGGATGCGTTTTGCCCTGGGTGGTTTCCAGCAGGATCCAGATTACGGTAAAACCAATCAGTGTACTGCCCGCATCGCCCATAAAGACTTTATAGCGACGTCCCAGAATACCGAGGTTGAGCATGATGTAAGGCAGGATGGCGGCGATCATCGCAAAGCACCAGATAGCGAGGCTGGTTTGCCCGTCGAACCACAAAATCATGCCAATTGCCGCAAATGAGACGCAGGATAAGCCGCCCAGCAAACCGTCAATGCCATCAACCATATTGAAAGCATTAATTGCCGCCCAGACTGCAAACAACGTCAGGAAATACCCAAACGGTCCGAGTACCATCTCCCAGTCGCCAAAAATATAGCCAAGGCTACTGAGATAAAGTTTGCCGAACACCATCATAACAATGCCAACAGCGGCCTGTATGGTGGCTCGGATTTTTACGCTGATATCAAAACGGTCATCCAGCGCGCCAATGAACACCAGGACGCCAGCGCAAGCCAGGTAGAGAGATGCATGCGGAATGTAATAATCGACAATTCCGAACGTAAAGCAAATCCCTGCATAAACTGAAATACCCCCAACGAGCGGTATCAATCCCTGGTGACGTTTGCGGAAGTTAGGTTTATCCACTAAACCGACTTTTTTTGCTACCTTGCGGGCAAAAAACAGAAACAGTGTCGTGAATAAAAAAATACTGATGAGATCAGTACTCACTGTCAGTAAATTCACAATGCATGCTCTCAGAGAAAATTATTAGCAGAAGTATACCCACGAAGACCTTTATTCAGAAGGGAAACTACTTTCTGAACCAATCAGACTTGTGTAAAAACCAACCACTCGCGACGAAAATCGTATAAAACACCCGCAAAAACCAGGAATTTTCCCACCATCACAGGCATGCTGCTAAGATTACAGATATAAAAGCAAAACGCCACGTAAACACGTGGCGTTTTTAGCATAAGACAAATTTATGAGCGTTTCATCATCTCAAAGAAATCGTCATTCGTCTTGGTCATCGCGAGCTTGTTAATGAGGAATTCCATTGCGTCGATTTCGCCCATTGGGTGAATGATTTTGCGCAGGATCCACATTTTCTGCAGCTCTTCCTGAGTGGTGAGCAGTTCTTCTTTACGCGTACCAGAACGGTTGTAGTCGATAGCCGGGAAGACGCGTTTTTCAGCGATCTTACGAGAGAGGTGCAGCTCCATGTTACCGGTGCCTTTAAACTCTTCGTAGATAACTTCGTCCATTTTGGAACCCGTATCGATGAGCGCCGTTGCGATGATGGTCAGGCTGCCGCCCTCTTCAACGTTACGCGCCGCACCGAAGAAGCGTTTCGGACGATGCAGTGCGTTAGCGTCCACACCACCGGTCAACACTTTACCGGAAGCAGGAACGACGGTGTTGTAAGCACGCGCCAGACGAGTAATAGAGTCAAGCAGAATGATAACGTCTTTCTTGTGCTCAACCAGACGTTTCGCCTTCTCGATCACCATTTCCGCAACCTGAACGTGACGGGATGCCGGTTCATCAAAGGTAGAAGCGACAACTTCCCCTTTAACCAGACGCTGCATCTCGGTTACTTCTTCCGGACGTTCGTCAATCAGCAGAACCATCAGCACACAATCCGGGTGGTTG
The DNA here is from genome assembly GCF_013368855.2 of Escherichia sp. 93.0816. Lineage (NCBI taxonomy): Bacteria > Pseudomonadati > Pseudomonadota > Gammaproteobacteria > Enterobacterales > Enterobacteriaceae > Escherichia > Escherichia sp. 93.0816. The sequence continues at coordinate 20,058 of NZ_JABWNC020000016.1, read as the reverse complement.
TAAGCAATGCTCTGAGCAATGTTCTGCAGCAGCATGGTTTTACCGGCTTTCGGCGGTGCCACAATCAGACCACGCTGACCACGACCGATTGGCGAAGCCAGATCCAGCACACGAGCGGTCAAATCTTCAGTAGAACCGTTACCACGTTCCATACGCAGACGAGAGTTCGCGTGCAGCGGGGTCAAGTTCTCAAAGAGGATTTTATTGCGGGCGTTTTCAGGTTTATCGAAGTTAACTTCATTAACTTTCAGCAGCGCAAAATAGCGTTCACCTTCTTTCGGCGGGCGAATCTTACCAGAGATGGTATCACCAGTGCGGAGGTTGAAACGGCGGATTTGGCTGGGAGAAACGTAGATGTCATCAGGACCGGCGAGGTAGGAGCTGTCTGCAGAACGGAGGAAACCAAATCCATCCTGCAATATCTCCAGTACGCCATCACCAAAGATATCTTCGCCACTCTTTGCGTGCTGCTTCAGGATGGCAAAAATAATGTCCTGCTTACGCATACGAGCCAGATTTTCCAGCCCCATATTTTCGCCGAGAGTGATCAGCTCAGAAACCGGCGTATTCTTTAATTCGGTAAGATTCATAGTGGTGTGAGTTCTTAAACTTGGGGTAAATCTCGAACTTAATGTTGTGAATGGTATGGCAGGATCATCCATGCCTGTTTACGGTCATCGACTCATGTCTTTTCGCTGTCTGGTCACAGGAAAGTACGCAGAACTGAAACGACAAGACGGATTGAGTGACAAACCAGAAATCTGTTCACTTCGCATTAGATAAAAACGGGAAGCGTTGGATATTACAAGATTCAAACTTAATAAGGTAAGTTTAATACGAAGTCAACATTAAGTTAGCATGGCTCACGCCGGGCGTCCAGTTTTTAGCGACAGGGCACCCGAACATGACGTTCCCTTATGCCAGATTGGCGTCGAGGAACTCTTTCAACTGACCTTTAGACAGCGCACCGACTTTCGTTGCCGCCACTTCGCCATTCTTGAACAGCAGCAGAGTCGGGATACCACGGATGCCATATTTCGGCGCAGTGCCAGGGTTTTGATCGATGTTCAGTTTTGCAACGGTCAGTTTGCCCTGATATTCGTCAGCGATTTCATCCAGAATCGGGGCGATCATTTTGCACGGACCGCACCACTCTGCCCAGAAATCGACGAGGATTGCCCCGTCCGCTTTGAGTACATCCGTGTCAAAACTGTCGTCAGTCAGGTGAATAATTTTATCGCTCATATATAACTCCACAGGAATAAGCCTGGCGTGTTGGTTTCGTTGTTGGTGTAACATTAACCAACTAAAGGTTGACTTTATTTCACCGGATACGCTTTCGTAAAGCAATAGTAAGCTGATATTCTATCACACTATGAGCAAAACACATTTAACAGAACAGAAGTTTTCCGACTTCGCCCTGCATCCGAAAGTTGTAGAAGCCCTTGAAAAAAAAGGGTTTCATAACTGTACGCCCATTCAGGCACTGGCTCTTCCGCTAACGCTGGAAGGTCGTGACGTAGCCGGGCAGGCGCAAACTGGTACCGGGAAAACGATGGCGTTTCTTACGTCTTCGTTTCATTACCTTCTCTCTCATCCCGCAATTGCCGATCGCAAGGTGAATCAACCGCGTGCCTTAATTATGGCACCGACGCGTGAACTTGCCGTGCAGATCCACGCCGACGCGGAGCCACTGGCACAAGCTACCGGCCTGAAGCTGGGTCTGGCTTACGGTGGCGATGGCTACGACAAACAGCTGAAAGTGCTGGAAAGCGGCGTTGACATCCTGATTGGCACCACGGGTCGTTTAATTGACTACGCCAAGCAGAACCACATTAACCTCGGTGCCATTCAAGTGGTGGTGCTGGATGAAGCCGATCGTATGTATGATCTGGGCTTTATTAAAGATATCCGCTGGCTGTTCCGCCGTATGCCGCCAGCGAACCAGCGCCTCAACATGCTGTTCTCCGCCACGCTTTCGTACCGGGTACGTGAACTGGCGTTCGAGCAGATGAATAACGCCGAATATATCGAAGTGGAACCGGAACAGAAAACGGGCCACCGTATTAAAGAAGAGCTTTTCTACCCTTCTAACGAAGAAAAGATGCGTTTGTTGCAAACGTTGATCGAAGAAGAGTGGCCAGACAGAGCGATTATTTTCGCCAACACCAAACACCGTTGTGAAGATATCTGGGGTCACCTGGCGGCAGATGGTCATCGTGTCGGTCTGTTGACGGGCGATGTGGCGCAGAAAAAACGCCTGCGTATTCTTGATGAATTTACCCGTGGCGATCTGGATATTCTGGTTGCTACCGACGTTGCTGCTCGTGGTCTGCATATTCCGGCAGTGACGCACGTCTTTAACTACGATTTGCCCGATGACTGTGAAGATTACGTTCACCGTATCGGTCGTACTGGTCGCGCAGGCGCAAGCGGTCACTCTATCAGCCTGGCGTGTGAAGAGTATGCATTGAATTTGCCTGCTATTGAGACCTATATTGGTCACTCAATTCCGGTAAGCAAATACAATCCGGACGCATTGATGACCGATCTGCCAAAACCGCTGCGCCTCACGCGCCCGCGCACAGGCAATGGTCCGCGTCGTACTGGCGCTCCGCGTAATCGTCGTCGTTCAGGTTAAATAAAATGTCATACTCAAAATCATTCAAACTGTATCAAGATGGCAAGAGAATGAATCCCGATGCGCTTACTGTAGCAAGTGATTCGGGTGAAAGAATGCAGCCAACGCAGAGACAGATTGAAGGATGAAGAGTATGGGTTCCACCTCGTCGCTGTATGCAGCTATTGATCTCGGTTCAAATAGTTTCCATATGCTGGTAGTGCGCGAGGTGGCTGGAAGCATCCAGACGCTGACGCGAATTAAACGTAAAGTGCGTCTGGCTGCTGGCCTGAACAGCGAAAATGCCCTGTCTAATGAAGCAATGGAGCGCGGCTGGCAATGTTTGCGCCTGTTTGCTGAACGTCTGCAAGATATCCCACCATCGCAAATTCGCGTTGTCGCTACGGCGACGTTACGACTTGCCGTCAATGCCGGTGATTTTATTGCTAAAGCGCAGGAAATCCTCGGTTGTCCGGTACAGGTGATCAGCGGTGAAGAAGAAGCTCGCCTGATTTATCAGGGTGTTGCTCACACCACCGGCGGAGCCGATCAGCGCCTGGTCGTGGATATTGGTGGCGCCAGTACCGAACTGGTCACTGGCACAGGCGCACAAACCACGTCTTTGTTCAGCCTGTCGATGGGCTGCGTCACCTGGCTGGAACGCTATTTTGCCGATCGTAATCTGGGGCAGGAAAATTTTGATGCTGCAGAAAAAGCGGCACGCGAAGTGTTACGTCCGGTTGCCGATGAACTGCGATATCACGGCTGGAAAGTGTGCGTTGGCGCTTCCGGCACCGTGCAGGCATTACAGGAAATCATGATGGCGCAGGGAATGGATGAGCGCATTACCCTTGCGAAGTTGCAGCAACTGAAACAGCGCGCTATTCATTGCGGTCGGCTGGAAGAACTGGAGATTGAAGGGTTAACGCTGGAGCGCGCATTAGTATTCCCGAGTGGTCTGGCGATCCTGATAGCCATTTTTACCGAGCTGAATATTCAGTGTATGACGCTGGCTGGTGGTGCTCTACGTGAAGGCCTGGTCTACGGCATGTTGCATCTGGCGGTTGAGCAGGATATTCGCAGTCGTACACTGCGTAATATTCAGCGCCGTTTTATGATTGATATTGATCAGGCGCAGCGCGTGGTCAACGTTGCCGCTAACTTGTTTGATCAGGTAGAAAAAGAGTGGCATCTTGAAGCGATTAGCCGCGATTTGCTAATCAGCGCCTGTCAACTTCATGAAATTGGCCTGAGCGTTGATTTCAAACAAGCGCCGCAACATGCCGCTTATCTGGTGCGTAATCTGGATCTTCCCGGTTTTACGCCTGCGCAGAAAAAGCTGCTGGCGACGCTATTGCTCAACCAGACGAATCCTGTCGATCTTTCATCGTTGCATCAACAAAATGCCGTACCGCCGCGCGTTGCGGAACAACTCTGTCGTTTACTGCGCCTGGCAATCATTTTTGCCAGCCGTCGCCGTGATGATTTAGTGCCGGAGATTACATTACAAGCCAACCATGAACAGTTGACCCTGACGCTGCCGCAAGGTTGGCTGGCTCAGCACCCGCTGGGTAAAGAAATTATCGATCAGGAAACGGAGTGGCAGAGCTATGTCCACTGGCCGCTGGAAGTGCTTTAACGTGTAATGTGCCGGATGCGATGCTGACTCATCTTATCCGGCGATAATTCCGCTTTCCGGTGCCGTGACCATCTAATCCAACCAGCCCCAGGCAAGACAAATGGCTATTTGCCTCGTTTTGCTGCCATCATCGCTTTCAGATTCGCCAGATGGCTTTGCCCTTTCTGCATCCGTTCTTCGGCGCTGACCACTTTGCGCTCTTGTTCCCAAATCAAGTCATCCTGCGGTAATTCCAGCAGAAAGCGGCTCGGTTCCGGACGTACCAGTTCACCGTACTGACGACGCTCTTTACACAGCGTAAAGGTCAACTCTTTCTGAGCGCGGGTGATGCCGACATAGGCCAGCCGCCGCTCTTCATCGATATTATCCTCGTCGATGCTGCTTTGGTGCGGCAAAAATCCCTCTTCCATACCGACCATGTAAACATAGGGAAACTCCAGCCCTTTCGACGCGTGCAGAGTCATCAGTTGCACCTGATCAAGCTCTTCGTCACTCTCGCCACGCTCCATCATGTCGCGCAGAGTAAAGCGCGTCACCACCTGGGTGAGTGTCATCGGCTCATCCAGTTCGCTACCTTCCAGCATCTCCGTCATCCAGCTAAATAACTGGTTAACGTTCTTCATGCGCATTTCGGCGGCTTTCGGGCTGGGTGACGTTTCGTATAACCAGGATTCATAATCCATCCCGTGGATCAGATCGCGCACTGCGGCGATAGGCTCCCGCTCCGCCAGTCTCTGGATTTCCGCCAGCCAGTGAGTAAATCGGGTCAACGCTTCATAACCACGTCCACTCAGTGTCTGACTCAACCCCATATCAAAGCTGGCGGTAAACATACTTTTATTACGCGTCATAGCCCACTCGCCCAGCTTTTTCAGCGTCGCCGGGCCAATCTCTCGCTTCGGCGTGTTAACGATACGCAGGAACGCACTATCATCGTCCGGATTAGTCAGTACACGCAGATAAGCCAGCAAATCCTTGATTTCAGGGCGGGAGAAGAATGAAGTACCCCCGGATATTTTGTACGGGATGCGGTTTTGCATCAGGAATTTTTCAAACACCCGCGACTGATGGTTGCCGCGATAGAGAATGGCGTAATCTTTGTACTGTGTTTTGTTGACGAAGTGATGCGCAATCAGCTCGCCGGTAACGCGCTCGGCTTCATGTTCTTCGTTATTCGCGCTTAGTACTTTTAACTCTGTGCCGTAACCCAGTTCGGAAAACAGACGCTTTTCAAATACGTGCGGGTTATTGGCGATCAGGATGTTCGCCGCTTTCAAAATACGCCCGGAAGAGCGGTAATTCTGCTCAAGCTTAATCACCTTCAACGTTGGGAAATCCTGGCTCAATAGCACCAGGTTTTGCGGACGGGCACCGCGCCAGGAGTAGATCGACTGGTCATCGTCACCCACCACAGTAAAGCGTGCACGGCTACCCACCAGCAGTTTCACCAGTTCATACTGGCTGGTGTTGGTGTCCTGATACTCATCCACCAGCAGGTAGCGAATCTTGTTTTGCCAGCGTTCGCGTACTTCCTCATTGCGTTGCAGCAGCAACGTCGGCAATAAAATCAGATCGTCGAAGTCGAGAACATTGCACGCTTTCAGGTGCGCATCATACAGCCCATAACAATGGGCAAACATGCGATCCCGCTCGCCTTTTGCCTCTGCCGCCGCCTGCGCAGGAGTTTTGAGATCATTCTTCCAGTTAGAGATGGTTGAGATCAGCTGTTGCAGCAGAACTTTGTCATCTTCAATCAGTCCTTCGGTCAGCTCTTTGAGCAAAGCCAGCTGATCGGTATCGTCAAACAGCGAAAAGTTCGCTTTCATCCCCAACGCCGCATACTCGCGTTTGATGATATCCAGCCCCAGCGTGTGGAAAGTGGAGATCATCAGCCCACGCGCCTCTTTGCGCCCCAGCGTCTGCCCGACACGCTCTTTCATCTCACGCGCTGCCTTATTGGTAAAGGTCACCGCCGCGATATGTCTCGCCTGATAACCGCAGCCACGGATCAGATGGGCGATTTTATTAGTGATAACACGAGTCTTGCCGGAACCCGCGCCCGCCAGCACCAGGCAGGGGCCGGTAACGAATTCGACAGCTTGTTGTTGGCCGGGGTTTAGACGCATAGGAGTATTGCTCAATCTTCGAACGGGGGGAGGATTGTAGCAGAATCGCATTTGAATGTGACCGAGTGTAAACCGCTAACCGGATAACGACTGATGTTTAAATCAGAGAGGAAAGACCGAAACCGGAATTCATCGTGAATCCATTAGACTTAGAAAATATCGGGTCGTAACGTTGTGTTATTATTTTTCAGAGTTTACTAAGGAGAGGTTTACTCGTGGCGATTAATTTCAGCCCTAAGGTTGGTGAAATACTGGAATGCAACTTTGGTAACTATCCTGTTAGCCAGAATGGACAGATCAGTACGGCGTATTACGATGGCCGCATTCCACCTGAGATGATAAAAAACAGGCTGGTTGTCGTGCTCAATGGAAAAATTAATGGCAATGCATGTATCGTCGTTCCATTATCAACCACTCGCGACCATGACAAGTTAAATCGTGGAATGCATGTTGAAATAGCCAGTAATGTTATCAATGACCTGCAATTCTTTGATCAGCAGATACGTTGGGCCAAAGCCGACCTGGTACAACAAGTCAGTCGAAATCGATTAAACAGAGCAAGGACTTATAGAGGGTATCTTAATCAATGTTTGCCGCATGAGTTGGTTGCAGACATACAGAGGGCGGTCATTAAGTCAATCAATGCCATATCGCTCATAAATTGACAATAAAATCACCATCCTCGATAATGACTCTGTAGCCCATAGAGGCCCTAAGTTTACTCCCCTTGAGGGACCTGCGAAGCCCGGATTTTCCGGGCTTTTGCCATATATGTACCAGCCCCTCTCCCTGACTGACACTTTTTAATTCAAGGCACAATCATGGCAAAAACAGCAGCAGCACTGCATATCCTTGTAAAAGAAGAGAAACTGGCTCTGGAACTTCTGGAGCAGATCAAGAACGGCGCCGATTTCGGCAAGCTGGCGAAGAAACACTCCATTTGCCCGTCAGGCAAACGCGGCGGTGATTTAGGTGAATTCCGCCAGGGTCAGATGGTTCCGGCGTTCGATAAAGTGGTTTTCTCTTGTCCGGTGCTGGAGCCGACTGGCCCGCTGCATACCCAGTTCGGGTATCACATTATTAAAGTGCTGTATCGTAACTAACAGCAAGGCCTTCTCCGGGAGAAGGCCTTGAGTGTTTTCTCCCTCTCCCACAGGGAGAGGGCATCAGCGCACACTTAACCCGCAACAGCAATACGTTTCATATCCGTCATATAACCGCGCAGTTTCTTACCAACCTGCTCAATCGCATGGCTGCGAATCGCATCATTTACATCACGCAGTTGCGCGTTATCTACCGCCCCTTCCGGAATAGCTTTACCCAGATCGCCAGGCTGCAGTTCTGCCATAAACGGTTTCAGCAGCGGTACACAAGCGTAAGAGAACAGATAGTTACCATATTCTGCGGTATCAGAGATAACCACGTTCATTTCGTACAGTCGCTTACGGGCGATGGTGTTGGCAATCAACGGCAGCTCGTGCAGTGATTCATAGTAAGCCGACTCTTCAATGATGCCGGAATCAACCATGGTTTCGAATGCCAGCTCAACGCCCGCTTTCACCATCGCGATCATCAGCACTCCTTTATCGAAGTACTCCTGCTCGCCGATTTTACCTTCATACTGCGGTGCGGTTTCGAACGCGGTTTTGCCGGTCTCTTCACGCCAGGTCAGCAGTTTCTTATCGTCATTGGCCCAGTCTGCCATCATGCCGGAGGAGAATTCGCCGGAGATGATGTCGTCCATATGTTTCTGGAACAGCGGCGCCATGATCTCTTTCAGTTGTTCTGACAGCGCATAAGCTCGCAGTTTCGCCGGGTTAGAGAGACGGTCCATCATCAGGGTGATGCCGCCCTGTTTCAGTGCTTCGGTGATGGTTTCCCAACCGAACTGAATCAGTTTTTCTGCGTATGCCGGATCGGTGCCTTCTTCCACCAGCTTGTCAAAGCACAGCAGAGAGCCAGCCTGCAACATACCGCACAGGATGGTTTGTTCACCCATCAGGTCTGATTTAACTTCCGCAACGAAAGAGGATTCCAGAACGCCCGCACGGTGACCACCGGTTGCAGCAGCCCAGGCTTTAGCAATCGCCATGCCTTCACCTTTCGGATCGTTTTCCGGGTGAACGGCGATCAGCGTCGGTACGCCGAATCCACGTTTGTACTCTTCACGTACTTCAGTGCCTGGGCATTTTGGCGCCACCATCACTACGGTGATGTCTTTACGGATCTGCTCGCCCACTTCTACGATATTGAAACCGTGAGAATAACCCAGCGCCGCGCCGTCTTTCATCAGCGGCTGTACAGAACGCACTACGTCGGAGTGCTGCTTGTCTGGCGTCAGGTTAACGACCAGATCTGCCTGCGGAATCAGTTCTTCGTAAGTGCCGACTTTAAAACCGTTTTCGGTCGCTTTACGCCAGGACGCGCGCTTCTCGGCAATCGCTTCTTTTCGCAGGGCGTAGGAGATATCCAGACCAGAATCACGCATGTTCAGACCCTGGTTCAGACCCTGCGCGCCACAACCGACGATGACCACTTTTTTACCCTGAAGGTAGCTCGCGCCGTCAGCGAATTCGTCGCGACCCATAAAGCGACATTTACCCAACTGTGCCAGTTGTTGGCGCAGGTTCAGTGTATTGAAGTAGTTAGCCATGGTGATTCCTCGTGATGTTGTGCTTCTTATTGTTCGGTTCGCTGTTGAGCGAGAATATCACCACATTACAACAGGAAATTTATTGCGGAAATTGATATATTCACAACGTCATATTGCAATTTCTGCAACGTCATAACCGGGGGTTAAGCCTGTGGATTTACGCGACCTGAAAATGTTTTTGCATCTGGCGGAAAGCCGCCATTTTGGCCGTAGCGCGCGGGCAATGCACGTCAGCCCCTCCACGCTTTCCCGACAGATTCAGCGCCTGGAAGAAGATCTCGGCCAACCGCTGTTTGTGCGCGATAACCGCACGGTGACGCTGACGGAAGCGGGCGAAGAACTGCGTGTTTTCGCCCAACAAACGCTGTTGCAGTATCAGCAACTGCGCCACACCATCGACCAGCAAGGGCCATCGCTCTCCGGCGAGCTTCATATCTTCTGCTCGGTGACCGCCGCTTACAGCCATCTGCCGCCGATTCTCGACCGCTTCCGCGCGGAACATCCGTCGGTGGAGATTAAACTCACTACTGGTGATGCGGCAGATGCGATGGAAAAGGTAGTCACTGGCGAAGCGGATCTGGCGATTGCCGGGAAACCGGAGACTCTGCCCGGCGCAGTGGCGTTTTCGATGCTGGAGAATCTGGCAGTAGTGCTGATTGCCCCCGCACTGCCCTGCCCGGTGCGTAACCAGGTTTCGGCAGAGAAGCCGGACTGGTCTACAGTGCCGTTTATCATGGCCGATCAGGGACCGGTACGCCGCCGCATTGAACTGTGGTTTCGACGCAATAAAATCAGCAACCCGATGATTTACGCCACCGTTGGCGGGCATGAAGCGATGGTATCGATGGTGGCGCTCGGCTGTGGCGTGGCATTGTTGCCGGAAGTGGTGCTGGAAAACAGCCCAGAACCGGTGCGTAACCGCGTGATGATTTTAGAGCGCAGCGATGAGAAAACGCCGTTTGAGCTGGGCGTGTGTGCGCAAAAAAAGCGGCTACATGAGCCGCTAATTGAGGCATTCTGGAAGATTTTGCCGAACCATTAACCCGCCAAAAAGAACCTGAACGCCGGGTTATTGGTTTCGTCGTGGCAATCGTAACCCAACTCATTCAACCGGGTTTCGAAATCCGGTTCATGATCGCCAAGTTCGAACGCCGCCAGTACGCGCCCGTAGTCGGTGCCATGGCTGCGATAATGGAACAGAGAAATATTCCAGTGCGTACCCAGCGTGTTGAGGAAGCGCAGCAGCGCACCCGGCGATTCCGGGAATTCGAAGCTGTAGAGGCGTTCCTGCAACGGATGCGATGGACGCCCGCCAACCATATAGCGCACATGCAGCTTCGCCATTTCGTCGTCGGAGAGATCAACCACGCTGTAGCCGCCGTCGTTGAGCATCTGCAAAATTTCTTTGCGCTCTTCGAGGCCGCGGCTCAGGCGCACGCCGACAAAGATGCAGGCGTTTTTGGCATCAGCAAAGCGGTAGTTGAACTCAGTGACCGAACGCCCGCCAAGCAGCTGGCAGAATTTGAGGAAGCTGCCTTTTTCTTCCGGGATGGTCACCGCCAGCAACGCTTCACGCTGTTCGCCCAGTTCGCAGCGTTCCGAGACGTAGCGCAGGCCGTGAAAGTTCACGTTAGCACCGGAAAGAATATGCGCCAGCCGTTCGCCGCGAATGTTGTGCTGGGCGATGTATTTTTTCATTCCCGCCAGCGCCAGCGCGCCAGAGGGTTCCGCCACCGCGCGCACATCTTCGAATAAATCCTTCATCGCCGCACAGATCGCATCACTATCGACGGTGATGATGTCGTCGAGATACTCCTGGCATAAACGGAAGGTTTCGTCGCCGATGCGTTTTACCGCAACGCCTTCGGCGAACAGCCCCACGCGTGGCAGATCAACCGGATGACCCGCTTCCAGCGCCGCTTTCAGGCAGGCGGAATCTTCTGCTTCTACGGCGATCACTTTGATTTGTGGCATCAGTTGTTTGATCAGTACAGCTACGCCTGCCGCCAGGCCACCGCCACCAACCGGCACAAATACGCGGTCGAGATGGGCGTCCTGCTGGAGCAGTTCCAGCGCCAGCGTGCCTTGCCCGGCAATCACCATCGGATGGTCGAACGGCGGCACCCAGGTGAACCCCTGCTGCTGTGACAGTTCGATCGCTTTGGCTTTCGCTTCATCAAAGTTCGCGCCGTGGAGCAGCACTTCGCCGCCGAAGCCGCGCACCGCATCAACTTTGATATCGGCGGTGGCGGTTGGCATGACGATCAGCGCCTTCACGCCTAACCGTGCGGAAGAAAACGCGACGCCCTGCGCGTGGTTACCCGCAGAAGCGGTGATCACGCCGTGCGCTTTTTGTTCTTCCGTCAGGCCCGCCATCATGGCGTATGCACCGCGCAGCTTAAAGCTATGAACTGGCTGGCGATCTTCGCGCTTCACCAGAATCACGTTATCAAGACGCGACGACAGTTTTTCCATTTTTTGTAGCGGCGTAACCTGCGCCGCCTCGTAGACCGGTGCGCGTAGCACCGCTCTTAAATATTCGGCACCTTCCGGAGCACCGGACAGGGGTTGTGAGTCAGCCATCATTAACCCCCCAGTTTCGATTTATCGCGCACCGCACCTTTGTCGGCGCTGGTCGCCAGGCTGGCGTAGGCGCGCAAAGCAAAGGAAACCTGACGTTCACGGTTTTTCGGCGTCCAGGCTTTGTCGCCACGGGCTTCCTGCGCTTCACGACGCGCCGCCAGTTCGGCATCGCTTACCTGTAACTGAATGCCACGGTTCGGAATGTCGATGGCGATCAGGTCGCCATCTTCAATCAGGCCAATACTGCCGCCGCTTGCCGCTTCCGGTGAGACGTGGCCGATAGAAAGGCCAGAGGTGCCGCCAGAGAAACGACCGTCGGTGATCAGCGCACAGGCTTTACCGAGACCCATTGATTTCAGGAAGCTGGTTGGGTAGAGCATTTCCTGCATCCCCGGACCGCCTTTCGGGCCTTCATAGCGAATTACTACCACATCTCCGGCGACAACTTTACCGCCGAGAATCGCTTCTACCGCGTCGTCCTGGCTTTCGTACACTTTCGCCGGGCCGGTGAATTTGAGGATGCTGTCATCGACGCCCGCAGTTTTAACGATGCAGCCGTTTTCTGCGAAATTACCGTAGAGCACCGCCAGGCCGCCGTCTTTGCTGTAGGCGTGTTCCAGCGAGCGGATACAGCCATTGGAGCGATCGTCGTCCAGCGTATCCCAACGGCAATCCTGCGAGAACGCCTGGGTGGTACGAATGCCCGCCGGGCCAGCGCGGAACATATTTTTTACCGCATCATCCTGGGTCAGCATAACGTCGTATTGTTCCAGCGTTTGCGGCAACGTCAGGCCAAGTACGTTTTTCACATTACGGTTCAGTAACCCCGCACGATCCAGTTCGCCGAGAATACCGATCACGCCACCAGCACGGTGAACATCTTCCATATGGTATTTTGGGGTGCTCGGCGCAACTTTGCACAACTGCGGGACTTTACGCGAAAGTTTGTCGATATCACTCATGGTGAAGTCGATTTCCGCTTCTTGTGCCGCCGCCAGCAGGTGAAGAACCGTGTTGGTAGAGCCGCCCATCGCGATATCCAACGTCATGGCGTTTTCAAACGCCGCTTTACTGGCGATATTACGCGGCAGTGCGCTTTCGTCGTTTTGCTCGTAGTAACGTTTGGTTAATTCAACAATGCGTTTACCGGCATTAAGGAACAGCTGCTTACGGTCCGCATGGGTTGCCAGTAGCGAGCCGTTGCCTGGCTGCGACAGACCCAGAGCTTCGGTCAGGCAGTTCATCGAGTTAGCGGTGAACATCCCGGAGCAGGAACCACAGGTTGGACAGGCCGAACGTTCAACCTGATCGCTCTGGGAGTCAGAAACTTTCGGATCTGCCCCCTGGATCATCGCATCAACCAGATCAAGCTTGATTAACTGATCGGATAGTTTGGTTTTCCCGGCCTCCATCGGGCCGCCGGAAACAAAGATCACCGGAATATTCAGGCGCAGAGAGGCCATCAGCATCCCTGGGGTGATTTTGTCGCAGTTAGAGATGCAAACCATCGCATCGGCGCAGTGAGCGTTGACCATATACTCAACGGAATCAGCGATCAGCTCGCGAGATGGCAGTGAATAAAGCATCCCCCCGTGGCCCATGGCGATCCCATCATCCACCGCAATGGTGTTGAACTCTTTGGCAACGCCGCCAGCCGCTTCAATTTGTTCAGCGACCAGTTTACCGAGATCGCGCAGATGGACGTGACCCGGTACAAATTGAGTGAACGAGTTCACAACAGCTATAATCGGCTTGCCGAAATCGGCGTCGGTCATTCCGGTGGCGCGCCACAGCGCACGAGCACCCGCCATATTACGACCATGAGTGGTGGTGGCGGAACGGTACTTTGGCATACTTTATTTACTCCCAGTGTCTGTCTCGTAAATGGGACGGTGCGTGCCGTCCCATTTTTTGTATTTATTGATTAACCTGATCCAACCAGCCCCATTTATCTTCGGTTTCGCCGGTGAAGAGGCCGAAGAAGGCTTGCTGGATGCGTTTGGTGACCGGGCCACAACGGCCTTCGCCCACCTGAATACCGTCGACGCTGCGCACTGGCGTGATTTCAGCCGCCGTACCGGACATAAACACTTCATCCGCCAGATACAGTGATTCACGCGACAGCACCTGCTCACGCACTTCAATTCCCAGCTCTTTCGCCAGTTTGATGATGGCGTCACGGGTAATACCCGGCAGCGCGGATGAGGTAAACGGCGGGGTGAACAGCACGCCGTCTTTCACTTCAAACAGGTTTTCGCCTGCGCCTTCAGAGATGTAACCATTCACATCCAGCGCGATACCTTCCTGATAACCGTGGCGGCGCGCTTCGCTGCCCACCAGCAGGGAAGAGAGGTAGTTACCCCCCGCTTTCGCAGCGGTTGGAATGGTGTTTGGTGCCGCGCGGTTCCAGGAAGAAACCATCGCGTCGATCCCCTGTTCCAGGGCTTCCGCGCCCAGATAGGCTCCCCACGGGAAAGCGGCAATAATCACGTCGGTGGTATATCCCGCTGGTGGGTTAACGCCCATGCCAACATCACCAACGAAGATCAGCGGACGGATATAGGCGCTGGTGAGATTGTTTTTACGGATCACTTCGCGGCAAGCTTCCATCAGCTCATCAATGCTCTGCGAAACCGGGAAGCGGTAAATTTTGGCGGAGTCATGCAGACGTTGCATATGCTCACGATGACGGAATACAACAGGTCCTTTATGCGAATCGTAGCAACGGATGCCTTCAAAAACCGAGGTGCCATAGTGCAGCGCGTGCGACATCACATGCACCTTCGCGTCTTCCCAGCGAACCATCTCCCCATTGAACCAAATGTAATCAGCTTTCTTCGTGGTCATTTTTATATTCCTTTTGCGCTCAGGCGCGGATTTGTTGTGATGTGGTTGTGCTCTGGCAGATAGCAACGTGTGCGACGTCTACCAGTTTATTTAACTGACTAAACAGTAAGTCGACCGAACGCGGGCTGGCAACGGTCAATTCAATATTTATATTTTGTGCATCGCTGGCGGCAGCCATATTCATTGAGCAGACGTGGAAACCACGATGACGCACCACGCGTAAAACACGTTCTAAGGTTTCCGGATTGAAGCGAGCCGATACATTGACCTGATGTTGCATCATGATAATTTCTCCAACATTTCTGAATTACTGGCGCCAGGCGGCACCAGCGGCCAGACGTTCTCAAGTTCGTCGATTGAGACATGAAGCAGGTATGGCCCATCACTGTTCAGCATGGTGTCGAGTGCCGCTTCAACCTGGTCTTTACGGGTGATGTGTTGGCCAGGAATGCCGAAGGCGCTGGCTAACATGAGGAAATCGGGGTTATCGGTAAGGGTGGTTTCGCTATATCGTTCCTGGAAAAACAGTTGCTGCCATTGTCGAACCATTCCTAACCGCTGGTTATCGAGTAAGACGATTTTCAACGGTAACTGCTTGCGTTTTACGGTGCCCAGCTCTTGCACATTCATCATGAAAGAACCGTCACCGGAGATACAAACGACAGTATCGTTCGGTCGCGCGACTTGTGCGCCAACCGCCGCCGGTAAACCGAAGCCCATAGTGCCTAAACCGCTTGAAGTGATGAAATTTTCCGGGCGAGTGTGGGCGATGTGCTGCGCAGCCCACATCTGGTGCTGCCCCACATCAGTGGTCACGACGCAATCCGCAGGTTTACGATCCGACAGTTGTTTTAACAACAACGGCGCGTAGATAGCATCTCCAGGATGATCGTAACGCCAGGCATGTTCACTACGCATTTGTGCGCAGTATTGCTGCCATTCATCGATATTTAACGATTGCTGTAACGCAGGCAACAGCGTGTTTAAATCGCCTTGTAATGCCACATGCGCCTGACGCAGCTTGTTCATTTCTGCCGGGTCGATATCCATATGGATCACGCTGGCATGTGGCGCGAACGTGTTAAGTTTGCCGGTAACCCGGTCATCAAAACGTGCCCCCACGGCGATCAGCAGGTCACATTCCTGCACCGCGAAGTTCGCCGCTTTGGTGCCGTGCATCCCCAGCATCCCCAGATAGTACGGATAATCCGCATCGACTGCGCCCAGCCCTTTCAGCGTGCAGGTGGCAGGCATTTTTGTGGCAGCGAGAAATTCATGCAGAGCAGGAACCGCCTGCGCCATACCCACGCCGCCGCCAACATACAGCATCGGTTTTTGCGCTTTTGCCAGCATCTGGCGCGCTTGCTCGACTTCGGCATGTGGGAAAGTCACTTCGTTTTCAACGGTGGTGAACCAGGGTTCCAGGTCACCGCTGGCTAACTGGATATCTTTAGGGATATCGACCAGAACCGGACCGGGACGACCTGAGCTGGCGACATCAAACGCTTCGGCCATGATGCGCGGCAACTCTTCCAGCGACTGCACCAGGAAGCTGTGTTTGGTACAGGCTAACGACAATCCCAGGACATCTACTTCCTGAAATGCGTCGGTGCCGATGAACGGTGCGGATACCTGACCGGTGATGGCAACGACAGGGATGGAATCTAACAGCGCGTCCGCAAGCCCGGTGATCAAGTTGGTTGCGCCAGGACCAGATGTGGCGATGCACACACCAGTTCTGCCGGTAGCACGGGCATAACCGATAGCTGCCATTACCGCGCCCTGTTCATGCCGGCACAGCAAGTGTTCCACGCCACCGTCATACAAGGCATCGTAAACAGGCATAATTGCGCCCCCCGGATAACCGAAAACGGTGTTCACGCCCTGTGCTCGCAAAGCATGTACCACCCACTGTGCGCCATTCATAGTTAGTTCCCCGTCCTGAATCTTGAGAAACAGAATTTTGTGCTGTTATTCATTGTCTGCTTCTCGATTATGTTTTTAAGGTCAAAAAAAACCCCCGGACCTTTCGGTGCGGGGGTCTTAGTTCGTTAAGGCTTGATTTCTAAGCCTTTCCTCGTCCAAGTGCAGCCCCGCACGGTGGGATAATAATCACCACCACGCTAATCACGACCAGGCTAATCACTCGTAGAAGGGCTGTCATTTTGTCTTTTCTTGCATCTTGTTCGAAGGAATGCCTAAAGAGTTACCATAGATTTTGCGAATAGCACAAGATATTTTTTGGCCGCTTTTTATGACTCTCATAATAATTTCTATAAAAACCATTGTTTTTTATATGAAAATTTGTGAGTGAAAAAAATTCAATTTCCGTATAATTCTCGCGCTCTTTGAGTGACTATTTTTTGTGCTTTTTATTTTTGTGAGAGTGATTCCATCACTAATACAACTCAAATTACTTTGCATAAATAAACGGGAATCAGCCGCTAAATAACACAATTTCGCAGACTACAGCAGGGATCTCTTATGTTCATAATGGTGGCTTAAGGAGGACTTATGTCACTGTCAATTGTTCATACTCGTGCCGCCCTGGGAGTAAACGCTCCCCCGATCACTGTTGAGGTACATATCAGTAAAGGTCTACCAGGATTAACAATGGTGGGCTTACCAGAAACAACGGTAAAAGAAGCCCGCGATCGCGTACGCAGCGCCATTATCAATAGCGGATATGAATATCCGGCGAAAAAAATCACCATTAACCTTGCTCCTGCCGATCTACCGAAAGAAGGAGGGCGATATGATTTACCTATCGCCATTGCATTGCTGGCGGCCTCTGAACAGCTTACAGCGAATCAGTTGGATGAATATGAATTAGTGGGCGAACTGGCGCTTACGGGCGCTCTGCGTGGTGTTCCAGGCGCAATATCCAGCGCAACTGAAGCCATTAAGTCAGGCAGAAAGATTATCGTCGCGAAAGACAACGAAGCTGAAGTGGGGTTAATTAACGGTGAAGGGTGTCTGATAGCTGATCATCTACAAACTGTCTGTGCGTTTCTGGAAGGTAAACATTCTCTCGAACGTCCTAAATCAACTGATGCCGTATCCAGTGTATTACAACATGATCTCAGTGATGTTGTGGGTCAGGAGCAAGGAAAGCGAGGACTGGAAATTACTGCTGCTGGCGGACACAACCTTTTACTGATTGGGCCGCCGGGAACAGGTAAAACAATGCTCGCCAGCCGTATTAATGGCCTGTTGCCAGATTTAAGCAATGAAGAGGCACTGGAGAGTGCCGCAATATTAAGCCTGGTAAATGCCGAATCAGTGCAAAAAAAATGGCGGCAGCGCCCGTTCCGCTCACCGCACCACAGTGCGTCGTTAACTGCGATGGTGGGCGGTGGCGCAATTCCCGGGCCTGGTGAAATTTCGCTGGCGCATAACGGCGTACTTTTTCTTGATGAACTACCTGAATTTGAACGGCGTACACTGGATGCCTTGCGGGAGCCGATTGAATCCGGGCAGATCCATCTTTCACGCACGCGAGCAAAAATAACCTATCCAGCCCGTTTCCAGCTTGTTGCGGCGATGAATCCCAGCCCAACAGGACATTATCAAGGGAACCATAACCGCTGCACGCCGGAACAAACGCTGCGTTATCTCAACCGACTCTCCGGTCCCTTTCTTGACCGCTTTGACCTCTCACTGGAGATCCCGCTACCGCCACCCGGTATTTTGAGCAAAGCGGTCATTCAGGGGGAAAGCAGCGCCACCGTTAAACAACGTGTAATGGCCGCCAGAGAGCGCCAATTTAAGCGGCAGAATAAACTGAATGCCTGGCTGGATAGTCCGGAAATACGACAATTTTGCAAGCTTGAGAGCGAGGACGCACAGTGGCTGGAAGAAACGCTAATCCATCTGGGGTTATCGATTCGCGCCTGGCAGCGGTTACTGAAAGTATCAAGAACCATAGCTGATATTGATCAGTCTGACGTCATCACACGTCAGCATTTACAAGAGGCTGTAAGTTATCGAGCTATCGACCGTTTGCTCATCCATTTGCAAAAGCTGCTGACGTAAAAAAAGGGCATTACGCCCTTTTTATTAATCGTCGGAATCGGTGTAGTCTTCAGCACCTTCGACCTGCGGTTTACCGCCGGAAAGAGTGTGAAAACGTTTTGGACGCTTGATACGCGTCATATACTTGGACCACACGCGTTCTGCTTCTGTCACTGGCTCACGTTCGCCACGGCATACTGCTACGAAGAGTTTCTCTTCCTCGGTAACCGGCTCGCGTTTGCCGAGATCCAGCTCATTGAAGGCATAACCATGACGTTCAAGCAGTTGTGCCTCTTTGATGGTGAAATCACCATGACGAGAGAATCCACGTGGATAATGTTTATTGTCGAAATATCGATTAGTCGTCGTAAAGCTTTCCGCCATCCTGCACGCTCCTAATTCTTTGACCGAGCTAGTTATGGCGCGGAGTATTAGTTACGCTTGACAGAGTGTAAAACAAAACATTTAAATCATAACGACAAATAATTTTGCGGAGAGCACTGTGGATACGGAATTGTTAAAAACTTTCCTGGAAGTTAGCCGAACGCGTCACTTTGGCCGAGCGGCTGAATCGCTCTATCTGACCCAGTCAGCAGTGAGCTTTCGGATCAGACAACTGGAAAATCAGTTGGGTGTGAATCTTTTCACCCGTCACAGAAACAATATCCGTTTAACCGCAGCCGGTGAAAAGCTTTTGCCTTATGCAGAAACACTCATGAGCACCTGGCAGACCGCTCGTAAGGAGGTAGCGCATACCTCACGACATAATGAGTTTTCTATCGGTGCCAGCGCCTCGTTGTGGGAATGTATGCTTAATCAGTGGCTGGGACGCTTGTATCAAAATCAGGATACCCATACAGGCTTACAGTTCGAAGCGCGAATTGCCCAACGGCAGTCTCTGGTAAAACAGTTGCATGAACGCCAGCTTGATCTTCTTATTACTACTGAAGCGCCCAAAATGGATGAATTTAGTAGTCAGTTACTGGGGCATTTTACTTTAGCACTCTATACCAGTGCCCCTTCTAAGCTAAAAGGTGAGCTTAACTATCTCCGTCTGGAATGGGGGCCGGATTTTCAACAACATGAGGCTGGTTTGATCGGTGCTGATGAAGTTCCAATGCTAACAACCAGTTCTGCTGAACTGGCACAGCAACAGATTGCGATGCTTAATGGTTGCACATGGCTACCGGTGAGTTGGGCACGTAAGAAAGGCGGGCTGCATACCGTTGTCGACAGCACAACTCTTTCACGACCGCTCTATGCCATATGGCTGCAAAATAGCGATAAAAATGCGTTGATTCGCGATCTATTGAAAATTAACGTACTGGATGATGTGTATTAATCAAAATGGCCGGCAAGGATGCCGATGGAAGGATTTACTTCGGAGAGGGTTATTTCAGACAAAAAAAATCCTTAGCTTTCGCTAAGGATGATTTCTGGCAGGGGCGGAGAGACTCGAACTCCCAACACCCGGTTTTGGAGACCGGTGCTCTACCAATTGAACTACGCCCCTAATTAGGGTGGCGGAACGGACGGGACTCGAACCCGCGACCCCCTGCGTGACAGGCAGGTATTC
>NZ_JABWNC020000015.1:0-90638 GCF_013368855.2 Escherichia sp. 93.0816 | reverse complement strand
TCAATATACCGCTAATAATAATATTAAAAATATTCATGCTACCATTTATAAGTAGCGGTATTTTCGTATTCCCGGCACCACGAAGTGCCCCACTGCCAATCAAAGTGATGGCAGCGGCTGGATAACTGAGCACCGTCAGTTCCAGATAAGTCAACGCCAGTGCTTTAACCTCTGTCGTGGCATCACCTGCAACAAAATCGATAATTTGTTCACCAAAATGATGAATGAGAATTGCCAACAGCACGGCAAATAACGTCATGATCACCAGTGATTGCCGTGTTGCTACTCTGGCTCGCCGTCGATCACGTTTACCGAGACTAAATGCCACAACGACAGTAGTACCAAGATCGATAGCAGCGAAAAAGGCCATAATGACCATATTGAAGCTGTCCGCCAGCCCAACGCCCGCCATCGCATCTTTTCCCAGCCAACTGACCAGAAAAGTGCTCAGCACGCCCATCAACAGGACACAGGCATTCTCCATAAAGATAGGAACAGCAAGCGGAGTTATTTCGCGCCAGAACAACACTTTGTAACTCTTACGTTTTGAGTGCCAGCGAGTGTGGTGAACAACCTGGCGTAAAGCTGAGGGGATATTCAAAGCTGACCTTAATTGCAGAAAGTGAAACCACATTTCAAATAATGAGGGAGAATCAGAAAAGCTGCAAAGATTTTCGCCGACAAATTGTCTGCAAATGCAACAAACTGTTGATAGAAACGGCAAACGGTTGAGGAATATAAAAAACAGGTTTGACAAAATATTTTTCGCCGTTAAGATGTGCCTCAACAGCGATTCCTCTGTAGTTCAGTCGGTAGAACGGCGGACTGTTAATCCGTATGTCACTGGTTCGAGTCCAGTCAGAGGAGCCAAATTTTGAAAAGCCCGCTTTGATAGCGGGCTTTTTGCTATATCTGATAATCAATTTCCTCTTCACTATTTTCCATCACCTGCCGCTTAATATCCTCAACCGACAATCCAGCATTGCACAGTTCCAAAAAGCGCCAGACGTAGTTACGCTGCAGTTGTCCTCGTTTCAGACCCAACCAGACGGTACTGGCATCGAAAAGATGGCGAGTATCCAGACGAATTAAATTCTCTTCCTCTTGCTCACCGCTGGATTGTTCGGCAACTAATCCGATCCCCAAACCGAGGGCGACATAGGTTTTGATGACATCAGAATCCTGAGCACTCAATACAATATCTGCCAGTAAACCTTTGCGGACAAATGCATCATCAATACGCGAGCGGCCTGTAATTCCCTGTCGGTAAGTGATCAACGGCCACTTCGCTATTGATTCCAGCGTCAATGGCGTAATTTGTGTTAAAGGATGATCGACAGGAACGAGCAAACTATGATGCCAACGAAACCAGGGGAAAGCGACGAGTTGGGGATCATTGCTCAAACGCTCACTGGCTATGCCAATATCAGCTCCGCCGTTTTGTAGCAGGCTAGCAATTTCCTGCGGCGTCCCCTGGATAAGCTCGAGTCGCACTTCGGGGAAAAGTTCGCGGAAGGCTTTAATGACCCCAGGCAAGCTGTAACGAGCCTGAGTGTGCGTCGTTGCAATAGTGAGTACGCCCGATGTGTCGTTGGTAAACAGGTCTGCAAGCCGACGAACATTACTGGCTTCATTCAGAATACGTTCTGCAATGACCAGTAATGCTTTACCCGGTTCAGTCATACCAAGCAGCCGCTTGCCACGACGAACGAATATTTCGATACCAAGTTCATCCTCCAGCTCTCGAATATGACGACTGACACCTGACTGTGAGGTAAAGAGCATATTCGCGACCTCTGTCAGATTGTAATCCTGACGGGCAGCTTCGCGGACTATCTTTAGTTGTTGGAAATTCACGGTAAACTCCGGGCATATAAGACATCCATTATTGTTAGAGTCTAATGCCCGGCATAACAAATAATAAAAACCCGCATCTTATTCCATCCAGGTATAACGTTTAGCTCACCAATTGCCATTGTCTTTTATCCATGGCTGGAGAACTAATCACTGACAATAACAGCTCTTTCACTGCCTGCGCCTGTGGCGATAAACCTGATCTGGCGGGTAAGTTTAATGACAACGAGAGACTCATTGAAGGTGTGGTAATACGTGACATCCAACCGTTAACTGCGGCACATAACGAACGTGCGGCCGATTCAGGTAATACTGCAACGCCCATACCACTCGCAATTGCAGCGGTAAGCGTGGCGATAGACTCAATTTCACCGATGACTTTCGCTGTAAGCCGGCGTAGGGAAAAAGCTTCATCAACACGAAGTCTTACTACACTGTAATCGCTGGGAAGGAAGAGGTTCATTTGCGCTATCGCATTAACATCAACGCTTTGCCCGGGGCAATCCTGAGTTCCGACAAGAAACAGATCTTCTTTTAACAAAGTCTGACTGGATACGCCAGACACAGGGGAATGCTCATAAATCACCGCCATATCAAGCTGGTTGTTTATAAGTTTTTCGTTAAGCACAGCACCGCTATTTTCATGGAGATAGATAACGACCTCTGGAAATTCAGCGCGTACCGCCTGTAATAAAGGCATGGTGATAGATGACGCGGCGGTTCCAGGTGCAAAGCCAATCGAGACTTGACCTGACAATGTCTGACCGACATTATGCACCGCCAGTTGGGCCTGTTCACACTGACGTAAAATTGCCCGCGCATGGGTATAGAGAATTTTGCCGGCGTCTGTCGGCGTAACGCCACGTTTAGTGCGAATCAAAAGTTGCTGATTCAGCTCACCTTCCAGCGTGGCAACCTGCTGACTGAGCGCAGGCTGTGCTATATGCAATACTTCAGCAGCCTGAGTCAGGCTACCAATATCTACAATTTTGACGAAGTATTTCAGGCGTCTAAAGTTCATGGTGCCTCCGTTTTTTTAAGCGTCAGCCCGAGTGCCGACATTACTAACAACCAGGTGCAAGATACTTGCCAGTTTCGTTTTGGCGTTGATACGAAAGCTAATCGCCCGTCAAATAAGAGATTATGATTGTTTCGTCATTGGCTCTTTAAGCCAGGAGAAGCATTCCCTGCCCCATGAAAGGATGTCATGCACCACGATGGAACATGATTAAAAAGATTGAAAGTTCATCGTTTTGTTGAAATTGGCAGCAAACAAACAAAAAAATGCATTTCCCCCTTTGACATCGCCATGCACTGCCATTAATATGCGCCCCGTTCTCACGATTCCTCTGTAGTTCAGTCGGTAGAACGGCGGACTGTTAATCCGTATGTCACTGGTTCGAGTCCAGTCAGAGGAGCCAATTTAAGGGAAGCAGACGTTCACTGACGTCTGCTTTCTGCATTTATATCAACTGGTTATCCCCTTCTTCAGGTTCACCCTCGTTCGTTAAAAACCGCTCGAATCCACACTACTTTGCTGGTAAAAATGCTGGTAAAGCTGGTTCGATTTGCGTTTTACCAGCACGCGGAGGGAACCGTCATGTCACTTACTGATACTAAAGTAAAAAATGCCAGACCAGCGGAAAAAGCCGTCAAGCTCACTGATGGATTTGGTCTCTACCTTCTTGTGCATCCCAATGGTTCAAAATACTGGCAGTTAGGCTATCGCTTCGATGGTAAACAGAAAGTGTTTTCCATTGGTGTTTACCCTGCAGTTTCTCTTGCTGATGCCAGACAACGACGTGATGAAGCAAAAAAGCTGCTTGCTCAGGGAATCGATCCTAACGCTAAAAAACAGGCTGATGAAAAAGCGCTGCAGGAAAAGCGGGATAAAACCCGTTCGTTCCGTGTCGTCGCCAGAAGCTGGTTTGCCACCAAAACAAAATGGTCAGAAGATTACGCCGATACGGTATGGAAGCGCCTTGAGACCTATGTATTCCCGGATATTGGCGACAGCAACGTTTCAGATCTGGATACGGGTGACTTGCTTGTTCCGGTTAAAAAAGCAGAAACGCTTGGTTATCTTGAAATTGCCATGCGGATCAAGCAATACATCACCGCCATCCTGCGTCACGCCGTCCAGCAAAAACTTATGCGCCATAATCCTGCTTATGATATGGAAGGTGCTGTGCAGAAACCAGAGACTGAGCACCGTCCCGCACTGGAGCTGGAAGAGATCCCCCTGCTACTTGAACGTATTGATGCCTACAAAGGCCGTAGACTTACCACACTGGCGATTAAACTCAATCTGTTGATTTTCATTCGTTCCAGTGAACTCCGCTATGCACGATGGTCAGAAATCGACTTCAACAGTAAGTTATGGGTGATACCAGAAAAGCGTGAAGCGATTGAGCGCGTCAAATATTCCACGCGTGGAGCAAAAATGAAACGCCAGCACTTTGTTCCCCTATGCAGGCAAGCTCTTAAGATACTGAAAGAGATCCGCCAGCTTACCTATGAAGAAGGTAACGAAGCCGGATTAATTTTCACTGGCTGTTATGACTCATTCAAACCCATGAGTGAAAACACCATCAATAAAGCGCTGCGTAAGATGGGCTATGATACGAAGCAAGACATCTGTGGACACGGCTTTCGCACACTGGCCTGTAGTGCCTTAATTGAGTCAGGTTTGTGGTCTGAAGATGCGGTAGAACTCCAGATGAGCCACAAGGAAAGCAACAGCGTTCGTGCTGCTTATACCCACAAGGCCAAGCATCTTGAGCAGCGAAGGTTGATGCTACAATGGTGGGCAGATTTTCTTGATGCTAACCGGGATGGGATGGTCAGGCCGTTTGAGTTTGCTCAGAAACAATAATCGCCTTCCAGCAAGCAGACAATCGCAGTAAATAAAAAACGCAGGGAGGTTTTACTCTCCCTGTTACTTATCACTTACGCCCTTTGTTTGATTGTGCCAAAACAGAGGCTGCAAGTTGCTTCGTTAACTTGCTGGAACGTGGATTATCAAGAGCTGATGATGCCTTATGCTCCATTTGCCCACTTGTCTGGTTTGATGTCCCACGTTGCGAAAGCGCAGAACCAGCGAGGCTTTTCTGGATGGCAGAAGCATTAGGATTAGCCAGCGTTTTTGCAGCAGTAGAAGCCACATTTTCAGAAGTCTGTTTTACGTTTTTACTCATGAAACGAATCCCCAAGAAGTTATGAATATCCCTTATGTAGTACTTACATTCCTAAAAAAACACCACATACAGTGGCATCAACAGATTTTATAATCCTTTGTTTTCCTAAAAACAAGTCTAAAACTGTATAAAAACACAGTTATGATATAGTCTATTGTTTTTAATGAATAAAAATAACTAATCGCGTTTAACGAAGAGAAACTAAAAGTTAGCCACTGCTATGAAAAAGAGCTCTTGACAGCAAATAACTTTCAGAAATCTATAGCGATCTTCATCTTGAGAGAGGCTTGTACTTAACCCGCAAAAGGTATAGGTATATAATTATTATCAGCTTATACCAAATGGTTATCAATGATAGGAATAAAAATGATTTTAGTTATAACATCTAGCTTTGATAAAACAATTGATTACATAGTAAAAAAACATAGCATTAACAATTTTTACAGGTTAGATGTTGATAATTTCTCTGAATATAAATTTTCTTACACTAAAAAAGGATTCAGTATTGTTAATAAAAATAATAATGAATTGCTCGAGAGTGAATGCAGATCCATCTATTATAGAAAACCAACTCCTGAGAATATTATCAATAAAATTGATTCAAAATATCATAATCATTGCTTTCGAGAAGTATTCGCTTTTGTTGAAGGGATTGCTGAGTCGTTTACTGGAAAATGCTTATCCAAGCCATCAATTATAAAAAGAGCAGATAACAAAGTATTGCAAGCAAAAACTGCAATTGATATTGGATTCACAATTCCTGATTTTATATTGACAAATAATTTCGATTGTTTCAAAAACACTTTGACAATCAATAGCATTGTCAAACCGTTATCAAGTGGATTGATAGAAAATCAGAAAGAAAAGGAATTTGTTCAAACAAATATGGTTGACATGAATAAAAACACAGAAACATTAAAATATTGTCCAGCTTATTTTCAATCGTATACAAAAAAAGAATTCGAGGTGAGATCAACATTTATAAATGGTAAAGATTATTCGGTAAAAATAATATCTAAAAATAAAATTGACTGGAGAAAAAACAATAACGAAATATTCTATTCAACAATAAAAATGCCTGATACTATAAAAGAAAAATGTCTGAGGTATATGTCAGTCATGAATATTTCTTTTGGATGTTTTGATTTTATAGTTTTTGATGGTGAATGGTTCTTCTTAGAGATGAATGCAAATGGTCAATGGGCATGGCTAGAAAATGAAACGAATATTAATGTGTCAAGTGAGTTAGTGAGGTTTTTAAATGAAGTATAATTTCATTTACTTTATTATAAAATTATTAAACTTTTCATTATTATTCCACACATCATTAGATGAGAATTTTGATACTATTGAAAAAAGAAATGTTATTAATTCTACGTCATTAAGAGTATCTTTATTATGTTTTCCTGTGGGGAGTAAAATAATATATTTATTAACTTTCAATAAAAAATCAAACCGTATTTTGGATAAATCTAACTTCCAGTTTTTTACGAGCATACACTATGATACACTTTGCCCAAGAATATCGGGCACAAAAATTGAAGAATATGTCATGGCGTATAGTCAATATATTAAATCAATTCTACCTAAAAGAAGGAAGGAACAAGAAGATTTTTTAAAGCAGCGCCTTTCCGAAAATAACGATAGTTTATCTAATCTTCAAAGTAAGATAACACATTATACTACTATCACTATTGCCCTCACAGGGGCAGTGGTTTATCTACAAACCATTCTACCATCCGCAAATACAAATTTTGCAATAAGATTTATTTCCTATTATTTATTTTTTATATTGCTTGTTGATATAATTAATTTATTTCTTTTTCTAAGAAAAGGAATGATGGTAAGTAGTTTTTCTCAATCAAGTTTTAAATCATTAAAATTTGATAACAGTAATTATGCCTTAACGAAGGCTATATATCGTGACTGGATAGCAAGAAAAGATGACGTCAGATATTTTGCAGGTATAGTTAGAAATGCCGAAAAATATCTATACAGATCGATTTTAGTTGGAATCACGCTATACATGTTTTCCATTTCACTGCAATATTATAGCGATAATCCAGTGAATGAAATCATATTCACGCCGTCAGGCATGTTTTTAGTTGTAAATTAAAAGGATATAATATGAAACCGTATACTATGCTCTATAGTGAATCTTTCGAAATAAACGCATCAACAATTTCAAGTAAAACAAACTCTACCGTAAAAACATTTACCACAGAACCTAATGATGAAGATTATCTCAACACTTGGACAACGCATACAAGAGTCATAGAGAACCAAGATGAGGATTACAGTTTAGCCCCCAGCAACTGTGAAAGAAAATACGAAATATCTAATGAAAAGCAGTCTGCTATGGATACATTTTTTACAGAATCTATTGAAAATAATGATGATGATTTTATAGTATGTAGAACATTTGTAACAAATGTCGTTGAATCAGGTGATGATGATTTCTATTTTAACTAAATAGATTCTGGTGAAACAAACGCCTTAATTATAAAGGGCCTTCTTGGCCCTTTTAATTTACCATGACATATGATAATGGCAATTATCACCATTTAAATAAAATGGACAGAAACATTATCTACATGCATATAACCTTCTTATATTACTATAACAATGATCGTTCTTACTACCACTACAACGTTGTTCATCATATTCAGCGATTAAAGTTCCAGATATATAACCAAACTGAGGAGTATACGTTGACCCCGGACAGGCACATGTCCCTGTATCACTATTTGGTATTACACACTTATATCCAGATACTTGATCGGTTATTGTTATAAAAATACCCTTCAGGCCATCACCACTTGCTGTCTGCCATTTTCCATTAACACACGATAACACTCTACCTGAACTGTCTCGACCCACAAGACCATTAGGCGTACATTTTGCGTTCAGTGTTGCCTGACCATTTAAATGGAGATATTCACCTGCTTTGATTCTTCCAACTGATTCAATTGTGCCATTGGATTTTATCGTTCCAGCGGTAAGATTACCTGACGCATAAATATTACCCGCATTGTTCATGTAAGCTTTAACTGTTTTACCTGTTCCTACACCAACAGTCCCTGACGCATACAAATCATAGGTGCGAACACCGCCAGCCCAGCCAGCAGGCAGATCGTTTGGATTAAGTCCGTTCGTCGCAATACGGCTACCAAACTTCGCCAGACCTGTTGTTGATAGCGTATTCAAATAGGTATCGGATTTTACCTTCAGGTTGTTGTTGATATTTACAGGACCATTAAGGGTTGAGGTTCCTCCCACAGTCAGGTCTGATGCAACAGACGCATTACCCGTTGTCTTAAGTGCCCCGGTTGTTGTTGTCCCTGATGCCGTCATATCTTTGATGTTTTTGATGCTCTTACCACCAAGATTCAGATCACCCGTCATCGGCAACGTTCCATTACGGCGCAGATAAACAGAATACATTGAAGAGTTATACCCCACGCGGTAAGCCAGTAATCCACCACCCGTGATATTGCTGTAGCTATTAGAGTCCTCACTCCACTGACCACCATAGCCGGACGCTATCTTGGTGTTTCTGCTCATCCCACCATCAACACCTGCAGCCTGAACCGCTTTACCTAACAGGTCATAACGAATACGACCACCTTCTTCCCACGGGCTGGCGGTTGTTATAAGACCATTGATGACGTAATCCGGCGCTGTTCCTGAACGCTTTAACACAATCTTGTAGGATGCTTTTTGCGCATTCGTTCCTGTATAGCCTACAGGCAACAGACCTTCATTAATTAACGTCTGGTAAGTGATTTCACAACCAGCAGCCAAACATGTTCTTGGCCCCGGATCGCTACTTTGATTGTTGGATGATGACAGTGTGGAAATCTTGTCATATCGAATACTGAT
Source organism: Escherichia sp. 93.0816 (assembly GCF_013368855.2). NCBI lineage: Bacteria > Pseudomonadati > Pseudomonadota > Gammaproteobacteria > Enterobacterales > Enterobacteriaceae > Escherichia > Escherichia sp. 93.0816. The sequence continues at coordinate 81,705 of NZ_JABWNC020000015.1, read as the reverse complement.
ATAGCGGTTAACCGCTTCACCAAGCTGTTTAATCTGTGTTCCAACATTATCTGCTAATACCGCTTCCTGATTGTTTCGCATATCCTGAAACTTCATAAAAGCGATAAGCGTTCCAATACCTAAAACAATACTGACTTCCAGTAAGGTAAATCCTTTATTCTTTATCATAATTATCTCCCTGTTTTAGCAATAAGAAAGAAAAGGGCTTACGCCCTCTTCATTAAATAGACGTGAAAACTAATGTATTACTTGTGGCATTCGTACATGCTGCTGCCGTAGCTGCCACATCGAGTGTTCCTCCTGCGGCTTTAACAACCTTGGTTCCAACCGTGGTAATGTAGAAATTACCTGCTGCCGCTGTCGCAATCTTCACACATTCCGCTGCTGGCACATTATCGTATGTAATAGTGAAAGAAGAGCCAGCCGCTGATGATGGTCCTGTAGCTGTAGCAGCCAGCGTCACATTACCTTTAAAGGCATTGATGGGTTTAGCTGCCGTTCCTGACCCACTTAACATATTGTCAGGGAAGATTTTAGCCTGAACAGCCACAGTATTTGTCAGGCCAGTAAAGCTTGATGCCGACGTGTATAATGCTTTAACACCTGCCTGTATGGTGGCAATGTTATTGGATTCTGCCTGCGCTCTTTGTGAAGCCTGAACCTTGGGATACACGATAAAAGCCGCTACCACTAATGCAGCAATAATGCCTAAAACAAGTAATAGTTCGAGTAGTGAGAAACCTTTCTTGCTTTTTCTTTTGTTATTTAATAAAATCATTATTATCTCCTTTTTTGTTTTAATGATACCTCCTGTTATAACGCTTCTCTCCTATCTGGCAATAGAAATAGAAAGATATATTTAACTCTGTCTGACAAACGGATGAATTAAAAAAGGCAAAGATTTCTCTTTGCCTTCCGGGAGATTTAAAAACAACATTTGTTATCACTACTGTCATTATTACTTCCTCATGGGATATTTTTCACATCTGATGAAAAAGTAATAATAACGTTCACTACATAAAGATAAAAATTAACAGATTACTGGTCGAACAGAACGCATGATTGAAAAGGAAAAAATATTAATAAAGGATTATCCTGCGTTCTGTTCTTTTATATAGATAACAGATAATAATCAGATATCAATACCTGAATCAAAATAAATTTAAATATTTTTATTTTTGTCTTCCATCCATTTTCGCGAGAAACTTCCTGCCTGCTTTTATATACGTTATTCTTTCAATATCATTCAGGTCTGGTGCTGATAGTAAAATCCCAATAACAAGTTCTTTGTCTACCTGTTCGACACTACAGTTCATAGCCTTAGCCACTTCTGCACCAAGTATAATCTTTAGCCTTGTTTCAATTTTCTTTCGCTCTGATTTTTCCAGAGATTTAAGGCGGTTAAGTTCAAGCTGAGCAAATGCTACCTTTTGTTTTAATGTTTTTTCTGTTCTTTGTTTTTTTATATTATCATCCATAGTTATCACCTCTTGTTGTTTATACGTATTTAATTATCACAAAGAGAAATAACGTCAAATTTACACCATTTTGTTAGAGAGAATGATTCTGATACATTTCTTTATAAATATGTGCAACGCATATGATAGTAATTACTAACTTAAAATACCCCGCACTCTCCGCGTTACTTATTTTTGTGCATTCATGCTTTTATTTTCACATGTCAATTTTTAACACTACTTTCCCACCTCAACCTGTGAAATGTGCAACACATAACACTATCTGTTTTATTCGTTTTTCCCATCAAATTTAGCTATCCCGCCTTACGGCGGGAATAATTAATACTTCTTTTGCCCTTACGGGCCTTTTCTTTACTCTTTTTGTCCTGCGGACGTGAAACCTACACCTTTAATCCAGTTTGCGCCGCTTAACCCGGCGTATTATTTTACAACCATACATATATTTCGTATTAATTAATAAGAGGGGCATTTTACATTGGCTTATTTTATTAAAGACAATGCCCACCTATACACTGCTACGCAGTGTGTGGGGTCTACCGACGGTTGCTGCCGCAGGCTAAAAGCAAAACCAAGGTCAACGTCAACCCCGAAGTTTTTCTTACGAAAAACTAACAACAGCACATATATTTGAGGTTATATTTTTAATGGCGATTTTTCATCTGGATTTTAAAATTGTGAAACGAAGCGAAGGCATGACTTCCGTTGCGAAAGCTGCCTACCATGCCCGTACACGTATTACAGATGATCGCATTGGCGAAACATTTGATTTCAGCCACAGAACAGATCTTCATGGTCATATTATATTAGCGCCCGTTTCCGCACCTGCTCATATTATTGAAAGCTCCTCAGCACTCTGGAATGAAGTTGAAAAAGTGGAACGCCAGAACAACGGTCAAACAGCCCGTTATTTTGATGTCGCTATCCCCGTAGAACTCAACCATGATGACAAGAAAAAATTGGTTGCCGAATACTGCCAGAAGAACTTTGTTGATAAGGGGATGATTGCTGATATCGCATTTCATGATTTAGATGGTAAGAATCCACACGCTCACGTCATGTTAACCCTGAAAACCATTGGTCCAGAAGGCTTCGGTAAAAAAGACAGAAGCTGGAATGATAAGAAGATAATGATCCAATGGCGTGAGTCGTGGGCCACCATGTCAAACAGCTACCTTGAAGCCGCAGGCAGTGAAGAACGTATCGATCACCGTTCTCTCAGGACGCAATGTGCTGATGCCCTTACCCAAGCAGAAGAAGCATTCAGTGCTGAAGAGAAAGCATTCTGGCTTGCCAAAGCAACGGAAACAAACCGCCCAGCAATGCAGCGTGTTCATCGTGCTAAATGGAATGACACCGCGTCACAGGAACAACGAGCTGCTGAACAAGCTCAACGCGATCAGCAAATTGAAGAGGCCAAGAAGGTCTACACCACATTCAGTGAGCTACCACTGGAAATCGTGGTTGATGTTCGCTCTTACTCTGTTTACCAGCGTCCTGAACCGGAAGAGATCGTTCTCCCTGACTACCCGGCAACAACAAAGCAGCAACCGACTCATGCAGAGTCAGAACCATACAGAAGACCAGCAGCAAAATCTTACCGTAATCCCAATAAGGTCAGTAAAGTAAGTGTATCAGGGAAGAAATCCCCTGTTCTGGTTGCCCCTGAACCAAATACATCCACTAAATTGAAAACCCCATCTCTTCAAAACACCAGAGCGATGAACCGTGTTCCTGTGAGGAGTAGGAAACAGACCAAGCCCCGTCAGAGCGGTTTGTTTAAACGTTTCACGCTACTGATAGTAGGATATATAAGAGAGAAATTTATATGGGCCAGAAGGAAATCCGATACCACTGATGCTGACCATGATAAACGTATCGCAGAGAACTATGTCTATGATGAAGTGCTGGGTGTCAATGTTCCACGCTCAGAGTTTGAAAGACGCGCTAAGTTTAACAATGAGCAGACATCATCAAAAGCAGGAGTCTATGGCAATGAATCAGATCATGACAAGACCGTTCGTTTTCCAAGTCGTCCGAAGCAGGAGTTGCGTAATCCTGATTATAGCATGGTTCTGACACCTTCCCTTTATTCTGACAAAATAAGTAAGTTCAGCGTTTACAAATTACCTAAACAGACTAATAGATAATTTTACTGACTGAGTTAATATATCATTGAATATCATTAAAATTAGAATTATATTGTATACCACATAAACCACACACGCAGGGTGATCAATACACTCAGAGCTACAATGGATAACACAAAAGAGTATTATTATGATATATGATGATAAAGTTGATTCTTATATAATAGATAGAGCAAAGCTCCCATTACAATTTCCAACACACTGTCAACCAGCAGAGTTTTGGGAGCAATTAGGTAGAACAGTTGCGACATTTGGTTTTCTGGAGGAAATACTTGGGAAAGCAATATTTGCATTTACCGCAACGCGTCATTATAGTAATGATGAAATTGAAGATGCCTATAAAGCATGGATACCTCAATTAGAAAGAGCGTTGACAGATCAACTATGGAACTTAGCAGAATCATATGGTAAATCAGTACGATTAAATAGTGCTTCAACAATAGAAAACATTGATGAATTAGTCGATGATATAAAAGCTGCTGCAAAAATTCGCAATGTTTTATGTCATGGTTCTTGGCATACACCTGATGTTGAAGGAAAGAGCATTCCATTATTTTTTAGTAAACAAAATGAAAAATTCAATACACCAATAGATATAAATTATCTTCATAATCTCCAGCGCCATGTCATGGATTTAATATGTGCTGTCATTGACTCCGTTACTCACATGGGGTGGCAATTCCCCGGAGGGGCTGGACCGGGTGAACCTTTGATTCGCGATTAGATATTTTTCGTACTTAAGGGTAATATATTATTGCCCTTATTACTTGCCCTATTGGCTATCAGCTATCTTACCATCCATAACGTATAGATATTGGTTTACCATATAACGTCTCCGTCTAACTTGTGACCTTTGGCTCGTTTTAAAACCTTAAAATCACAAATTCCGTATGGATAAATTTTAGAAATTCTAATCACCATATTGGATACAATTTCAGTTTTGTTTAGTATAGATTCTGGTCGCAAAGTAATATTTGAAGTACCTTTTATCTTCGCACTTGGAAAAACGATCCCATCAATATCTTTATGTTTTTCAAGTAATAACCTACTCAATGTTCTAGAATATATATAGTTATTTTTCGATGCTAACACATCGTTTAATAACTCGGCAGACAAAGCATCCATATATAAGAAAGACATTAATCCACGAATATCTTTCGCTCCGAGCCGAGTAATTAATTTACGCACCTCATCTGATAAGATCGGAGAAATAGTAGTTATCCCATGATATGCGTTATAGATTTCACCGATTGCCAAACACCGAATACCTGAATGAGCATTCTTGGGAAGTTCTAATTGAATAATCTGAACTATATCACCATCTTTGGCATTAATTTCAGCCAATGCCGTCCCTATGTGGTATGAAGCATAGAGCATAGGTTTCCCTTCATCATTCATTCGACCAATGGTAGTTAATTCAGGTGGAGGTGAAAGTAATTGACTAATACTTCCATAACCATCAGCATTAGAACATCTTCTTGCCCTAATTATTGGTCGGTCATAACCAAAACTAAAGTTAAGACCACCAAATGAGTTAAGATACCATGATAGATGGGCTTCAACTGACTTTGGTGTACTATTTGCTAATAAATCATTCCGAAAATGGTCAAGACTACTCAATTCGATAACTTTAACATTCTTCTCCATTAACTTCCCCTTTCAGTCTATGTTTCATTTTATAACATACTACTATAAAAATTATCGAACGGGTGATAATAGTTCCAACCCTAACTGTGTTATACCTATTAGAAGAGGCAGGTCAAAAGACAACAAGATAATCGATAAAGTATACCACTTCGGATAAGCTCTATTAAATGGAGTCTAAATAGTCTGTGTAAACATGCCCCTGCCCTGAACTTCTTCAGAGCAACAGAGGCATTTAACGATCCAGCATCCTTTTAGTTAGCTTTCCAGCCATTACTTGTTTTAACAAGATTCATTGCAGCATCAGCAGGTTCATTCATCCCTTTAACGTTGGCGAACGCCTTTTTGTCAATCCAGCCCGGAACGTCAACCAGCTTCCACGTATAAGTCACGCGAACTACTTTCTGATTACCGTTTCCCGGCTCAGTCCATTCCTTAATCTCGTCAACAGCACGACGACCAACACAGGCACCATCTGTTGTGCTCCAGACTTTAGCTTTTACTCCTTCGTCTGTTATCCCTAATACGTTCGAATCATAGCCCTGCTCAAAGACCATCATTCCCTGCTCTACAAATCCATCGAGGATCACTGAATTGGTCCCTGTGCCAGTCGAATCAAGTCGTGGCTTGGCAAGACGGATGGGGAAGCTGGTGTTATTGTTATCCAGCGAGAAGCAGTATTTGTCCTGCCCAATCTTGGCATTGATCGCTTTCTCAAACTCACCTTTCTCACCACATCCCGCCAGTGCCAGAGCTGCGCCAGCAACGAGTAAAATCTTCTTCATCTGCTTATCCATCCTGATAATCAAAGTGCCTAAATTTTTGACCTAATCCGGTCAGGGCTAGAGTTGTTGCGGGATCCGGCTGATATCACATGGCAAAACCACCGCTTAACCAATTGATAGGATTCAATTCTTTTAGCGTCTCGTCATATCGTTTAAAACGATCAAAAACAACCATATGATAGTTTTTAACTATCATAAATCGATATTCGATCGATTATAACAATTAATCACCGATCGATATCGCACTTTCAATCGCTACAATCTATCAATAACTCATTATCGATCTTTTATATCGATCATAATTTCAAGTTCTGATAGCCTTGCAACGCCGAGACCGACGCCATGAGTTTGGTGCTGTAGGACGTATAAAACGAAGCAAAGCTCTGTGAGCGGGTTCAGTCTCTTTAACTCATTTACATGGAGGAAGTAAGAGTGGAAGCAACAGGTATCGTATTTTTAGTGGTGCTCTTCGTCATTATCATGACCGCAGCAGATATACAGAAGAAAAAGCACTACAACAGCTTTACGGAAGTTCTGGACGGCGACATTCTTTCGTATGAATGCCAACAGACAGGTATTGTTATTAATACTCAAAAACATACTGTCCGTATTTTCAATAAAGATAAAGACAGCACATATACTTTTGACGAAATTCGGGAAATAAATTATACACTTTCAGAGGGGGGTAAGTTTTACGGCAATGGAACATTACGAGGTATGAATAATGCGGCTATTGCTAACTGGAGAGAACAACTTTCAGCAAACAAACGGTCTGGTCTAAATATTTTAACCGATGATATTAAAAATCCCATGTGGAAAGTTAATGTTCCCCTGAAAAATAAAAGCACCTCAAACCACGAACTTTGCGAGCGATGGATGCTGGTATTTAAAAAGTATGTTTTCTAACGTCTCACCTTTCATCTAATTATGGAACAAAATGAAAAAACTATTACTTGCTATTTTTATCATATTACCACTTGGTGGCTGTACCGTTCATGGTAATAAATCCCTAACTGATGAAAATCATCAAACGGTTAAATTAAAAATCGTCAAGGGAAAAACTACCCAACAAGAAATTCTTGCTGCCTTTGGAGAGCCTCAAACACGCGCTACGACTGATGGTCAGGAGATGTGGAACTACTCAAGTATGACGGGAGAAAGCCAACTATCTAACTACATACCGGGCCTTGCTCTGTTGACCAATAGCAGCACAGCACACATTAAATCACTGGATATCTGGTTTAAGGGTGATGTTGTGGAACGTTATGATTTTCGTCAGACTGCAAGTAAGACTTCACGCGGTTTGATGGATTGATGAAATATTCATATACCTAAAGAAATTTAATCTAACAGGAGTTAATACCCTTTAACTCCTGATATCGCATAAATCATTTTGTCCCTTTCGCGCTATCATTCGCTTGATATAGGCTAAAAGCCATATAGACAATCATCATTTTATCACGTAGCCTACGGCACCAGAACTTGTTATAAACTTTATCGTTGAGGACATAATTTCATATCATGACACAATATGACGCAAAACTATATAGGAAAATGGCAACGACGCCAGTTAATGAAATATTTATCAAGAATAAATGTCCGAACGATTATATTGTTCATTTTCAGAAAATCACTGACTTAGACTGGCCGGATTTACAACAATTTATATCTAATGGTATAAATAGATTCGATAAGTTATGTATCCTATATGATGCGTTATTAAATGATAGCGCTTCATGGGATTTTTTTAAAGGAGAACGATTACCAAGAGAAGTCGTAGATGAAATCACACATTACATGTCTATTTATCACACTCAAAAATTCTCAAAACATTATGAAATAAATAACTGGATTACACAGAACGATCTATGGGAACAATTCAGAGATATACGTTCGCTTAACCATCATGTTGGTGGGGTTGTTGTAAAGGGAATACGAGAGACATATTTTAAAATAACATGTCGTCTTCTTGCTATTTCTGACGAGGGCGGTTCAAGATTAGAGAAATGCCAACCTTGGTAAAAATCACTCTTTAACTTTAAAGGCTATATTACCATAAATAGCTTTCTTATAATTACTGTAAGAGATTTCAATGACTTTTTTTTCACAAACTAATGGCCTTATTGAAAATACGGAAACAGTTTTCTCCATTATTAATACAATCATTACTGGTGTTGGTGTAGGAGTGGCTTATAAATGGCTAAGTAGGCGTAATCTTGAACGAGCACATGATGCCGCTAACGATTTTCTTGACGAGATGACCGCAATACCATTGAAGGCGCTAACTCTTGAAATAGAAGTAGTCAAGACTGTAGTGGCTATAGGAAGATCAATTGACGGAGGAATCGATATTGATTACGTCGGAGAGTGCCTTACTTTGATGAATAAAGCTAACACAATAAAATTAAAATTCTTCAACAAATATGAACGAGTTAATAGACGAAACGTAAAAATAAAACCATCAGAAAAATACAAAGAGTTAGAAGAACACTTAATTAATTATACTTCATTCTTATCAAAGATATTTCAAACTGCTGCTGATGGGTTCTGTCGAGCTGAAAACACTAATAGTTTAAAATCAGTTTTCAATGAATTGAATGCTCATCGTGAAAATATAAGTATAATGGCAAAAAATCTGAGCATTGCTTGTGGCAAAAATCAAAATATAACATTCAATGAATATTTTTCATTCTAAGTTATAGTTGATAGTCAATGGTAATTATTTGTTAACTTAATATTTACCATTTTATCCTTCATTATATGATAGAAAATATTTAAATAATTTAACTGCTTTTGGTAATGCCCGATGAAGATCGCCGCTAACTTCCTGACTATCATTATCACTTCTTACCACAACAATATAACCAAGGCTCAGATCCTGTCTTATCATCGGATTTAATGGTTCTATGCCTATGCTAATCTCCGTGTTTTTATACTTAGCAACTGGATACCCAACTGAACTATGGATAACAATATTGCCGCTATCTGCAAGCCTTGATAACATTCTGTCGCTGTATATCGCTTTTCTTAAATCCTGTAAAACAGGGATATAGTGTTTATCCATGTTTCCTGTCAAAGCTGTAGGCAAGTAGATTTTTGTTTTTATTTTTCGCATGATATTTTCCTGTTATTATTTTTATTTAATACCATGCAACCAGTCGTAATATCAAAAATATTTATGATATTTTGATAAATATTTTATAACATCTGTGATTTTATAGTTTCTTCACACATCTGTGTGAGTGCTGAAACCAAGCAGATATAAACAGGATCTAGTTTTTCATAACACTAAATAATTAAAAATAGCATTTCATCTCTGACATATAGCATTTGCTCTTAAATGTATAGGAATACTATATCTTTAGTAGCAGCACTTCGTGATTGTTGGCAACAATCACTTTGCTGGACAGGGCTTGCCCCTGTTAAAGATGGATTTTTCAATTGATAATTTTTCCCATATAAATTACTGTCTGTAATCAGTTATAAGAGCTTTAAGCGTGAAGATGGTTATATGTGTTATCTTTCAGATCCCAAAGCCTTACCACGCTTCCTGTGCGGTTTATTAACAGTTTATAGAACACTATTACTTATATTTATTGATATTTATTCTTACCTGATACATTCAATTATTTTTTTGAAAATACATACATTGTGCTGGCGCACGGCTACGCCCCTAATACTGGTATAAAACTATTTTCCTTGTTCAGCTATAATGCATTAATATTTTATCAATGGACAACAAAGCGATCAGTATAAAGATCATTCCCTCCACCAAGTTAGAATTCAGATCCTATGCGAACATGATATTCCCTCTGACATATAGCATTTGCTCTTAAACACATAGGAAAACTATATCCTTAGTAGCAGCACTTCGTGATTGTTGGCAACAATCACTCTGCTGTGAGGAGCTTGTCTCCGATAATGATGGATTTATCCAAAAAAGATCGCGTCGTAGATGCTAATAAAACAAAAGAAATCTTAAATAAGTTCTCACAATAAAAGCAGCGGTTCGTGATTGTTCGAAACAATCACTTCGCTGATAGTAATTATTAAGGAATACAATGCCCCCTGAAAAACCACTAAAACATAACGCAAAAGTAAAACTTGACTCTCTTAACTTCTTACTAATTATTTAATTATAAGCATAGTCCCGGACCAGTAAAATCGCGGCTTCACAACTTTTTTTCCTATGTTTAAACATAGCAAACTCCTATGTTCAAACATAGATCCGTCCTATGTTTAAACATAGCAAGATCTATGTTTAAACATAGCTTTTTTAACATATAATATTGTCATAATAATATATTCCCTATTTTATTTATAGTTCTACTATTGACTTTCACTTTTTTGCATAGTATTAAAATACATATAACAAAAATAATAAGAGAGAATAATATGAATACAAACGACGCTGACCTATTACACTTATTTGAATCATTAACTACAGAACAAAAAATTGATATCGCAAGACGCTTGCTACAAAACAAAGAAATAAAATCAACGACAGTTATTTCTTCTGAGGAAGATAAAGCTATTTCGTTTTCACAACCTTATGTGTTTGCTTTTACTTCCAACTTTCGAGTTTTCTCTGATCTTGACATATCCAAGAATGAATTCCGTGTATTAACCTATATCTTGGAGTATATGGAGTTTGGAAATCTGATCAATCTTTCGCAATCATCGCTGTGCAAAGCATTGAACATCGCTTCCGGTAATATGTCTAACATTTTTAAAAAACTCAGACAGAAAGGAATACTCGTCGAGCATCATGGTCATCTCTATATCAACTCTAACATTTTCGCAAAAGGGATGAGTCATCAACTGGATCATAAACGTAAAGAACAGTTGAGCAATGCTCGCAATCTTTGCGCAGAGATAGAGCAGTATCCAGAAAACTATACGAAACATTCACAGGAAGAAAGAAGAAAACTTACATTAGAAACAGAGGTTAAAGAAATCTATACTGACGCATTTGTTTTCAGTAAGAAGAAAAAGAATAACGCTGTTCCTAATCCCAATAACAGCATACATGTTGATAAACCACGAAAAGTATATAAAAGAACAAAGGAAAATGAGGAAGCAAGAAGAAACTCTGTTGACGCAGACTCTCATATGCAGAAAGTATCCTGATAAAATAATAACAACAAGGAAATAACAATGAAAAAACTACCCGGTTCGCTTGAGATTAAGCTCCACGAAAAACTATCCAAGAGTGATATACTAAATATATTGGCTGAGCAGATGACCATGCTTGAGGAAACATTTGGCATTCAGGAGTTTAAGATTTTCTCTTATCTTGAATGCTACATTGGGGATAAGAAACAAGCATTATATTACAGAAGTCGCAACAGTGCCGTAGCCACATTTAAATTAAAGGGTCTTGAATCCCCTGTAAACACGGCTAAGCTCATATCAAAAGAAAACGGACAACGCATTGTTTCCTTTGATAAAGAACTGGATATAAACAGAATATCTGCTACAGTCCGAAACATACAAAACAATAATCCTTATCGTGGGTGGTCTGAAGGTATCAGTGTTGTTCCAGCTTCAATCATCAGTAGAATGATCCGAGAGGATATTATGCGAGAGCAGGAAGAACAAGGCAGACTTTACCGTATTGAAGAACAGCGTAAGAAAGAAGAAAAAATACGCAAAGCAAAAGACAGAGAGGTATATGAACGACCTTTAAAGGCTTTTATTTTTCAAAAATAAAAGAAAGTGGTTTATCTGAGAAAGATTTCAAAAAGCAGGTTTGTTCAAGCTGCGACTATCTGAAAGATCGCGCCACAAAATCTAGATACTTTACTGAACGACCAGACTTGTTAGAAAAATATTATAATGAAAGATTAATTCGTTTCTCGATAAAAGGCACTGATGGGAAAGTAGTAAAAATAGAAATTTATACAGATGCAGGCGAACTTATTTTTGAACGGTATAAAACCAAGTAATGTTTTAATACCTATGCCAATTTGACACTTACACCATATCTCGTAATATAAATATATCAACTATTTTATCTACGAGGTATTTCTTATGAGAAAAGTAAAAACAGACAACAGTGATTTAATCGAATATTTAGACACGATAAAAGAACTAAAAAATCATATTTCGATAGAAGAATACAGAAATGAATATCGTAAACTGCGTTCCAATGATATTCCCTTGGTTAAGGCGCAGAAATTTAAATCTGCACATACTGAACTTCGCAGACTTGAAAAAAAGAGAGAATCTCTTATTGAATACTTTATTGACGAGTTAAATCCTATTAGCAGTTCAAAAGCTAACACATCAGCGAGATCAACTGGTAATCTCGATTTATTTAACGAACGCGTGTTATACCGTAAGGCCATTTCAGAAAAGAGTGATGAAGAAATAGTTGCCTTGGTCATAAAACAACGCACAGAAGCCGCTGTTGAGTTCCAGCGTTCAATTGAACAGAGTCTTGAGCAACTATCGACCATAGCCTCAACCATTGAACAGCAGCAAAACAAAGCTCGCCGCAGAATAGCACCTTAATCATCCGGTTATCTGCCCCATGAAGGGGCCGATATTCATTATAAAGCATCGGCATGTATGCCAAAATAGAATCATATTATCTATTTATGTATAATTTAACCAGCTATATCCAATAGATTATTATAGTAAGATTCAGAATTCAGACAGTGCCGAATTTTTGAATTGTATATCAATGGTGTTCGTTCTAATGCATGTACGATAGCGATAATCTAGTGATTTTATAAATAACTCCGTATCTGACTTGCATAATTTTATTATATACATCATTTCGGAAAGACTGATTACGTTTAAGCAAATACCATGTGTATCCCTAAGCATTAATATTAAGTTGATTATCTCTGACCAGCTTTCCGAATGCCTATATTCATCAATCAGAACAATACCGTAAAATAAAAAATCTCTATTTAATATTAATATCTTATTGTTATCATAAACTTTCTCCCCTCTCTTAAGTGTTTTGAATACGCCTTCTAACTGCCCAAGTCCTTTCTTGCAATGCTTAATTATACTTGTAGCAGTACGATCATATGATTTATTTATTGCATCACTATCTACTTGAAGACATTTAGATTCAACAGCTATTAATTTATGGTCCTTAGTAATTGTTAAAACATCAGTTAGCTCTCGTTCTTTCTTCCCGATTGTAACAAATGGAGAGATTATTGTTTTAGAATTATTCATTAAACAAAGAGATTGATAGATTTGACGTTCTTGGCGCACTCCATCAATATCTTGAACCAAATCATAGTGTGTAGCACCTTGGTGATTAACGTGAATAATTTTTATCACGTTTGAATCTATTATTTCAACTGGAAACTTAAAATACATAACCGAGTAATCTGGATTAATATTGTAATCAAAACCCAATACCGAACAAACAGAATCCATAAAATTGCTAGCTTCAGCGTAATTATCTGCTGATTTTAATGACGTTTTCTCGAGAATGTCAGAAAAACATTTGTTTTCAGAGTTTATTACTATTTTAATTTTACACCCTTGAATAGGAATATCAGTTTCATCGAATAACACCAAATTTAATTTAGTATCAAAAAATGAAATATCTAATAGGTTATTTGAATTATTCCATCTCTGAGTGATTACTGCATGTAGTGGTGAGCTTTTATTATCAAAGACTTTCATGCAAAGAGCTAAATAATGTGGCTTTTGTGAATTAATAAATGCGTATAATTCAACTTTAGCGCCCAACGCTATAGCTTTTATCGTGGAGGTTGGTAGTTTTGCAACGATCGCTCTATGCCCCTGACTATTGCTCTCACAAAATACACCTATACGTTCAGAACGTATTATATCGTATAAAAATGAAGATGGTATGTACATATATATACCTAGCAAAATGAGAATAATTAGACATCATATCACCGATACTTAATGAGTCAAAGAAGTTATCAACCTAATTACTTCTATTTCTAGCAGTTTATGTGAACGGTATAAAATGTAATCTATCAGCCCCATGAAGGGGCCGATATACGTCAGAACATATCAACATATTGATTCCGCCAGAACCGTATAATGCATTTTGGCTAATGCCTGCTTAACCCCTTTAAAATCCACCTCAGACAGTTTTTCAGCAGCGTTCTTTTTCCATGCTTTTTTCAGAAGATGTTTCTCAGCATTTCTCATCGCCAGATCGATTAGCCTACAGACGAACTCATGGTCCATTACATGCGTTATAATCATATTACTGGTCGTTTTATCCTTTGAGTTAAAAAGCTCCGCGTAGATATGCAACGACACAACATAAAAGATTTCAGTGTTTTTATTTTTAAATGTATTCATTTTTATTTCCTCTTTAGTTTAATATTGGAATAGCAAAATATTTGTATAAGTATTAACGGTATACACACTTATAGACAATCCAAAGCCGACGAAGGTGTTGTTTTACCTTACTGTGGCTTACTTCTCCATAAATCCGATTTCTTTTATCTTCTTCTGTATCATCGTAAAAATGATACCGTGTTTTTTTAATGATACTTTCCATAATGTCATTCATATTGTATTTGTTGTTGAGGAAATAATAAAAATCCTCTGGTGCATTCCTCCGCAATCCGTCCATATAGTTCCTGAAATAACATTCGGCTTGTTCAATAAACTGTTTTGTCGTAATAAGCTCTATCTTCATATTTTTCTCCATTATTGTTTAGGATAATAAGATGCCCTGTGCGAACAGTTATCTGTTCGACACGAGATCTTGTTTCTGTTTTTATGCAGCGTTCTGGCGTGAGTTTCGAATAGTCGCGTCAATCCATTCATCAATCTCACTTTCAATGAATGCCACCGCTCTTATCCCCGTTTTCACCTGTGATGGAAACCGTCCGGCCTTAATCAGTTCGTAAATCCACGTTTTACCAAATCCGGTGCGTTTTATTACTTCTGGTAAACGGATAAACGTTGTCTTTGCTTTTATTTCTCTTTTAACCATATTTATCTCCTGTGTTATTCGATGGAGATAATTGTAGGGAGAACGCTTGTGAAAAACTAGGTTGGTTCACCAGCCCTGAACCAGAAGGATGTTCAGGACCAGTGAGTTCAGGGGATGTTTATAAGATATGAATACAGGGGAAGTTCAGGGTTAGTGAATGTCCCTTGTTTTCTTTTTTGTTTCTGGTTTGTCATTCATTGCGATGACATCAAGAATAGGCGAGTTTTTCACCAGATTGTTTTTTATGAAAAAATCATTCAGTGACTTGAAATAATTGTCATTGCTTAAAAAACCGTGGGCAAGCGGATAATCAGTGTCTTTGATTTGCTCGCTACCTCTGGCATAACGCATATCAGGGTGTAGGATACCAGCCAATACAGGGTATTTGATTTTCTGGTTGTTGAGCTGTTCCCAAGCGATGAGGTCCATCAGAGGGATAATCTTGTAATCAAGTATCTTCTGGAATGTTTTATGACCAAACCGGAAATCTTTTTCCGGTGGTTTAGGCACTTTCAGGTGCTTTTGCCACTGACTGATAAGCACTTTCAGGTGTTCAGCCAGATCGTCACTGCTGGCTTCTTCCAAGTCAATTTCAATCAGCATCTTGTTCGCAGGATTCAGCCCTCCCTGTTTCAGGTATTCAGATATGTAATCCGAACTCACTGAAACATTTTCTTCTTGAGGCGTATTCTCCAGCCGATACATTGCCCGTCCATAGTTAAACAATGAATTCCTTGTCATTGGTCTTACGGCATAGCTATGAGCCAGCATGTGGCTCTCAGAGATCCATTTATCCTCCAGCAAGACCCTACCAGAGTGGATCATCGCATCATGGTGAATAACGGCATTACGATGCTTATCGTCCAGTGATTCCCATTGCTGTCTGGCTTTATAGACAAACATGCGCCTTTCCAGCTCTGCATAAATTTGTTCCAGAGTGAGGTCTTTCAACGCATCATAGCGGCTAACATCAAACCATTTGCTTAATGCTTCCACTATCTCCGCGACAGGTATTCTTTTTGTCATTCTTTTCCCTAAAAATGTTGATGTTCATTACATTGACGTTAACGCATCCGGCAGCATAGAGAAAGGGAATAATGATAACTGGCGGTCTCAGCATTGGTCATAGAGTGTTCTTCTGTCTTTAGTTATCTTTCCGGGGGTAAACATATCGGGTAATAGCAGTAATCTGTTGAATCCGCGATTGATGATTTGTAGCAGAACAGGGAGATCGTTCAGTGAGGTTCAGTGAAGCGTATTGTCATAACTAATTGATAATAATTGACTTTATGGTGATATGGCATTAAAAATGCTGGTAAATATGATGGTAAAAACAGACGCCATTTTTTGAAAGCCACTAACAGCAGGAGATACAGATGAAGTTCGAGTCCAGTCAGAGGAGCCAAATTCAAGTTTTCATGCTTATCTATACGTCTCTATTTGTTTACGATTCAGTAAGTTAGCGTGAAAATCCTTCCCGGTGCGTATCTGGTTTTCTCTCCGCATCGGGATAATTTGGTGGTCAGATCTGGGGTCAGTTTGGTTAGATTCTGGAGTGACCCCCAAATGTCTTTGAACGATTCTAAAATCCGCAAGTTAAAACCTTCTTCCCGTCCGGTAAAACTCTCCGACTCTCATGGTCTGTATCTGCTCGTCAATCCGGCCGGTTCACGTATCTGGTATCTCAAATATCGCTTCAGTGGCAAAGAATCCAGAGTCAGTCTTGGCGCATATCCGCTTGTCTCACTGGCAGAAGCCAGGCAACAGCGCGACGGTATCCGCAAGCTACTGGCGCAGAATATCAACCCGGCGCAACAGCGCATGGCAGAGAAAGCAGCCTGCTCCCCTGAAAAGTGCTTTAAAGCGGTGGCGCTGGCCTGGCACAAAACCAACAAAAAATGGTCGGCTGATTATGCCGCCCGTATTCTCGCCAGTATGGAAAACCATATCTTCCCGGCCATTGGTCATCTGCCTGTCGCCACGCTTAAAACGCAGGATTTCACGGCCTTGTTACGGGTTATTGAGGATAAGGGCTTTCTGGAAGTCGCGTCCCGAACACGGCAGCAACTCAGCAACATCATGCGCTATGCCGTTCAACAGGGACTTACCGAAAACAACCCGGCACAGCACCTGGATGGCGTTGTCGCCTCACCCGTAAAGAATCACTACCCCGCGTTACCGCTGGAGCGGTTGCCTGAACTGCTTGACCGCATCGGTGACTACCAGCAGGGCCGCGAATTAACCCGGCTGGCGGTGGTGCTGACGCTGCACCTGTTCATCCGTTCCAGTGAACTGCGTTTTGCCCGCTGGAGCGAGATCGATTTCAGGCACAAAATCTGGACCATCCCCGCCACCCGCGAAGCGATAGATAAAGTGCGTTTTTCAGGTCGCGGTGCAAAAATGCGTACTCCGCATATCGTGCCACTCTCCCGCCAGGCCATTGCCATTCTGAAACAGATACAGGAGCTTTCCGGCCATCTGGATCTGGTTTTCCCCGGCGACCATAACCCGTATAAGCCAATGAGTGAAAATACCACCAACCGGGCGCTGCGCCTGATGGGGTATGATACGAAAACTGAAATCTGCGGGCATGGACTCCGGGCAATGGCCTGTAGCGCCCTGGTGGAGTCGGATCTCTGGTCACGCGATACGGTGGAACGACAAATGAGCCACCAGGAGCGTAACAGCGTGCGGGCGGCCTACGTACATAAGGCGGAGCATCTGGAGGCCAGAAAGGCCATGATGCAGTGGTGGTCGGATTATCTGGATGTGTGCCGCGGGGGGTATGTTGCGCCGTACATTTATGCCCGGCAGCATAAGGCAGCCTGAATCAGAAATAGCGTAAATCATTAAAACTGAAAAAGCAGATCCTGATTGAACAGGATCTGCTTTTTTGTATTGAGAGGTACTGCCGCTGTTTTTTCCATTATTAATCGGAGAACGTCAAAAATTATTCCGGTAGAATAATTTTGGGCGAAAACCTATTAATTAACGCCTTATTAATAGGCAACTGGTCATTTTGATTTGCGTGCAAATCAAAACAGGTGAAAATCTATCAATAATCGATATTTTCACGAAAAAAACAATTAATACCCTAAAATATCTGAACCACAAACTGCTCAGGAAATATAGCCTGCAACCCTTAAGAACTGCACCAGATACACAGAGACAGAATCCTGCCCCGTTCCGACTGAACCGGTATCTGCACCAGTATCCTGCGGTTTAAAACAGTCAGGACTGCGCCAGTTTCCGGCCCTTTGGTTTCTGCCCTTTCGGTCAGGCGCTGTTACCCTTATTGCCCCTTTAACCTTTATGGCCCTTTCCCTTTCTGGCGTAACCAGTTTATTCGTAAATGCACCATGACAGTCTGCACCAGATTGCATTTTCACCACAAAATAACAGTCACAGAGTGCAAACAACAGGAAACACCGAAGATTGTTAATTTATATGCAGCAGGTTATGGTATCAAAAACCGTCGCCGCATTTTTATAAAGTCATGAGACATTCTGCGATTATACAATATATGCCACAGGATGCAGGAAAACACAGAGAGAATTATTCAGATATAATCCTGCGCCAGAATTAATGTGATTCCCCGGTGAATTTACATTTTAAAATTTTTCCAGTCCTGTAGTATCGGTAAAAACGATTGAAACATCTTTCATTAATAGGGAACGTTTCGAGTGATTACAGGGGTAATCACCATAATATCCCAGTAAACCTGCACTGATGAAGCAGGAAATTCTGAGTCATTGATATTCATTCGTCATTCAGTAACAATGCATTCACCATATTATTACACAGTAACGACAGGTATCCGGTTGTTTTATTTCATCCGGTCCCTGCGCCAGACTGATCGCTGTCGTTACGCAGTAACAGCATTATTTTGCGCCATTCATGAAATCCGTCATTCCTCCTTCCAGCGGTAGCCGTACACCTGTTTCACCCAGCGTCCGCGCCCGTCACCGTGACCCAGATCCGTTGCCGTCAGCGCCAGTGACTCCTTCTCGCTGAATCCCTGTGCCAGATAATGGCGGATCGCGTCCTGCGCCCACGCATAGCGCAGCGAGTGCGGGGAAAATTTCCCCTTCAGCCCCGCCTTAGTAGCCTGTTTGTGCCAGTGATCCAGCGCCGTTTTGAGGTCAGGCTTGTCGATCAGCCTGCCGTTACGCTGCCTGGCGATCGGTAACGCGTTTTCCAGCGTCTTTCTGACTGCGCCAGCGTCCAGGATTGTCGTGTAACGTGGACGTCCTCCTTTGGTGCCGAACACCACTTTCAGCCGGGTTTCGCCACGCTCGATGGCTTTCAGCCACGTTTTCAGCGACTGTGAACTCTGTACCGCTTCCTGCGAGCGTAATCCCATCAGCCGCGCGATCTCCACCGCTGCCGCCAGCCCCGAATCCTGTGTACGGGCGTTCTCCATCACTTTTTCATAATGTTCCGGCGTAATGGCGCGGCGCGTGCCGTTGCGCGAAGCACCTGACAGCCCCAGCGCCTTATTGGTCAGACGCGGATGCTCCACTACCTGTCGGCGTCCCGCCAGCCTCAGCACGGATCGCAGCGCCGCCATTTCGTTTTGCAGCGTCCGCAGGCCGATATCCTGCTCCAGACGCTCCTGAATGTAGCATTCGATATGGCGAACCTTGATCTGCTCCACCCGCTGGATCTGGATATTCAGTTCGCGTAAATGCTGACTGAACCGCTTCGTGGCATGGATACGGTAATCCACCGTTCTGAAGCTGCCGCCTGCTTTCTTCGCCAGCGCCTTCATTTCAGTGCTTAATTTGCTCATGAATCCCCCTGCAACAAAAAACAAACAGTCTCCGGCGTGTGCTTTTTGGCTGCGCCAGAACGATACCTTCACGCCGGAGTGGCAGTTTGTTGAGGTTTAGGGAGTTTCAGGCTGTACGCGGTACAGACTGCCTGCCGAAGCAGGGGTGTCTCCGGGGCGTCGTGCCCCCCTCGGTATCGATCTTTTTCTCCTCTTACTCCGGGCTGACAGCGGCCCCAGAGGGCATGTCAGGCGGCGGAAATATGGCGCAGGCCAGAACTGGCGCGGCTTGCGGCGGTATGTTGTGCGGCGTCACTGTGCTTTTTCGCTGACGCTGCCAAAGTGACGCCTCGTCTGGTGCAGGGCGTAAACATTGCGTTTCTGGTGCAGGATGACAGTCACGCGGCAGCAAAGCCTGTCGGCAATGCAGACCGCAGCCCGTCAATGTAAGGCGCTGGTTGTCAGCAGATTATAAAACCCGGAAAAGCCAGAGTGTCAGCCCGTAAAGCCGGTTGTCTGGTGCAGTGATGGTGTATATGTACTTCAGTCTCAGAGGCAGATATTTTTGCATCCCCGGCGTTTTCAGAGATCAACGCCAGTAAAGGATGCCATGCTGGCAATGCCAGGCGCTTCTTTCAGACGTGAAGCGACAAAGGGACTGCCCGAAGGCAGTTTGTTGCAGGCGGGAGACTGCGCCATTATTTCTGGTGCAGGAAGGAAAAACTGTTTTTTGGGTTTGAAAGTTTGTTCTATAGTGAGGCCCAAAAACGAGGGCGCTGTAGCAGCGCCCTCAATCAGTCAACATAAAAATCATCAGGTCAGGATGGTTTCCAGCCTTGCCAGTACCTCATTAATAACGTTGTCAGGGATGCGCTCCAGCCGCTTGCCGTTTCTGGCTCCCATATCAATAGTTCTGGGTTGATCACAACGAATGATCCCCGTCGTTTTCGTGCCAGCTCCCTCCAGCGAAACTGCAAAACCCGCGTTACGGGCAAATTGTCCGCCACTGGTTACCGGAACAACGACGGGTAAACGTGTTACCTCATTAAACGAGGCCGGAGAAACAACAAGCACCGGACGTTTTCCGCTTTGCTCATGTCCGGCGGTGGGATCAAGTGAAACAAGCCAGATTTCCCCTCTGTCCATTTACAGGATCTCCTTCCCTGCGGCAGGCGCGTCAATCCATTCCCGCTCTTCATCGCTCATTTCGGCATGTGGATCGTACTGCGCCAGCAGTTCAGCCAGTGAATAGCGGGGGCGTTTTTGAGGTTCGATAATCAGGCAGCCGTTGTCAACGGTCACGCCGACTTCGCTGTCCGGCATCAGGGCCAGCGTTTTCAGCACCGCAGGCGGGACGGCCAGCATGACCGAGCCGCCAACTTTTTTCAGACGTGTGGTATACATCGGGCACCTCCAGAAGTTATATTTAAATATAACATCCATACCCCGCGATGTACAATTATCAGTCAGTTCCATTGTGGTTACCTTTAGTGAATCGAAGTGTGATGAAAGCCTTAATCTGCCTGCTGGCAGATCCGATAGTTTTCAAAGGTCCTGTCGTATTGAGGGCGATCATCCTGATACATCAGGCGCTTCTTTCAGGCCATGAAGCATTTTGAGCAGGAGGAAACCTACAGCCCGGCGGTGATGGCGATAAGGGAAAACTGTTTTTTCATTGCGTAGGATTGTTTGTTAGACGGGGAGTAAAAATACAGCGCAGCATCGGTACCGCAATCATCTCCCTGTGCGCAATCAGCCAGAGACAGATCACACACCGGGAGATACCGCGTATCAATGCTCCTGATAGTTCAGTCATTGATACCTGTAATCAGGCGCGTTTTCGCATAACTCTTTCTGTGCGATTTCCCTTTTCATCGAAGTATCTGGAGGGCCAGATAACTTCCGGTGATATTTCCAGCGCATCAGCGATAATTTTTTCGCCACGCGGCCACGAGCGGGACAGCGCATTGGCGAGTGTGGCAGACGCCAGCCCCGCCTGACGTGAAAGCGCCGCCAGTGACATCCCCTTTTTTCTTAGCCCCGCAATAATATCAGCAGGATGCCAGTCCTGTTGCATCATGCAGCCACCTCACTGATAAATTTCACACCATCGGCGGTACGCAGCCAGCGCGGCGCTTTCAGCCCCTCGGTAAAGTACCAGACCAGTTCACAGAGCAGCCCGGTCAGGGTTTGTTCTGTTTTTGGTTCCGCCGGGCGTTCCAGCAGAAGCTGGAGCAGCGCGAGGCAGGCGTGAAGCCGTCCACAAAGCGCCAGCCGCAGCGCGGGATCGTCGGTTTCTATCAGGGTTTCGGCGAAGCGGGCGCAGTAGTCGGCAAGGACGGTGAAGTCCGTGGCAGCGTTAAAGGGAACGGATAATAAATCGAGTAAATCGCAGTCAGGGGTGAGGATTGTAGCCATAGGGCAACCTCCAGTATGTGGTACTAAATACCGCCACCGGAAATGCCAATTTCACGGGTGGCGGAACCGAACGGAGTTGGCATTACCGGCCATACTGGACACCGGCGCGTCTTGCGACGCCCCCGTCCGGCCCGCCATTGAGGTGTAGCCGAACGCACGACACAAAAAAGGCGCAAATGCGCCATGTGCCGCCAGTATGAAATTCAGGATGCCAATCCCGGCGCCTGATTTTGCAGACGCGGGTAGAAGATACCGCTTTCAGTCGAAAACGGCAAGGGGAAGTCGTGGAATAGAGATCGCAGATTGTTATAAATATGCACAATAGTTACTGTCGACAAAGACGGCGCATATAGTAACTTGTATTAGCTCAGACCTGAGCTGACAGTTACCGGTTATTTATACAGGTATCTGTTAGATTACATCTGGCTTAAATTTTTCTCAGCCCAGATGCGCTTTCCATCAAGTAACGTTTCCATTGGCGTACGCCCGCAGCACATTTTCCCTTGATGGGTTCGCTCATTATTATAGTGAGCCAGCCATTCATCAAGATCCGATTGTAATGTTTCGAGAGCACCATACAACTTTTTACGGAACGTGACCTGATAAAACTCGTTTAATATCGTTCTGTGGAACCGTTCGCAGATACCGTTGGTCTGCGGTGACATCGCTTTCGTTTTCGTGTGGTCGATATCGTTAATCGCCAGATAAAGCTGGTAATCATGCTGCTCCACTTTGCCACAGTACTCTGTGCCTCTGTCGGTCAGTATTCTCAACATTGGCAGGCCATGAGACTCGTAAAATGGCAACACGCGATCATTGAGAAGATCAGCCGCAGTAATCGGCGTTTTGGTGACATACAGCTTGCAGTGAGCGACCTTCGAGTACGTATCGACGAACGTCTGCTGATATATACGTCCGACGCCTTTCAGATTGCCTACGTAGAACGTGTCCTGAGAGCCCAGATAACCCGGATGCGCGGTTTCAATTTCACCACAAGCCTCGTCATCACTGGCTTTACGTTCAAGTGCTGCGATTTGACTATCAGTCAGTTCGATACCCTCATGAGCCACTTTTTCTTCCAGGGCTTTCAGGTGCTTTTTGAAGTTCTCAAGATTATGTCGCTGCCAGACAGAACGGACGCCGCTTCCTGAGATAAAAATGCCCTGTTTACGCAACTCATTGCTACTCCGGTGCTGGCCGTGAGCGGGAAAAGCAACGGCATAATCAACAACAGCCTTCTCAGTTGCATCATCGGTGCGGTTCTTAAGATTAGGGGCGCGGCGACTACGGTTTATCAGCGCATCCACGCCGCC
Source organism: Escherichia sp. 93.0816 (assembly GCF_013368855.2). NCBI lineage: Bacteria > Pseudomonadati > Pseudomonadota > Gammaproteobacteria > Enterobacterales > Enterobacteriaceae > Escherichia > Escherichia sp. 93.0816. The sequence goes on along the minus strand of NZ_JABWNC020000015.1, from coordinate 58,193 downwards.
TTCATCAGCCAGCTCACGATAACGATAAAATGTATCACGCGAGACGCCCATTATTTTGCAAGCTTTAGATACGTTGCTGAGTTCTTCAGCCAGATTGAGCAAACCGGCTTTGTGTTTGATGACGGGATTGGTAGTATGAAGCATGAGAGTTACCTCGTGTTTTGTATAAGGATTCGACACCCATATCAAAACCGGTAACTCTCAACCTTTCAAGGCCATGTGTCAGATCAAGTCGCGACTAATACAAGTAACTTTACTCTCAATCTGTTGAATAGTTTTTCGCATATAATTCTCGGGTCATATAGTGGATACCCTCTTTCTTCTCTTTCATCCCTTCATGCCTCACCATAAAAGTAAATGAAAAAATTGCTGAACGTGTTATCTGAAGTAAATGTTCGAAATGACGGATAAAATCACTTTCTTTGATAAAAAGGATGTCTTTGATTAATCGATAAGATTCATAAATATCCTCAGGTTTATCACTTTTATGTACAACTAAAAACTTATGTTCTAAACCATTGCGCCATTCTTTATAGAAAGCCAACTCCCCACCCTTATCTTTATTCAGATCTGTAGCAATACTGTACAGAGCCAGAAGCCCTGGTGATTTTACCTTTTCAAATAATTGTCTTCTGTTATCGACATCTAACTGCCAAAAACTCTGGAAATAGATATTCTTCTGGGGTGTACCTTTTTTTGTTGTTGGGTATAGATTGTAAAGTTCACATATGGCTACTGCAATTTTATCGAGAATACCAAAGCAAAGACGAAATGCCGTCCTGATCTTTTCAATTTCTATCCCTAAAACTTCGTCATTATACAATTCCAGAAAATGACTTTCGTACTTAATGTAATCCGTGTTTTGTGGATGAAGATAATCAAAATAAAGATGGCGTGCGAGTGAAAATTCCGATTTAAGGCGATTTAATACCATCTCCATAGGAATGATAAAATCACCTGTTACGCCGCCTCCCGAAGCAATCACAAGATCATCTGTAGCACTTCCTACACATGGGCAATACAGACCATGTTCTGATAAAGTCAGATGATTTCTAAGACAAAACTGTCGATATGGGCTTAATGCTTCGAACTCTTGTTGTGTAAGTGCTTCATCGTGTTCATCAGTTTCAGCATCAACTGCATATTCTGCGATTTTATCGTTAGTTTGCGCTATGCGTTCTAAATAGAATGAATCCCATTGTGGTGGGATATTTTTTGATACTGAGGCTTTAATATATCCTGCTCTCACTTCTTTTAATAACTTAATTGAAAATGTAGATGAAATAAGATTAAGTACCATAAGTGACATCGAACGATTGACCCAAGCCTGTGGTATATCTAATCCCTTATGATTGGTAAGATCATAATATCTCAATGCCTCACTGAGCCGAAATTGACTTCTTAGCGAATTCGCCAAATTAACTGAAAGTTCAGCCTGAAAGTCCTCTTGCTCCTCAGCAGATAGATTAAAAGAGCGCCAGTAGATATTTTTTAAAGAAACCAATTCTTCTATCGATTTGAATGTATGCTCATTGGGGTTTGTGATATTCACCAGATTAGATAGCGCATTGCCATAATTATAATAGTAATGGCACTCTCCCAATAATGATATAAATGTTTCCTTGTTATCTTCCATCAGGTTGAAACCAAGTTCTGATGCACCTTTATTGTTTTGCATCTGCCCGATATCAACAAGAGCACCCGCAATGTTCGCCAATACTATAAAGTAGTTATCGATCCTGATTGTTATTCTTTCCAGTTTATTCAGAAACGCAACTGACTGTTGATAAGATTCTTCAAATCTTCCGATATCAACCAGTTGGCGAATAAAATTGCTTTCATCGACAAGCTCTTTTGTTATCATGATAAATTTTCCTTATATAGAAGAATTCGGTGCTTCAACAGAATGTATATCCTCACCGGACACATCAATAACTATCGCTGATAAGCGATCTCTTCTTTCAACCGGCACAGTTTCATTAAGCATATTTTCCATTGCACTGGCATTTTCAGGTTGAGCCATAGTTTTCGCCCAACGAGGCAGGGAATTCGGTCGAGCAGAACCAAACCAAAAAACCAGATAGATACCGTGACCAGCAGCATCGGGGTTTTTAGTATAAAGCTTGTCCAATTGCCCATTGAGCGCAGTCCAGACATCACGATGATAATCACGCTTTATCTCTACAGGTATTTTTATCCCCGGTAGTGAAACAATGATATCTGCCCTTTTATCAGAAACCATGTGTCCTTCTGGTTCACAGCTTATTTTTAATGGATTAAGCCGGACACGGAGTAAATCCAGAAAAACATTACGGCAACTCTCTTCAGGTTTAGGCGTTAGGGTACGGCCATAACTGTCTTCATTCCAGAATTGTTTATAAATATCGGTATTTTCATTGGCAATTCGGTTAGAAATATCTCGTATATGATCGAGCAACAATGAGTAAAGATCCATTACGTTGGCAGGTGTTTCATTCATCAATGTACTTACAGCCTGCTTCCAGTCGGCATGATGGAACTGTGATTCTCTATAACGAATTTTCTGATTGCTTTGGGCATGTGAAAGATGATCCCGATAACTTTCACATTCAGGCAGCAGTAATAAACGCTCAAGTGCTTCACTGGCATCGTATGAAGAAATAGAAGAAACTTCGCTAATCAATACTCTGATAAATTCTGCATAATCCCAGCTATTCCTTGAACCATGACTTCCATCTACTGGATGATAAGCATTAGGGAAATGTGTTGCTGAAACCCTAATGATGGTTTCTAATTGAATTAAAGAAAGTTCTTGATTATTATTTTCTCTCCGTCTTCTGGCATTACCAGTTAATTCACGCACAATCCAAATGATCTCAGAATCTGACTTCGCTTCAGAGATAAATAAATCAGAAACCTGTTCGGGGGCTAGCAAATAACAACACGATAACCAACTATGATAGTTAACCTTCTTTAATACACCTCGTCGTTTAACCATAATTTGAGATAGTTCCAGCAATTCTTCATGTATCTGTGGATGTGCCAGTAGCCATTCGACTAAGCTTTGCGTGTGATTAATATCATCAGGATATTTTTTAGCAAAATACATAACTAAAGGGATGACGTAAAAATCTCGTAAGGATTTCTCATGTAATATATAGTTCAATGCCACAATATGTTGAATTTTATTTTTCATACAAAAGTCTATTATATAACTATATGTTTCTATGAATAGATCTTCTCGATAAAGTATTACATACTTTTTCCATGGCAATGAATAGGTCGTAATAACATTGTCTTCTTTAACATGGATTGATAATCTTGCATCCAAAGTTATTAACATTTTTAGCAATTCATTATCCCAAAGAGTTATGTCATCTTTCTGTTTCCATAGTTCGTCACTTCCCGCCAATATAGCATACCACCATTCATAATATTCACCTTTTATTAAAGAGTTATTAATATCATCTATAGACGGGAGATCTGCGTTGCCTAATAGAGCCACAAGACCAGAAATGGCGTCTATAGCACTTTTATCCCCAAGATTTGATGACAGACGCTCAAAGCAGGATAGCTTTTCATCTACATCGCTATATAATGCATAATAAATATACGCAATATGCTTAAGCCATCCTAAATGATCACCCGAGACAATCTGTTCTCTTAATTGATGAAACTCCAGTTTATTTGAATCTATAATATTTCTTTTTTCTCTCTCACTTTCTATCCTGCTGATATTGAACTTCACCCGCCATTCATCAATCCCACAAACTGATGTTGCTTCTAAAATAGAATAAAGTTCATTATTCAAATCAGCATAAGCAATAAGAAGTTCAAATACCTGCTGTGACGGTTTAGCACAGTCCCAAAGAACAGAAAATGCTAATCGATAAATGAATTTCGTCTTGTCTGAAACGTTTCCATTACTTGACAGATAGTGTATAAACCGAGACAAAAGAAGTTCATGTGGAATAACGCCAAATGTACTTTGTCTAAACTCATGTAAAAACAGATATCCTGTGTTATATCTAGTAAAAGATGTTATTGCCGCATCTATAATATCTTCATATTGCCAATCACGTTCTTTTAGCAACTGGACAATCTGGGCTGTTTTATTCTCAAAAGTACTATAATGCTCTTTATACCAGTGATGAACATGCAGACACATCCATATCTGTTCAGCAGTATACTGCTCTTTCGCATTAAGAATAATCTCCAGACCACTTTCAATATAATACAAAACCTCGTGACGATTTCTTGGTGATGAATACCAGTTATCTATATTTTTATTTTGGTATTGAGATAGGCATTCAAATATTGTCATTATCTCCTCGGCAGGAACAACATCAATTATTCCCCATAGAGATCCTACCGGTAAACTTTCCTTAGTAATACTTAAAGTATCAATCAAGAGTTTTGCGACATCCAATGCAGAAAAATAATCCTTACAAAGCAATTGAATAATGTGGTTGCGCAACCGAATATTGTCGTGATTTATCTCTTTCAATTCAGAATAAATTTCGACGACTTCTTTAATACCTGATGGCCCCGAGTGTATTAATGCTGTTGTCGCTTCTTCTTTTTCGGCATATGAATGACGTTCAGATTTAACAATATCAACTAAATCCTCATTCAATGATAATATTGGGGTTGCAACAGATAGAGATTCGAGGATAAGCATACGCAATGAAAATCGCGATTTGGGATCATGAATAATCAGGCGCAAATGTGCTTCCATCTCCTCGCTCACGAAGCCATTCAAATTAGAAGAAAAGCCGTGGTTTCTAAACCAAGGATCGCTTTCCGAAAGTTTGGCCAGTGCCGTAAGTAAACTTTGTTTATCTACAGTAGATAACGAAGCTGCATCACCATAAGTCAGTACACCATAAGGGTCAGCTTCAATGAAGGCCTGGCCGTGTTGTGGTAAAAAGACCGCCAACCATGCGTGCAATCCCCTTAATTCTGAAGACGGATAGCCCTCAAACCCCAGAAGGCTTCTCAAACGTCCCAAGGGTAATCCCTTCTCAACAATACTGGCTAACCATTTTGCTGCTAAATACTCGGCAATTGTCCTGTGGCTGTAATCAACTGTCTCAACTTCATCCCCGGTGGAAAAAATGCGTCGGGATAGCGTCGCTCTGATTATTTCATGTGAGAAAAACGGAATGGTTCTATAGCCAGGATATTCTGGTCGGATATCATTCGGAAGCAGAGAAATCCCGGAAACATCACTCAGTATACGCAACGCACAGATAGACCCAGCAGGGTGCTCTAACTCGTCGCTGGTATAAATTCCTGAATCTTGCCGCGTGTGCTCTCTACTATGTTCAGTTAAAAGAAGCTGTGTCGCTGAGTGGAAAAGCTCAGACCTCGTCCGGGGCCAATTTCCTTCTTTGACAGCCTCAGCCAGCATAAGCAGGTTTTGTGGGTTGTGAAGAAACTCATAGGCAGAGTGTTTTTCTGCCTCCTCCAGAAATTTCTCGGGATGCTCTATGCCATGAACATGCAGAATCGCTTTCTGTTCTTCCCTTGATAACTGCTGCAAATGTAAAACGACATATCCCCCTGTTCGCTCAAAATAGGGTAAAAATGCTGAAAGGTCTGATTCACCCAGCCAGTCCTGAGAGCGACAGGAGATTCTGACCTTTTGCGGAGTTTGGGAAAAAAGCCTCTGGACTATGTCATCTACAACATCGCTACTGTTATGACTGCTCCTTTTTTCATCTAATGCATCAATAAATAAGGCTTTTTGATTATCTATCGGAACACCACTTAAAAAATGCCGTACCGTCAGATAGTTTGACTCACCTAATCCCGCAAATTGTCTGAAAAGATGAGTTTTTCCAGCGCCAGGGTCGCCAAGCAGAACAATGTTTGGAAACTCCGAATAATCGTCAAATGTCTTAGTTTGGCTATCTTTATCCTCTTGGGGGTGAATTTGCCTGACTCGTCTGTTTAACATGTTATGATTTCCTGCATATCTGTTTTTCTAGTAGGGCTGTATCCATAATCAGGCATGTGCACCAAATCTGAGGTTGAGGTACGACCACATAGCCTATCCCTGGTGCTGAAAAGCTAATCATTACTGCCATGATGTCGCGGCTCTTGATACGCGACATGGCCCATGACAAGCAGAAGAGACCAGTAGGACTTCAAGCGAGGTATTATAAACCTCATACACATTAACTAGTTGCCCTTCAAGGAAGAATACTATGCCGGTGACCTATTTATCATTCGCAAATCTCAGAAAAGTAGCCTTCACCAACTCGCATCATACCCCTCTGCCAGATGGGAATATCCTTCAGCCAGCTCAAATCAATATTATTTCAGGCCCCAACGGAAGTGGTAAATCAACGGTTCTTGATATCCTACGTACCATTTCGGATCCCACTAAATTGGTTTCGCTCGGCAGAGAGAACATGCGAAGTGATACCACAGGATTTTTTCGGTTAGAGTTTGACAACAATACCATTCTTGTTGCCCTATTCACTTCTCAGGGTATCGGTAAATCGCATGTGGGTGTGATGGCGAAGCATTCTACCGGGGAACTGATACATGAGGACACCATCAACTCTCATTCGCCACAGCCATTTCCTTCTGGCTACGCGCAATGCATGAAAGAGCTACAGCAGAATGTATCTTACCGCTCTGGTCATGATATTACCGGCCTCCCACTGGAAAAAGTCGTTATGTATCTCAATAAAGATGCACGCTATCTTCCGGGCACTGCTGCATCAGGATTAAAAGAGAACGCCTTTCGCTACCAACGGCCCCCCGGACAACAAAGCTTTTCAGAGTATATCCTCGAACGCTGCTTTTCTGTTTCAGATAGCGGCCCGAATGCACTCAGTGTCTGGCTGAACGATGATGAGCTTCAGTCTAATATCATAAGCATTGAGGATATACCAGCCGGCTGGAAAGCATTCGCCGGGCTTCTCACCTGGCTTTCTCTGCAGGCTCCACTCACAATCTGTGTCATAGAAGAGCCAGAAGTACATATTCATCCTCACCTTCAGCGTATTCTCGTTAAAAGAATAAAAGAAATTACAGCTGAAAAACGCCTCCAGCTATTTATTAGCACGCACTCAACCGTTTTTCTTGAATATGGAATTTGGGACAACATACAAGTCAGTCTGTATGAGGCTGATGGGTATGGTGTCAAAAACTTCACCCGGTCCGCAGCTTTTCTTTCTGTTATGGGGATACGGCCAAGTGAGATTTTTCAAGCCAATGGAGTAATCTGGGTCGAGGGCGTTAGTGATCGCATTTATATCCGACACTGGCTGAAACTGTATTGTGAGGAAAACGGCCTCGATACTCCTATTGAAAACGTTCACTATGTGTTCATTCCCTATGGAGGCGCAATGTTAAAACACTACTCGGCGGAAAGTACTGATACCATTCAAACACTGATGATCAACAAGAACTGCATTTTTATCGCTGACCGTGATAATGATTATGATATGACCACGCCTGCGAATCCCATTTTATTAAGTGCTAAAACGGCAAAAGAAGCAATCCGGCAAAATCTACCCACATGGATTACACAGGGTTACACAATGGAAAACTACTTACCCGAACCAGCGTTTAGTAAGTTTTTTGATGTAACAGCGGATAAAACCAGATTGAAAAGCGGTAAAGCGAAAATGGAAGTTGCAGCCTATTTTGAAAATACCGTCACTGAGTTTAAGGGAAGCTATAACTCAGGCTTGAATCTATCGGAGATGATTGAATTCATCATTAATCATATTTCCACCTGGAATAGGTAGGTTCTTCTAATATGTTACTATAGGCAGGCGGTCTAAAGGTGGTCATTCTGGTGGTCTTGACAAACCCGATTTTTAGGTTTAGCTTACCAATCAGCTAGTTAATGGCTACGGCGATCCCAGTCAGAGGAGCCAGATTCAAAAAAAGCCTGCTTTCGAGCAGGCTTTTTGCTTTTTATACGACAGCTATTTTAAAACATCTGCTTTGAACCAGAACTAATTTGCACAGGCATTCCCGAACGGCGTTCCAGTACAGCATTCGCACGATTCACATCAACTTCTTGCCCGTTGATAAACGCCCGCAAGGAAGGCGTCATCGGCAATGGCACTTTTCTGTCGGACTCATATTCTGCACGATTGCGCGACAGCGGCTCATGAACTTCCAGCCACTTTGAACCATCCGGCTCCGTTGTGTATTTCACTGGCTGATCAATAAGTTGCACGCGCGTCCCTACCGGAACATTATCAAACAGATATTTGATATCGTCATTGCGCAGACGAATACAACCCTGACTTACCCGTAGGCCAATCCCAAAATTGGCATTAGTACCGTGAATGGCATATAACCTGCCGATATAAATCGCGTACAGCCCCATAGGATTATCGGGTCCGGCTGGGACAAATACAGGCAGGCTCTCCCCACGCTTTGCATATTCACGACGAGTGTTAGGGGTTGGCGTCCAGGTTGGTGCATCTTGTTTGCGTTCAACGGCAGTCACCCAATTACGCGGGGTTTCTCGTCCAGCCTGACCAATACCAATAGGAAACACTTCCACAGTATTACTGTCTGGTGGGTAGTAATACAGACGCATCTCGGCGACGTTAACCACAATCCCTTTTCGCACAGTGGCGGGTAAAATCAGTTGCTGCGGAATGGTGAGTTGCGAACCAGACTTCGGCAAGAAAACATCAGCCCCCGGATTCGCTTCCAGCATATTGCTCAGCCCTTGTCCGTACTGCGCGGCAAAAGTTTCCAGCGGCTGGGTATTGTGATCGGGAACCGTTACTGTAAGTGGCTGCCCCACTAAACGACTCCCCTCTGGGGGTAATGGATAAGTTACCGCCAGGCTATTATGGCTGGCAAAAAGCAGAGCAAATGAACAAAGAATATTTACACGACGCATCATATCCCTTTCCTAAGTCGCGAAAGCCATCCGATAAGTATAGCTTTTATCAGACTTTTCGTTTTTAACTGTTCAATTCTGAAGTTGTATTCCCCGGTAGAATAATATTGCTGGCAGCAAGTTCGCCCATGTTGTTGTATATCGTGCAAGCAGCGTCAATGATGGGCATCGCCAGCGCCGCACCACTCCCCTCACCTAAACGCATTTCCATATTGATATACGGCTCCAGCTCCAAATGTGCCAGCGCAATACGCGCCCCTTTTTCTGCCGACAAATGGGAAGGAATAAGATACGGTTTGATTGCAGACGACATCTGACACGCAGCAAGCGCGGCGGCATAAGAAAGAAAGCCATCCAGCAACACGGGTAAACCACAGGAAGCGGCTCCTGAGATCACGCCAGCCATTCCGACCAAATCAAATCCACCGACTTTTGCCAGTACATCAATACCATCCAGCGGATTCGGTTGATTCAACATAATTGCCCGACGAACAACATCAACTTTGTTTGCCAGTTTATCTGTCGGCAGGTTTGCGCCAATACCAACCACTTCTTCGGGATCGCGTCCCGTAATTGTGCTGACTATTGCCGCAGCCGGCGTCGTGTTTGCCATTCCCAGCTCACCCACGCCAAACAGCGTGACGCCATTTTTCGCCAGTTCACGCGTATAACGAATGACTTCCAGAAGCAACTCTTCAGCCTGACAGCGGCTCATTGCAGAACCTGAAGCAATATTGCCGCTACCTCGAGCGACACGCATATTGATAAGTCCGGGTATTGGCTCCGCAGTATCTATCCCTACATCAATTACATGAACTTTAGCCCCCGCCTGTGCTGCCAGAACACACACGCCGGTTGTTCCGCGTAGCATATTTTCGGCCTGAATGGCTGTCACCGCTTTCGGGGAAATAGTGACACCTTCATCCCAGACGCCGTGATCGGCGCACATAACCACTACCGCTTTTTTGCCCACATGAGGAACACCATTCAACCCCGGCATTCCTGCCAGTTGTACGGCAAGCGCCTCCAGCCTTCCCAGACTACCGACGGGTTTGAGTAACCCGTCAATATGCCGTTGTGCGCGTGACATAGCAGCATGATCGATGGCCGGGATCGTATTCAGTAAATCGGCAAGTGTTTGCATGTTGCTTCTCTTTATAGCAGCGCCAGCAGAAATACCAGCTCACCAAGCTCTATGGCAGCTCCCAGCGTATCGCCGGTTTGCCCGCCCAGAGTACGTTTGAGAAGCTGACCGAGGACGAAAATTGCCACCATCGTCACCACCATAGCAGCCACACCATGCATACCTGGCAGTAATACAGCAGCAAAAATCACGGCTAAACCGAGGGTTACACAGGTTTGTCGCCCATCAATTTTGCCAATGAACACATTGCCAAGCCCTTCTTCCCGGGCATAACGATGACGATACATCAATAATGCGGCAGTCCCTCGGCTGACAGCACATGCTGCTGCCAGCGATGCCAGAATCGGCTCACCACGTAGAGCCAGCTCGCTCAAAATCAAAATCTTTCCCAGCACAACAAAAATCAATGCCAGACCGCCGTGGGTGCCTAAACGGCTATCACGCATGATTTCCAACATACGATCTCGGCTACGTGCAGAAAATACGCCATCACAGGTATCGGCAAGGCCGTCCAGGTGGAATCCTCCGGTCATCAGCGCCAGAACCAGCACGCTAAACAGTGCCGCCAGCGGTACGCCACACCATGCCTGCAACACCATGAAGACCAGCCCGCTAATCGCGCCAAGCAATAAACCAATTAAGGGAAAAGTAATGATGCCACGAGAATAATGTTCGAAATCCAGTCCCTGGGACCAACGACGCGGTACAGGCAGACGCGTAATGAAAGAGAGCATCGCCCAAAATAATTTACTCATTTGATTTTTACTCCAATACCCGAAACCACCAGCCATACTTCATCTGCCGCAGCGGCCAGTTGCTGATTCACTCGCCCGGCAATATCACGAAAATGTCGCGCCAGACGATTCTCCGGCACAATACCCATTCCCACTTCATTGGTCACTAATACGACCTTTGCAGGGCAACGTTGACAGGCCGCAATCAACGACTGAATCTCGCCATTTATCGCTTGCTCCATCGCCACATAATCCCATTCTTCAGGGTCTTTATTGCCGCCATAATCAAACAACAGATTAGTCACCATTGTCGTAATGCATTCCAGCAACACTGCATTCTGCGGATTAATGTCGGCATTAATTAACTCATCAAGCTGTTGCCAGCGTTCCACCGTGCGCCAGTGCGCCGGACGCCCCTGCCGATGATGCTCAATCCGTGCTGCCATCTCATCATCAAGGATTTGCGAAGTGGCGATATACAGAACCTGTGGAGTATCCCCAATAAGCGTCTCGGCGTGCCGACTCTTCCCGCTCCGTGCACCACCCGTCACCAAAATCATCATACGGACTCCTGGTTCAATTGTATGATGGTATTTATTGACCAGAACTATGGATGCGCCATCGTTGCTGATCGTAATAACATTTCCGCAATTAATACTGCGCGTAATGAAAATAAAAATCCAGCGTTCTCAATCCATTACGAATGAAGGCGGTGTTGTGAAATAGTCCGCTTTCCCTGTGTAAACGTCTGACAGAATGTGCCATTGGCAACATTTTCTCTGCATTGACACATTTCATTCAGATAATGGATTAATGCTACCGCCCCACCAGCCGGACCAGCCAGCAAACGAGCATTATGCCGTGTGATTAAGATTACCGTTGCGCCATCAGGATGAGAGAAACTTTCTGGTATGGAGACCCCGTTTTCAGCAATCAATAACAGCACTGAATAATCGGTATACGCGTCTGATAACGATTGAACTGCTCCACCTTTAAAAGGCAAGAAACCTTGCTGCCAGTCCTCACCAACAAAGCAGGTCATTGGCAACATTTCAGCCAGATATTTCGCCAGATTAATATCGCCAGAGGAGAGGCAAAAAAGGGCTATCGATTCGGGTTTTATCGTTTTCATATCCCCCGTCCTCCGCTTCGTTTCCTGTAATGACGGTTAGGCTGATATACCATGAAAAACGATTGCCGCACATTGAGAGCAGCGCAGGTGCCTGTCGGCACTACAATGAATGAACTAAATGATGCCGCCATACCCTGATCCTCTCAGGGTGGTAGGGGTATAAAGACGCGCCAATACTCAACCGGGCGCTTCCGGACAACCCACTTCCCACCGAAGTTGTTGGTATTGACTGACAGGCTGGTCTTCTGGCTTCGCATCATCCTTCCCCGGCCTTCCCAATCTCGCGATCAGTGGTATTTTCGGGGTTGTCAGCATTACAGCAGCGGGGGCTGCGAGGGATTTTCACCCTCTTCCCAGGCACAAATGTGCCGAACCTGTCAGCGTATGTTATGAGCTGATCTCACTTATCCCATAACACGTAAATAACGTTAATTAATATTGCCAGAGTCTATTTAATCATCCCTCATTTTCCACATTAAATTTATGCTGTTTCCGCTGCTACATTTTCACTAATTTGCTGACGATATACCTGCGGAGTCACCTGATACGTCTGGCGAAAAACTTTGCAGAAATAACTGGTTTGTGAGAAGCCTAAATTACGCGCGATACTGGCGATACTCCAGTCACTATGGCACAGCAGCTCACGCGCGCTGGCCATTCGTTGTTGGTTTACCCACGCATTAAAACCAATCCCATGATATTTCTTAAACAACTTACTGAAATAATAAGGGCTTAGATAAACATGTGAGGCAACATCTTCCAGACGCAAATCGTCTGATAAATGCGCATCGATATAGCGCAATGCTTTTTTCATTTTATTATCATGGGGATTAGGCGCACGGGTCTGACGAACTGACCCCGAATGAGGTTTATTCTCTTTAATAACGACAAAATTGAGTTGCTTTTTGAGGCAATTTTCCACAATCAACTTCAACAAATCAGCAGAGGCCATAACCCGCGAGTAATCCATTTCAGGAACTTTGCGAAACTCATTAAGTAATTCTGGGTCGGCTTGCCAACAATCATCGACATTCAGAATATCGATCAAGTCAACATCATCATTACGCAGGCGAACTTGTCCACACAACACAAAGCCGACTAAATGCCCGGCAATCACCAGAGGAATAGAGAAATCGGTTAACCCTGCATGACAGCGGTAAATACAAGGCTGATCGGATTTAGAGGCTTCCAGACCACCACAACGATCGCTCATGCGACAGCGAGTGCTAAGCTGAGGGTGTTGGCGCATCATCTGACAAAATGGGGTGAAGTTAAACAGCTCGGAGATTTCATCACCGTGGATATTGACCACGACAACCGCAAGACTAGTCGCCTGCGCAAAATCCTGTGCGATTTTATTAATGAGTTCTGAATTAAGTGTCGCCGCAGAAATCATGATAAAACCTCCCAGTTAATTTATTGTTATAGCAAAACAATTGTTTTACATTTAATCTTCACATCATCCTTAATGATTTACTGACGAGAAGCACAACGGACAATAACAAAAGCCTCCATGAAGCGGGAGACTTTTTAATAAGTTCGGAAAGCAGATCACAAACACTAAAAAAATAAACGTTTATAACCGCCAGGTTATTTCACTATTCGCTGATATCTTTAGGCGTAACACTATTGACAGGTAAATTTTGTGCAATAAGAAAGCGATAAATCGCCGCACCCACACAGGCTCCAATGACCGGAGCAATAATGGGTACAATAAAATAAGGAATATTGCGCCCGCCAGTCATTGCAATTTCCCCCCAACCAGCAAGCCAGGTGAAAATTTTTGGCCCAAAATCACGCGCTGGATTCATGGCAAAACCGGTTAATGGTCCGGTAGAAGCACCAATAACAGCGACCAGAATACCAATAAGTAAAGGCGCAAGCGGTCCTTTGGGTACGCCATTACCGTCATCGGTCAACGCCATAATCAACCCCATTAACATGGACGTTATGACCACTTCAACCAATGCAGCCTGCCATACATTTATCGCCGCTGCCGGGTAAGTACTGAAGATACTGGCGAGTTGTAAACTTTCTGCACTACCACGAACCATATTGTGAGCAGATTCAAAATCGGCAAACAAATTGCTGTATAAAAAATATGCCAGAACCGCACCACCAAAGGCTCCCGCTAATTGTGCCACACAAAATGGCAGCACTTTACGACCAGGAAAAGCGGCAAACAACCACAGAGCAATAGTAACCGCCGGGTTAAGATGAGCGCCGGAAATGCCTGCCGTAAGGTAAACAGCAAGTGAAATACCTAACCCCCAAATAATACAAATTTCCCACAGTCCCAGACTTGCACCGGAAAGTTTTAGGGCGCACAAACAACCAATGCCAAAAAAGAGGAACAGTCCGGTGCCCAAAAACTCGGCAACGCATTGCGCCTTGAGTGAATCATTCATAGCGACACCTTTTTCACAGAGTCTTTTTCTTTATCAGCCAACAATGCGCTGATTGTTGTGTATATCGAACGCAACTATAAAAATTGTGCTGAAAAAAATATTGCCAACATGCATGCCAGATTCGTGGAAAAATCGTGTTGCTATAGCAAATTATTGTCATCGCCATAGCATTCACCACAGCAATCATCACTATTGTAGTTATGAATATCGCCAAACTGACACAATAAAAAATTGCCAAACCTGCATAATAAAATTTAAACAAATATCACAGTTAATTTTAGCAAACCAAACTCGACGAAATATTATTTCAAATTAAAATCGCTGTCTCAATGCAATTAATTCACATCAAACCACGCCAAAAACAACCAATAAATGAATAACATATATTCTCTGAAAGCAATTTTATAACATTTGCACTCTATTAATTTTTCTCATTAGCGATTAAGTCAGCCATTCTTTTTCCTCGCTTTTTTTTATAGTCATATCGACAAAAAATCCAGGCGAGGTCTTTATGCAACAAGAAGCGTTAGGAATGGTAGAAACCAAAGGATTAACTGCCGCCATAGAGGCCGCAGACGCCATGGTGAAGTCGGCAAATGTATTGCTGGTCGGCTACGAAAAAATTGGTTCCGGGCTGGTGACCGTCATCGTTCGTGGTGATGTCGGGGCGGTTAAAGCGGCAACAGATGCAGGTGCCGCCGCTGCGCGTAATGTCGGCGAAGTGAAAGCCGTACACGTTATCCCCCGCCCACATACCGATGTCGAAAAAATCTTACCAAAGGGAATTAACCCATGAGCAGCAATGAACTGGTCGAACAGATCATGGCGCAGGTCATCGCACGCGTAGCGATACCGGAGCATGGGGTTCTCCCGGAAACCAATCATCAAACACGAGAGACGGCTATGGCAGAAAAAAGCTGCACATTAACGGAATTTGTTGGCACCGCTATTGGCGACACGGTAGGCCTGGTCATTGCGAACGTTGATAGCGCCCTATTGGATGCGATGAAACTTGAAAAACGCTATCGCTCCATTGGCATTCTGGGCGCACGTATTGGTGCAGGGCCACACATTATGGCCGCTGATGAAGCAGTAAAAGCCACCAACACCGAAGTTATTAGCATTGAACTTCCTCGCGATACCAAAGGCGGTGCCGGACACGGCTCATTAATCCTCTTAGGTGGCAATGATGTGTCCGACGTGAAACGCGGTATTGAAGTTGCCCTGAAAGAACTCGACCGGACCTTCGGTGATGTCTATGCCAACGAAGCCGGGCATCTTGAACTGCAATACACCGCCCGCGCCAGCTATGCACTGGAAAAAGCGTTTGGCGCACCACTGGGTCGCGCTTGTGGCGTTATTGTCGGCGCTCCTGCTGCTGTGGGTGTTCTGATGGCCGACACCGCGCTGAAGTCCGCCAATGTGGATGTCGTGGCATACAGCTCCCCTGCTCATGGCACCAGCTACAGCAATGAAGTCATTCTGATTATCTCGGGTGACTCCGGCGCAGTCCGCCAGGCGGTCATCTCCGCACGCGAAATCGGTAAAACCGTACTTTCGACTCTCGGCGATACACCGAAAAACGATCGCCCTTCCTACATCTGAATTCCCTGAGGCAGATTCATGAGATCGAAAAGATTTGAAGCACTGGCAAAACGCCCGGTCAACCAGGACGGTTTCGTTAAAGAGTGGATTGAAGAAGGCTTCATTGCGATGGAAAGCCCGAACGATCCTAAACCGTCAATCAAAATTGTTAACGGCGTCGTTACCGAACTGGATGGAAAACCCGCCAGCCAGTTTGACCTGATCGACCACTTTATCGCTCGCTACGGTATCAATCTCGCGCGCGCTGAAGAAGTCATCGCGATGGATTCGGTCAAACTTGCCAATATGTTGTGCGATCCAAATGTCAAACGTAGCGATATTGTTCCCCTGACCACCGCGATGACGCCCGCCAAAATCGTCGAAGTGGTTTCACAGATGAACGTGGTAGAGATGATGATGGCGATGCAGAAAATGCGCGCTCGTCGAACACCATCGCAACAGGCTCACGTCACCAACATCAAAGATAATCCGGTACAAATTGCTGCCGATGCGGCTGAAGGCGCATGGCGCGGATTTGACGAACAGGAAACCACCGTTGCCGTTGCTCGCTATGCACCGTTCAACGCCATCGCTCTGCTGGTCGGTTCACAGGTGGGACGCCCGGGCGTGTTGACCCAGTGTTCACTGGAGGAAGCCACCGAACTGAAACTCGGTATGTTAGGCCATACCTGCTACGCCGAAACGATTTCTGTCTACGGCACAGAACCCGTTTTCACCGACGGCGACGATACACCGTGGTCAAAAGGATTTCTCGCGTCATCTTATGCTTCTCGCGGCTTAAAAATGCGCTTTACTTCCGGCTCTGGCTCTGAAGTGCAGATGGGCTACGCTGAAGGCAAATCAATGCTTTATCTCGAGGCTCGTTGCATTTACATCACCAAAGCTGCTGGCGTTCAGGGTCTACAGAATGGTTCCGTAAGCTGCATCGGCGTTCCATCGGCAGTGCCGTCAGGCATCCGCGCAGTACTGGCAGAAAACTTAATTTGTTCATCGCTGGATCTGGAATGCGCCTCCAGTAATGACCAGACCTTTACTCACTCAGATATGCGCCGTACCGCACGTTTTCTGATGCAGTTTCTGCCGGGCACCGACTTTATCTCTTCCGGTTTTTCCGCTGTGCCGAACTACGACAACATGTTTGCCGGTTCAAACGAAGATGCCGAAGACTTCGATGATTACAACGTAATTCAACGTGACCTGAAGGTTGATGGCGGCCTGCGACCGGTGCGCGAAGAAGATGTTATCGCTATCCGCAATAAAGCCGCACGTGCTTTACAGGCTGTCTTTGCCGGTATGGGATTACCGCCTATCACTGATGAAGAGGTCGAAGCGGCAACCTATGCCCACGGTTCGAAAGATATGCCAGAGCGCAACATCGTGGAAGACATCAAGTTCGCCCAGGAAATTATCAATAAAAACCGTAACAGCCTGGAAGTGGTGAAAGCCCTGGCGCAAGGCGGTTTTACCGATGTCGCCCAGGACATGCTCAACATGCAAAAAGCAAAACTGACCGGCGACTATCTCCATACCTCAGCCATTATCGTCGATGACGGACAAGTGCTCTCTGCGGTCAATGACGTCAATGATTACGCCGGACCGGCTACGGGTTATCGCCTGCAAGGGGAACGCTGGGAAGAGATCAAAAATATTCCCGGTGCACTTGATCCCAACGAAATTGACTAAGGGTGAGAAATGGAAATTAACGAAAAATTACTACGTCAGATAATCGAAGATGTGCTGGCAGAAATGCAAACCAGCGATAAGTCCGTTTCATTTCGCGCACCGGTCTCTTCCGCGCCGGATAGCGAAAGTTTTCTGACCGAAATTGGCGAAGCCCAACAAGGTACTCAGCAAGATGAAGTCATTATCGCTGTAGGCCCGGCGTTTGGTCTGGCGCAGACCGTCAATATTATCGGCATTCCGCATAAAAACATATTGCGCGAGGTGATTGCCGGTATCGAAGAAGAAGGTATTAAAGCCCGTGTGATTCGCTGCTTTAAATCGTCTGATGTCGCCTTCGTGGCGGTTGAAGGCGATCGTCTTAGCGGTTCCGGCATTGCTATTGGTATTCAGTCGAAAGGCACCACGGTTATCCACCAGCAAGGTCTTCCTCCTTTGTCTAACCTGGAACTTTTCCCACAAGCACCTTTGTTGACGCTGGAAACGTATCGCCAGATTGGCAAAAACGCCGCACGTTATGCGAAGCGCGAGTCTCCACAACCTGTTCCGACCCTCAATGATCAAATGGCACGACCGAAATACCAGGCCAAGTCCGCCATCTTACATATCAAAGAGACTAAGTACGTGGTCACTGGCAAAAAACCGCAAGAACTGCGCGTGACGTTTTAACAAAGGAAACCTTCATGAATACCGATGCAATTGAGTCGATGGTCAGGGACGTGTTGAACCGAATGAACAGTCTCCAGGATACAGCTCCTGTCTCTGCGCCATCCAACTCATCAACACTGAACGCCAAAGTGAGTGATTACCCGCTGGCAAATAAACATCCAGAATGGGTCAAAACGGCGACTAATAAAACGCTCGACGATTTCACTCTGGAAAATGTACTCAGCGATAAAGTCACCGCCCAGGACATGCGCATAACCCCGGAAACGTTGCGTATTCAGGCCGCGATTGCCAGAGATGCTGGACGCGATCGCCTGGCGATGAATTTTGAACGCGCCGCCGAGCTTACCTCAGTGCCGGATGATCGCATCCTCG
Organism: Escherichia sp. 93.0816; assembly: GCF_013368855.2. Lineage (NCBI taxonomy): Bacteria > Pseudomonadati > Pseudomonadota > Gammaproteobacteria > Enterobacterales > Enterobacteriaceae > Escherichia > Escherichia sp. 93.0816. Next base: position 39,580 of record NZ_JABWNC020000015.1, on the reverse strand, counting down.
AAATCTACAATGCGTTACGCCCTTATCGTTCGACTAAGCAAGAACTCATTGCCATTGCCGACGATCTTGAACGTCGTTATCAGGCCAAAATTTGTGCCGCATTTGTCCGTGAAGCTGCGGAACTCTATGTCGAGCGTAAAAAACTGAAAGGCAACGATTAAGGACGAACTATGCGATATATAGCAGGCATTGATATCGGCAACTCATCCACAGAGGTTGCGCTGGCAATGCTCAATGCGTCTGGCGAAATGTCGTTCGTGAGCAGCGCCCTGGCAGAAACCACCGGAATCAAAGGTACGTTGCGTAACGTACATGGCATTCAGGAGGCGCTCGCACAGGCAACGAAAAAAGTCGGCATCAATGTCAGCGATATTTCGCTTATTCGTATCAACGAAGCAACCCCGGTCATTGGCGATGTGGCGATGGAAACCATTACGGAAACCATTATCACTGAATCAACCATGATCGGTCATAACCCGAAAACTCCAGGCGGAGTGGGGCTGGGTGTAGGACTCACCATCACTCCGCAAGAGTTGTTAACACGCCCGGCGGACACACCGTACATTCTGGTCGTGTCATCGGCTTTTGATTTTGCCGATATCGCAACCATGATAAATGCCTCCGTGCGTGCCGGATATCAGCTGACAGGCGTTATTCTGCAACGCGACGATGGCGTACTGGTCAGTAACCGACTGGAAATCCCTTTACCCATTGTTGATGAAGTCCTCTACATCGATCGTATTCCGCTCGGCATGTTAGCTGCTATTGAAGTCGCCGTTCCCGGGAAAGTTATCGAAACCCTGTCTAACCCATATGGGATTGCCACCGTTTTCGCCCTCAATGCTGAAGAGACTAAAAATATTGTTCCAGTCGCACGGGCGCTAATCGGCAACCGTTCAGCAGTGGTCGTGAAAACACCTTCTGGCGACGTTAAAGCCCGTTCGATACCCGCCGGAAATATCGAATTACTTTCTGCCGGGCGCACGACTCGAGTTGATGTTGCTGCCGGGGCCGATGCCATTATGAAAGCGGTCGGTGAATGCCCAAAACTGGAAAATGTGACGGGCGAACCGGGCACCAACATCGGCGGAATGCTGGAACATGTTCGCCAGACCATGGCGGAGCTGACCAATAAACCCAGCAACGAAATTTTTATTCAGGATTTGCTGGCGATAGATACATCAGTTCCCGTCAGCGTAACCGGTGGTCTGGCAGGCGAATTTTCACTGGAACAGGCAGTGGGCATCGCCTCTATGGTGAAATCCGACCGTCTGCAAATGGCGATGATTGCCAGCGAAATTAAGCAAAAACTGCATGTTGATGTTCAGGTCGGAGGCGCAGAAGCAGAGGCAGCCATTCAGGGAGCGTTAACTACCCCAGGAACTACACGTCCCCTGGCAATTCTGGACTTAGGCGCAGGTTCTACCGATGCCTCCATCATCAATCAAAAAGGGGAAATGATTGCCACTCACCTTGCGGGAGCGGGCGACATGGTGACGATGATTATTGCCAGGGAACTGGGCTTAAATGATCGCTATCTGGCAGAAGAGATCAAAAAACACCCACTGGCAAAAGTAGAAAGCCTGTTCCACTTACGCCATGAAGACGGCAGCGTTCAGTTCTTCCCTACCCCACTATCCCCCCAGGTATTTGCCCGTGTTTGTGTGGTGAAACCCGACGAACTGGTGCCCATTCCCGGTGATATAACGCTGGAAAAAGTGCGAACCATTCGTCGCAGTGCAAAAGAGCGAGTCTTCGTAACAAATGCCCTGCGCGCACTACGTCAGGTAAGTCCTGGTGGAAATATTCGCGACATTCCGTTCGTCGTACTGGTGGGCGGCTCTTCACTGGATTTTGAAGTCCCGCAGTTAGTCACCGATGCGTTGGCACATTATCGACTGGTCGCCGGGCGGGGGAATATCCGTGGTAGCGAGGGTCCGCGCAATGCGGTAGCTACCGGGCTACTCATCTCCTGGCACAAGGAGTCGGTTCATGGAAAGTAAAGAACGTGCACCAGCCATTGTCGTCATAGTAATCGGTGACTGTATCAGTACATGGAATGAGGTGCTTCTTGGCATTGAAGAGGAAGGTATTCCCTTTCGCATTCAACACATTCCATCAGGTGAAATCATCGGTAGCGCCTGGCAGGCTGCTCGTCAGTCTCCCCTGTTGGTTGGCATAGCCTGTGACCAGGAAAAACTGATTGTGCATTACAAAAATTTAGCTGCATCAGCACCGCTCTTTACGCTGATGCATCAACAAGATAACCATGCCCGGCGCAGCACCGGCAATAACGCAGCCCGGCTGGTCAAAGGGATTCCCTTCAAGGAATACCACTCATAATCCACAGGAGAAACACCGTATGAATAACGCACTGGGACTGGTTGAAACAAAAGGGTTAGTCGGCGCGATTGAAGCCGCAGATGCCATGGTTAAATCCGCCAACGTACAACTGGTCGGCTATGAAAAGATTGGTTCAGGTCTGATCACAGTGATGGTGCGCGGCGATGTTGGCGCAGTAAAAGCCGCCGTTGACGCGGGGAGCGCCGCCGCAAGCGCCGTTGGCGAAGTGAAGTCCTGCCATGTCATCCCTCGGCCGCACAGCGATGTTGAGGCCATTTTACCAAAATCTGCATAACCCCATTCGCTAAGGAGCACAGCGTGAAGCAATCACTGGGATTACTTGAAGTCAGTGGTCTGGCACTCGCCATCAGTTGCGCGGATGTTATGGCAAAAGCCGCGTCCATCACGCTGGTTGGCCTTGAGAAGACCAATGGCTCAGGCTGGACGCTTATTAAAATCACCGGTGACGTCGCCTCAGTTAATGCAGCGATCGAGACGGGTGCCAGTTTCGCCGGGCAGAGAAATGGCCTTGTCGCGCACAAAGTGATTGCCCGTCCAGGCGAGGGAATACTGTCCCGCACAACAGAAGCACTGAATGTAAGGGTTGAAGCAAGCGAAACACCAGCAGCAACAGTCACCTCAGAAAGTATCAGTTGTAATTTGTGTCTTGATCCGGCGTGTCAACGGCAAAAAGGTGAGCCACGTTCACTTTGCCTCCACTCCGATAAGCGAGAGGAGTAACAATGGACAAACAAACCTTGCAAGAAACAGTGAGCCAGGTCCTGGATGAGATGCGCGAGCGCCCTATCCCTCTGGGTGTTTCCAGTCGTCATATTCACCTTTCAACTGCGGATTATGTACGCCTTTTTCCTGAACAACCGATCAGCGAGAAAAAGCCGTTATTGCAACCAGGTCAGTTCGCTGCTGAACAAGTTGTTACGCTGGTGGGACCAAAAGGCAAATTGCACAACGTTCGTTTGTTGGGACCACTACGCAATGCAAGCCAGGTGGAAATTTCCCGGACTGATGCCAGAACGTTGGGGATCACCGCTCCGCTACGCATGTCTGGCGATCTCAACGGCACACCGGGGATTCGTCTGATAAGTCCGTTTGCAGAACTAGAAATCGCTTCTGGCGTTATTGTCGCGCAACGGCATATTCATATGTCTCCGCTCGATGCCCTGATTTATGGCGTTACGCAAGGCGATAAAGTGGCGGTCGCCATTGAAGGTGATGAGCGACGACTGATATTTGATAACGTCGCTGTTCGCGTCTCACCGGATATGCGTCTTGAAATGCATATTGATACCGACGAAGCCAACGCTGCAGGCGCTGATAATCCTGACGTTTTTGCCATGCTGGTGTCGCTGCCATGAATCATGTGCTGATGCAACGCATTGTTGACGAAGTGATTTTTCGCCTGAAACAACGTGCGGAAAAAACACTCACGCTCACCGTTTCGCAACTGCGAGAAGCCAGCGTTCACAAGATAGTTCATCAGTATGCATCGTTACAAATTCGATACGTCGATCTGCCGTTGTTGCGACAGCTTGCGGAGAACAATACGTCAGACGAGGCAGTAATCCACCTTCACGAGGCGTTAGCATGGGGAATGCACATTCAATTATCGTTGCAGCATCATTTCCTGAACGCCATCAAGTTGAAAAATCTCGCCCGTCTACCGCTAACCTGGTGCGACGAACAAGGAAAACCAATCCACCTTCATCGTGGTCGGCTTTTAAGTTATGCCGACGTAGCACCGTTATGCGCGGGGATACTGGTACTACAGCGGAAATGTTGTGTGACCGCACTTGCGCGTGACGCGGCAATTACCCGAAACATTCAGTTAATCAGGCAGGAGTAACTCATGCATCTGGCTCGAGTCACTGGCGCGGTGGTATCCACGCAAAAATCACCTTCTCTTATCGGGAAAAAACTGCTGTTGGTTCGTCGGGTCAGTGCTGACGGCGAATTGCCTCTCACACCGTTAACCGGCGACGAAGTTGCCGTTGATTCAGTCGGCGCAGGCGTTGGTGAACTGGTACTCCTCAGCAACGGCTCCAGCGCCAGACATGTTTTTTCCGGCCCCAACGAAGCCATTGATCTGGCAGTGGTCGGCATTGTCGATACGCTTTCACGCTAAGGACTTTAACGATGGCGATTTATACCCGAACAGGTGATTCAGGAAGTACGTCTCTATTTACCGGACAGCGTGTCAGTAAAACTCATCGACGTGTCGAAGCCTATGGCACGCTGGATGAACTGAACGCGACGCTCAGTCTGTGTTATTGCGCCACCTCCATCGAAAGCCATCGCATCTTACTGGAAGCCATTCAGCAACAAATATTTTGGTTTAGCGCCGAACTCGCCAGTGAATGCGAAAAGCCGTCAGCACAGCAGCGTTACATCGGTACAGAAGACATTGCCGCGCTGGAAAAAGCGGTCGATAGTGCAATGAACACTGTCCCTCCAGTTCACAGCTTCATTCTGCCTGGTCGTTGTGAAGCCGCGAGCCGTATGCATGTCGCCCGCACGGTAGCCCGGCGGGCTGAAAGACGTCTGGTTGAACTGACAACGGAAACCACCGTCCGGAATGTTTTGTTGCACTATATCAACCGACTTTCCGATTGCTTGTATGCCCTCGCCCGCGCGGAAGACAACGTTGCTCATCAAAACCTGATGATTCAGGAAATCACAAAACGTTATCACGAAGCCAACCACACTCCAGCATTAAAGGAACGCACGATGTCGCTCACTTTTCAGGATCTTCACCAGCTCATTCGTAGTGCGGCAATACGCGCGGATGAACTACATATTCCCGTTGTCATCAGCATTGTTGATGCCAACGGGACAGAAAGTGTTACCTGGCGGATGCCCGATGCCCTGCTGGTCAGCAGTGAGCTGGCACCGAAAAAAGCCTGGACCGCCGTGGCGATGAAAACGGCAACACACAAACTTGCTGACGCCGTACAACCCGGAGCGCCACTTTACGGACTCGAAAGCCATATGCAAGGCAAAGTCGTCACTTTTGGAGGCGGTTTTCCCCTCTGGCGTGACGGGATATTGCTTGGGGGACTTGGCATCAGCGGTGGTAGCGTTGAACAAGACATGGATATTGCCCAAACCGCAATGGCAGCAATTAACGCAGGAGCAAACCTATGAATCCCACTGAATTAGAAGCGATTATCCGCAATATCCTGCGCGAACAACTGATGCTCAGTGCGTCACAAGTGCAAAGAAATGGTGTTTTTCAGACTGTCGATGAGGCCGTCTGCGCGGCACACCAGGCCTTTTTGCGCTTTCAACAGTGTCCGCTTAAAACCCGCAGCGCCATTATCAGCGCCATTCGCGAAGAATTAACGCCCCGCCTTACCGAACTGGCAGAAGAAAGCGCCAGCGAAACGGGGATGGGAAATAAAGACGATAAGTATCTGAAAAACAAAGCGGCTCTTGATAACACGCCAGGAATTGAAGATTTAACCACCACTGCACTAACCGGTGATGGAGGCATGGTTTTATTTGAATACTCTCCGTTTGGTGTTATTGGCTCGGTCACGCCGAGTACCAATCCCACGGAAACCGTCATTAATAACAGCATCAGCATGTTGGCAGCAGGCAATAGCGTCTACTTCAGTCCTCATCCGGGAGCCAAAAACGTATCGCTGAAACTCATTGCCATAATCGAAGACATCGCGTTTCGCTGTAGTGGCATTCATAACCTGATCGTTACCGTATCTGAACCAACCTTTACAGCCACCGAACAGATGATGGCGCACCCTAAAATCAGCGTTCTGGCGATTACCGGCGGTCCGGGTATCGTCGCTATGGGAATGAAAAGTGGCAAGAAAGTGATTGGTGCCGGTGCGGGTAACCCGCCGTGTATTGTCGATGAAACGGCGGATATTGTGAAAGCCGCCGAAGACATCATCAACGGCGCTTCTTTTGATTACAACCTACCGTGCATCGCTGAAAAAAGCCTGATTGTCGTGGCGTCAGTGGCAGAGTATTTAATTCAACAGATGCAAAGTTTTGGCGCCCTTCTTCTTAACCATGAGCAAACTGAAAAATTGCGCGCCGTTTGTCTGCCCGACGGCGTCGCCAATAAAAAACTGGTTGGCAAAAGTCCATGCCATCTTCTGGAAGCGGCTGGAATTCCTCTACCGCAGAAAACGCCACGATTACTGATTGCCGTTGTTGACGCCGATGATAACTGGGTTACCTGTGAACAACTGATGCCTATGCTACCCATTGTGAAAGTCAGCGATTTTGACAGCGCCCTCACCCTGGCGCTGAAAGTTGAAGACGGTTTGCACCACACGGCAATTATGCACTCGCAGAACGTCTCACGACTCAACCTTGCTGCACGCGTTATGCAAACCTCAATCTTTGTCAAAAACGGACCCTCCTGGGCTGGTATTGGCGTCGGCGGCGAAGGCTTTACGACCTTCACCATTGCTACACCGACCGGAGAAGGAACAACGTCAGCACGGACTTTTGCCCGCTCACGACGCTGCGTGTTAACCAGTGGCTTTTCCATTCGCTAGAGAAACGGAAATGAATACTTTTTCACTGCAGACGCGTTTATACAGCGGTTTGGGAAGTCTCAAAGTCCTTAGCCGTTTCACCAATAAGCACATCTGGATTATTTGCGACGCCTTCCTTGCAGGTTCGCCATTGATTGACACGTTGCGTCAGTCGCTGCCTGATAGCAACCGCATCAGTATTTTTAGCGAAATAACGCCCGATCCAACGATCCAGACCGTGGTAAAAGGCATTGCACAAATGCAGACTTTACGCCCGGATGTAGTTATCGGTTTTGGCGGCGGCTCTGCGCTGGACGCCGCAAAAGCGATTGTCTGGTTTAGTCGCCAGTGTGCTATTGAGATTGAAACCTGCGTTGCTATTCCCACCACCAGCGGCACCGGTTCGGAAGTGACCAGCGCCTGTGTCATCAGCGATCCCGATAAAGGGATTAAATATCCTCTTTTCGATAATGCGCTTTATCCGGATATAGCGGTTCTTGATCCCTCGCTGGTCGTCAGTGTGCCAGCCGCGATAACTGCCAATACCGGAATGGATGTTTTAACCCATGCCCTTGAAGCTTATGTTTCTCCCCGTGCCAGTGACTTCACGGATGCACTGGCCGAAAAAGCCGTGCAAATTGTTTTTCACTACCTGCCCACAGCAGTGAATAAAGGCGATTGTCTTGCTACTCGCGGCAAAATGCATAATGCATCTACTCTTGCAGGAATGGCCTTTAGTCAGGCTGGGCTTGGGTTAAATCATGCAATTGCCCATCAACTCGGCGGGCAGTTTCATCTGCCACACGGCCTGGCGAATGCACTCCTGCTCACGACGGTTATTCGTTTTAATGCTGGCGATCCGCGTGCTGCCAAACGCTATGCCCGGCTGGCGAAAACGTGCCATTTATGCCCTGACGATGCCAATGACACCGCAAGCCTGAATGCACTCATTCAACATATTGAACAGCTAAAAAAAGCCTGTTCAATGCCGACTCTCGCCAATGCACTGAAAGAAAAAAAAGCAGAATGGTCATCACGTATTCCAGATATGGTTCGGGCTACGCTGGCGGATGCCACACTGCGTACCAATCCACGAGCGGCTGATGCCATCGCTATAGCAGAACTGCTTGAGGAGTTGTTATGAACGGCGAGTTAATGTCCATTGACGAACAGACGATCCGCGAGCGAGTACAGGCAGCAGGCGTCGTGGGTGCTGGTGGCGCAGGCTTTCCAACACATATTAAGCTGCAGGCGCGGGTTGACACTTTCCTGGTGAATGCGGCGGAATGTGAACCAATGTTGAAAGTAGATCAACAGTTAATGGCACAGCAAGCCAGCCGCCTGCTTCGCGGTGTTCACTATGCGATGAAAGCCACCGGAGCCAGTAGCGGAATTATCGCGCTGAAAGAGAAGTATCAACCAGCAATAAACGCACTCACATCATTGCTTCCGACGGATATCCGCCTGCATATTTTGCCCGACGTTTACCCCGCAGGAGACGAAGTGCTGACCATCTGGATGGCAACAGGTCGCCGCGTTCCTCCCGCTGCGTTACCCGTTAGCGTCGGTGTGGTGGTCAATAATGTGCAAACCGTACTGAATATTGCCAGAGCCGTTGAACAACAGTATCCGGTGACGCGACGCACGCTTACTGTTAATGGTGCAGTGGCTAAACCAATAACAGTGACCGTGCCCATCGGGATGTCTTTACGCGAAGTACTGGCGCTGGCGGGCGGCGCAACAGTGGATAATCCTGGTTTTATCAATGGCGGTCCGATGATGGGTAGTTTGATCACATCGCTCGACACGCCAGTCAGCAAAACCACTGGCGGCTTGCTGGTTTTACCCAATTCTCATTCACTCATCCAACGTCGAATGCAGGATGACCGTAGCGTACTTGCCGTCGCGAAAACCGTTTGTGAGCAATGCCGCTTATGTACCGATCTCTGCCCACGTCATTTAATTGGTCACGAACTGTCGCCACATTTGTTAGTACGTGCGGTTAACTACCAACAGCTCGCTACGCCGCAACTGTTACTGACAGCTCTCACCTGTTCGGAGTGCAACGTCTGTGCCAGCGTCGCCTGTCCGGTAGGTATTTCGCCGATGCGCATAAACCGCCTGCTTAAGCAGGAATTACGCGCCCAAAATCTCCGCTACGAAGGTGCCTTAAATCCTGAGGATGTCATGGCAAATTATCGGCTGATCCCAGTAAAACGGCTGGTAACCAGACTGGGATTAACCCCGTGGTATCAGGATGCGCCATTGTCTGAACAGGTGCCTCAACCCGAAAAAGTGACACTATTGTTACGCCAGCATATCGGTGCCAGCGCAATTGCATGTGTACAAAAAGGCGATCGCGTCGTTCGTGGGCAATGTGTAGGCCAAATTCCACACGGCACATTAGGTGCTCCCATTCATGCCAGTATTAATGGCACGGTCAGCGATGTGACAGAAAACGCTATTACGGTTGTGAGAGGTTAACCATGTCGAAAGCGGTAGGTATTTTAGAACTTAGCAGTATCGCAAAAGGGATGGAAACCGGCGATGCCATGCTGAAAAGCGCCAATGTTGAGTTACTGGTCAGCAAAACGCTATGTCCCGGGAAATTTCTGCTGATGCTCGGTGGCGATGTCGGTGCGGTGCAACAGGCCATCAGCAGCGGCGCATCCCTTGCAGGTGAAATGCTGGTCGACAGCCTGATCCTCCCTAATATTCATCCCAGCATTCTGCCCGCAATCAGCGGACTGAACCATGTTGAACAGCGTCAGGCTATCGGTGTGGTCGAAACCTGGAGTGTCGCAGCCTGCATTGACGCAGCCGATTGCGCAGTTAAAGCTGCGAATGTCACTCTCGTTCGCGTGCATATGGCCTTCGGTATTGGCGGTAAATGCTACATGGTGGTTGCTGGCGATATTTCAGATGTTAATAATGCGGTCTCTGTCGCCAGCGAGCGCGCGGGGGAAAAAGGATTGCTGGTCTATCGCTCGGTAATTGCCCGTCCGCATGAAGCCTTGTGGCGTCAGATGGTGGAGGGATAATGACAACTCTGCACACAACTGAACGGATGATTCAGGAATATGTCCCTGGTAAGCAGGTCACGCTGGCTCATGTCATTGCTAATCCAGGGAAGGAGCTGTTTAAGAAATTAGGTTTACCAGATACCGTTTCCGCCATTGGCATTCTGACGATTACCCCCAGCGAAGCGTCTATTATCGCGTGCGATATCGCCACAAAGTCAGGAGCAGTAGAAATTGGTTTTCTTGATCGTTTCACTGGTGCCGTAGTACTGACTGGTGATGTTTCAGCTATCGAATATGCACTTAATCAGGTTACCCGCACGCTGGGTGAAATGATGCACTTTACCGCCTGCCCCATTACACGGACCTGACGTTATGCAACGTATGATGCTTATCGGTCCCAGTCAGTGCGGAAAAACGTCACTCACGCAATGTCTGCGCGGAGAAGATCTTCAGTATCAGAAAACGCAGGCAATCGTCTGGTCACCGGCCACGATTGACACACCAGGCGAATACCTCGAAAACCGCAGCCTTTACAGCGCACTGCTGGTCAGCGCCTGCGAAGCGGACATTATCGCGCTGGTGCTAAATGCGGACGCACCGTGGTCACCTTTTTCGCCAGGTTTTACCATGTCAATGAATCGCCCGGTCATTGGGATAGTAACCAAAGCGGATTTAGCCAGCGTGGCACAACTATCTTTGGTGAAATGTTGGTTACGGGAAGCTGGAGCGCGCAACGTGTTAGTGACCAGTGCGGTTAATAACATCGGTGTTGCAGAACTTTTTGCCTTGCTGCATACAGAAGAAGGCTGTCGCTAATTTCGATATGTTATCAGATGGGAATGATGACTTTTGATACACAGAAAAGAGTCAATGAATAATGAGGGTTGCCGGGCAACCCTCATCAAATAAAGCAGAAATTACTTTGCTTCGCCGTTTTTCATTTCACCCATAGCTTTCAGCTTTTTAGAGATATCGCGGCGTTCTTTGGAAAGCTCTGCATTTTTGATGATGTAATCGTCAACGCGATCTTCATAGTCACCTTTCATACTGGCGATGATGCCCTGGATTGCTTCTACGCTCATACCAGGCTTAATGTAATCGCTCAGGTTGTCCAGCAGCAGGACACGCTTCTGGTTGTCACGGATCTTTTTCTCAACGTCCTGGATTTCACGTTGCAGTTTGTTCTTACGGCGGAACAGACGAACAAATTCCAGTACGTCCTGGAATGAAGGCTTGGTAGTTTCCATTTTTATACCCCTGATAATGTGAGAGTCGGATTCGTTTAAGCAACCGCTATTCGTTAGGGCCAACATTACTCATAGCTGCCGCAGATGACAATGCTTTTATCCCTTTTCACTATCATACCCTTTATCCTTGCTGAATCGAAGCAGCTGCAAGATGATTCTGAAGTTCAGGAATTATTTGCGCAAGGCCCGGCAAATCAGATTCGATAGCAACTCAAGTTGATGTGCCGTTTCCATGTTCAGCCACACATAGCCATAAATCGGTGTTTCCACGACCTTCAGCTCATGGTGGTTATCGAGCAACTGTCGCAACTCTTCCACAGCATCGTTCAATTTTTCCGTATTGGCAAAAACCGGCTGCGGATTACCTTCGTACAGCGCATGAACAAGGCTCAGCACTATTTGCTGCATCATATGCTGTGTATCACGCAGTTTTTGCGCGTTCAATAACACGAAATGGCTGGGGCGCGTGGCCCAGTAAGCATTGATTTGCAGCTCCAGCATACAAACCAGATTACGGTTAATAGTCTGGATACCTTCATATATCGATTTTGGAATACGGGTTTCTTTGCTGGCAGGCGCAATCAGCCCACGCATTTTCACGGCATCGGTCAGGAGTTTTTGCAGATGGCTTTCCAGACGTGGGCGTTCAAGTAAGTTCGGTGAGAATGCAGATTGATAGACCCGATTATACTCGGTCAGACTTTTCGCCAGTTGAATGCGCCAGTGGATGAACGCCCGTTGCGGCCAGATACCGGTAAACAGCATTGCCAGTAAAGAGCCGAGGATCACATCGCCACTTCGCCATAATGCCGTATCAATTTCACCTGTTGGGGAGCCAACAACAATTGCCAGCGTCACACCAATCAATAAGCCTTGATACGGTTTCTTGCCGAGTGCCAGCCAGCCACAAAGAAACATGGCAGCCGCGCACCAGACTAACATCAGCGGTAAAGAGATTAACTCCAGTCGCAGTGCAATAAGACCTAAAATCGAGCCAAACACCGTACCGCCAATACGTTCAAACGCACGAGGGACGACATTACCCCAGAACGAAATTGGTCCCATGATCACTACCATAGTGACCAACGGCCAGGTGCTTTCCGGGATAGTAAACAGGCGAATGATGAGAAAGGTGAGCAAGAACGCCAGCGCAACCCGAGTACCATGAACAATGCGGTAATGACGGTAGACTCGAATTTCGAACGGGCTTAAGGACTTATCGGCACGCACGCGGGCACTCCGTGAAAGAGGGAAAAAACGATCATAATGCAATCTGACAAACCTGGTGCAATAACGCTATGTAACAAATCTGTCCGGCAAACCGGGAATAGCGGACGTTCCCGGTTTGGTTGTCAGAAAACTGAAGACGGATCTTACTCTTTTACATAACGAAAAACAGCGTGGCAATCAGGTTAACCTCTGACCCGACGTCATTCATCAACGCCGTTTTGGCTGCACCGCGACATACATTTCGATATCCCAATAACCATCTTGCGCGCCATTGTTCAGATAAACCTCAAAGCAGGGCTTTGGTAACATTTCGTAAGCACTGTCCTGCAAGAGGCTGTTAAAGAACTGATACCAGGGTTTCGCAAAATCATCACCCACTACGCGAGCTACCGCCACCGCATACTGACCACCCGAAATTTCTGTAAGGATGACGCCCTCACTGTTTTCGGGAAGTGTGAAATTATCTGCCACCGAAACTACGGTGTCACAACGTAACTTTTCGGCAGGTGTTTCATCTGGATTATCGTAATAGACCGCCACCCACTCCTTCGGAACAATATTTTTGTTATCAACCCACATCATCAACTGCTCAAAACCTTGCTTTACCGTTTGTTCCCACGGGCCAACGAGATGGAAACCTGCAACGGTACGTTTATCTTCCTGCTTAATCTCGTAGTTCATGACGCCTCCACTTATACTGGTTTTATATACAGTATGCTTTGTAATATAAAAACCACAAGGAATGAGTGTTGATTATGCGAGCAGACTCGCACTCCTGCCAGTCTGCGGCGTAAGAAAGGTCAGGCTTTATGCTCGAAATAATCACTCAGCCGGGAAAACACACCGCCTTTCCCGACAGATTCCAGGGTGACCAACGGCCAGTGCGCCACCTGTTTATCGCGGTCATAAAGTTCAATTTCCCCTACCCGCTTATGGGCGCTAATTGGCGCGGTCAGTTCTTTACCATCAAGGGTATATTTTGCTTTGATATTAGGAATCTCCGCTTTTGGCAGCACCATCCAGAACTCTTGTTCCGTTCCCAGAGCGATGTTTTCTTTATCGCCATACCAGATTCGTTCTGTGCCAACCTTTTTCCCCCGGTGCAAAATTTGCACCGTAGTAAAGTTCTGTTGCCCCCAACGCAGCAGCTTCCTTGCTTCTTCTTCGCGACCTTTTGCGCTGTCAGCCCCCATCACCACCGCAATGAGACGACGCTGACCATCCACCGCCGAAGCAATGAGATTAAACCCGGCACCGGAAGTATGTCCGGTTTTCAGGCCGTCAACATTCATGGTTTTATCCCACAATAATCCGTTACGGTTTTGCTGGGTGATACCGTTCCAGGTGAGGCTTTTTTCGCTGTACATATGATAAAACTCAGGCTCGCCGTGGATGATAGCGCGAGAAAGCACGGCTAAATCATAGGCCGAACTGTGCTGACCGGGTGCATCCAGACCATGCACTGTTTCAAAATGCGTATCCTGAAGATGCAACCTCTCAGCATAATTGTTCATCATATCGACAAACTGCCGTTGCCCACCGGCAATATAATCAGCCAGTGCAACACAAGCGTCATTTCCGGAGTCCACAATTAAACCACGGCTTAAATCACGTACCGATACGCGATCGCCCGCTTTCAAAAACATCAGTGAAGACCCGACAAATACCGGATTATCTTTCGCCCACGCATCGCGTCCTACAGTGACAATATCGTCTGGCGTAATGCGATGGCTATCGATTGCACGATCAACAACATAGCCAGTCATCAGCTTAGTCAGGCTGGCAGGATTGCGTTGTTGATGCTCATTACCCGCCGTGAGGATCTGACCGGTTGTGTAATCCATCAAGACCCATGACCCCGCATGAATCTCTGGAGGCTGGGGTGAAAAGGGAATATTTTCCGCCGCAAAACCAGACGATAAATTAAAAACGAACAAAGAAGCAGCAATAATAAGACGGCGTTTCAACAGCAAATCCTCAGGAGTTTCAAATAGCAGTTCTTTTTACGGAAATCCTGATGAACTGGCTGGAATAAAGTGCAAGAAAATGTGACAGTTATCTCATTTTTAATCTGACATTATCAGTTGCTACTCTCTGCCAAATTGTCGCTCTAAAGCTGATTAGCACGGTGATATTTGATACTCTGACACACAGCAGAAATAACGGATTTAACCTAATGATGAATGACGGTAAGCAACAATCTACCTTTTTGTTTCACGATTATGAAACCTTTGGCACGCACCCTGCGTTAGATCGCCCTGCGCAGTTCGCTGCCATTCGCACCGATAGCGAATTCAATATCATCGGCGAACCAGAGGTTTTTTATTGCAAGCCTGCGGATGATTATTTACCCCAGCCAGGAGCAGTATTAATCACTGGTATTACCCCGCAGGAAGCGCGGGCGAAAGGAGAAAACGAAGCCGCGTTTGCCGCTCGCATTCATTCGCTTTTTACCGTACCGAAGACCTGTATTCTGGGCTACAACAATGTACGTTTCGATGACGAAGTCACACGCAACGTTTTTTATCGTAATTTCTACGATCCCTACGCCTGGAGTTGGCAGCATGATAACTCTCGCTGGGATCTGCTGGACGTCATGCGTGCCTGTTATGCCCTGCGTCCAGAGGGGATTAACTGGCCTGAAAATGATGACGGTCTACCGAGTTTTCGCCTTGAACATTTAACCAAAGCGAATGGTATTGAACATAGCAACGCCCACGATGCGATGGCCGATGTGTACGCTACTATTGCGATGGCAAAACTGGTGAAAACGCGTCAGCCACGCCTGTTTGATTATCTCTACAGCCATCGCAACAAGCACAAATTGATGGCGTTGATTGATGTGCCACAGATGAAACCACTGGTACACGTTTCCGGTATGTTTGGTGCATGGCGCGGCAATACCAGTTGGGTTGCGCCGCTGGCATGGCATCCTGAAAATCGCAATGCCATGATTATGATGGATTTAGCAGGAGATATTTCGCCATTGCTGGAACTGGATAGCGACACGCTGCGCGAGCGCCTGTATACCGCGAAAGCCGATCTGGGCGATAACGCCGCCGTTCCGGTTAAGCTGGTGCATATTAATAAATGTCCGGTATTAGCACAGGCGAATACGCTTCGCCCGGAAGATGCCGATCGGCTGGGCATTAATCGCCAGCATTGTCTCGATAACCTGAAAATTCTGCGTGAAAATCCGCAAGTGCGTGAAAAAGTGGTGGCGATATTCGCTGAAGCCGAACCGTTTACGCCTTCAGATAACGTGGATGCCCAGCTTTATAACGGCTTTTTCAGCGACGCCGATCGCGCAGCAATGAAAATTGTACTGGAAACCGAGCCGCGTAATTTACCAGCACTGGATATCACCTTTGTCGATAAACGCATTGAGAAGCTATTGTTCAATTATCGTGCGCGTAACTTTCCGGGAACGCTGGATTACGCCGAGCAGCAACGCTGGCTGGAGCACCGTCGTCAGGTCTTCACGCCAGAGTTTTTGCAAGGTTATGCTGATGAATTGCAAATGCTGGCACAACAATATGCCGATGATAAAGAGAAAGTGTCGCTGTTAAAGGCGCTTTGGCAGTACGCGGAAGAGATCGTCTGAAAAGAAAAAACCGGAGCGATAAACTCCGGTTTTTAGTGACTTACCGGATGGTTATGCCATCCGGCTTGATAGGATTATGCAACGTCTTCGTACTGCGGAACCGGGTTGCGGAAGCTCTTCGTCACGCAAGCCAGATAAATCAGACCGATTGCCGCCCAGATCAGCCCCAGAACCATTGAGCTTTCTTCCAGGTTAACCCACAGCGCACCTACAGTCAGAGCACCACACATCGGCAGGAACAGATACTGGAAGTGATCTTTCAGCGTTTTGTTACGCTTCTCACGGATCCAGAACTGCGAAATGACCGACAGGTTAACGAAGGTAAATGCTACCAGCGCACCAAAGTTAATCAGCGCCGTTGCCATTACCAGGTCAAAGTTGATTGCCAGCAGAGCAATCGCGCCAACCAGGATAATGTTCATCGCCGGGGTACGCCATTTCGGGTGTACATAACCGAAGAAGCTTTTCGGGAACACGCCGTCACGACCCATTACGTACATCAGACGCGCTACGCCTGCGTGCGCCGCCATACCGGACGCCAGTACGGTAATGGTGGAGAAGATCAGCGCGCCAACCTGGAACGCTTTACCCGCAACGTACAGCATGATTTCAGGCTGTGACGCATCCGGATCTTTAAAGCGAGAGATATCCGGGAAGTACAGCTGCAGAAAGTAAGTTGCAAAGATGAAGATCATGCCGCCGATCAGCGCGGTCAGGAAAATCGCACGCGGGATCACGCGCTCTGCATCTTTGGTTTCTTCCGACAGGTTGCTGATGCCGTCAAAACCTGTAAAGGAGAAGCACAGGATCGTCGCACCGGTAATCATTGGGATAACATGCGCATCGCCAGACCAGAACGGACGGGTGCTCGCCAGCGTACCAGCGCCTTCACCTTCAAATACGCCGTAAACTACCATGCCCAGAATCACCGCGATCAGCACAACCTGCAACACTACGATTACCGTGTTGAAGTTCGCTACGGATTTCAGACTACGCAGGTTAAAGGCGGTCATAAAGGCCACCAGCGCCACCACAAACATCCACGATGGGATGGAAGGCACCAGGGCTTCAAAATAGATTTTCGCCAACAGAATGTTGATCATCGGCGCGAACAAATAGTCGAGCAGAGAAGACCAACCCACCATAAAGCCAACGGTCGGGCTAATGGATTTCTGGGCGTAAGTGTATGCAGAGCCAGCTGAAGGATAGCGGCGAACCAGCTTCCCGTAGCTCAGAGCCGTAAACAGGATCGCAATTAATGCGAACGCATAGGCTGTCGGCACATGACCATCCGTGAGGCCTGAAACGATACCAAAAGTATCAAACAGCGTCATCGGCTGCATATAGGCAAGACCCATCATTACAACCGGAACTAACGTAAGCGTTTTACGCAATTCCACGCGAGAGGTGTTTGGAGTAACGTTATGCGACATGGTCATTCTCCTTTACGGTGAAAACCGTCGCGTAAGCAAAAAATTGCCCCATTTTTTTGGATTCCTCAGCGACAACAACTGTCGATTTTTAGTAAATATCTATCCGGTACGAAGCCCGGCCTCTTGGTATGAATGATTGGTTTGAAGCAAAAAATAACCGACGCGGATAAAACGTCGGTTTTTAGTCATTTTTTGACAGCGGCGCATTGTGCCTAAATGGGGGGTAAATGACAAGAGAATGAGAGGCTTGTCATAAAATTTTTTATTTAAATGGCTGATTTTCCGTCATCAGATTTTGCATAAACACCAGCAATCGCACTATTTGCTAAAATCTCATCCCGCCACCACGCGCTGGCAAGCCCTGCGGTCTGTTCGTTCCAGCCAATCCAGACCGGTTCAAAAAGAGTCTGGGCGACCACTTTCTTCTCAATTAACGCGCCACTATCGAGAAAACGTTGCGCCAGATAGCGGGGTAAATAGCCACAACCAAGACCGCTGATTTGTAGCTCCAGCTTGGTTTTAAAATCGAATACGGTTATGGCTTCTTGTTCGTCGAGTATTTGCGAGGCTGTGGACGCGGCTGCCTGTGCCGTGTCGCCTACCACTATTGCCCGGTATCGTTTAATAATTCGTCGATTTAACGGTTCTTCTTCCAGTGCTAATGGATGATGGGGTGCCACAGCGAAAACTTGCTCCAGATCACCCAGACGAGAAAAGCCAAATTCGCTGGAGGACGGCGGCTCATGCATCGCGCCGACAATAATATCCGCCCTCCCCTGAGTCAGCGCCTCCCAAGAACCACCGAGCACGCCATTGATAAATTTCAACCGCGTTACGCTGTGATGTTGATAAAAGACTTCAATGAGCGGCGCAAGCAGAGAAAAAGGGAAAGTGTCGTCTACTCCAATCACCAGCTCGTTTTCCCACCCTTCATGAAGTTTGATCGCCTGTTTTTCCAGTTCATGAACAGTGTGGAGTATTTCCCGCCCTTTCTCTAATAGCATTTTTCCGGTACGGGTGAATTTAGCGCGGTGTCCGCTACGATCGAGTAATTGAATATTAAGGTCGCTTTCCAGCTTGTGAACGGTATAACTCAGAGCGGACGGCGTCTTGTAGAGTTTGGCCGACGCCGCCGCAAAACTGCCTTCCTTTTCTAAGGCATCGAGGATCATCAACACATCCAGCAGTGGTTTCATACACGCCCCCTTGCAGTGTATGCGGCGTCCTGCTGGCGTGATCGTTTACTCCAGCGGCATTACCAGCGGATCGGGATACTGGTATTCAAATCCCAGTTCATTGCAAATCCGACTGCCATCAATAATTTTACCCTTACCGCTGTCCAGACTGTTTCTGAACTGCGGGGGTTCCAGCCCCAGTAAACGAGCCATCTGTGGATAGAAAACATTGCGCGCAGGGTGAGCTGGCGCACATATATTATAGATGTGTCCGCCTTTAGGTGCCTGTAACAACAGGGTGATAGCGCCAATAACATCTTCCTGGTGGACTAAATTAACACCGTGCTCACCGTCAGGCGCGGTTTTTCCGGCAAAGAAGCGTCCGGGATGGCGCCCTGGTCCGACCAGACCCGCAAGACGCAGAATATCGACTGAAGTACCGGGTAAATTGTGCAGCCAGTCTTCGAGTTCTTCTAATACTCGTCCACTGTTGGTCACTGGATTACGCGGGGTAGTTTCTTTCACAGTGCCTTGTGCATCGCCATAGACAGACGTTGAGCTGGTAAAAATAATGCGGGGAATACGATGAGCCAGCGCACTATCCACCAGCTCTTGCACAGCTTGTAAATAGAACTCATCGCCGGGGCCACTGCGACGTGCAGGAAGCGTAATGACCAGCGCATCGGCATCCATCAGGGCATCCAGATCGTCAGAATCACAAACTAACTCAGGCTCCATGCGAAGCAGATAGCTATCAATCCCGCTCATTCGGGCCGCTTCGACGCCATCTTGTGTGGTTTTACTCCCGGTGACCTGCCAGCCGCGCGCTGAAAGTGACATCGCCAGCGGCATACCTAACCACCCTAACCCGACAATTGCGACCTTTTTCATCCGTTTTCTCCTGATACACCTTAGATCTATAAGGCTACGCCAGCGTATCAAAACTGACAATTCATTCTATGAATGAAATCGAAACTGTTAGCAAATATACAATTGCCTGATGCGCTCCGCTTATCAGTCCTACAAAAACATCAATATATTGAATTTAGGCAACATTTGTAGACCAGATAAGGCATTCACGCCGCATCCGGCAGGAACAAAGCCCACTTTAGTTACAGAACACAATGTTCTTGAGGGTTTTAAAGACATATTTTCACGATTACTTTTTTAACGTAGCCACTCCTGGCCCCCTCCTTTCCCCGCTCATTCATTAAACAAATCTATCGTCACAAAATATATAAAAAAGCCCTTGCTTTCTAAGGTGAAAGTGGTTTAGGTTAAAAGGCATCAGTTGAATAAACATTCACAGAGAATTTTATGACACGCGTTCAATTTAAACACCACCATCATCACCATCATCCTGACTAGTCTTTCAGGCGATGTGTGCTGGAAGACATTCAGATCTTCCAGTGGTGCATGAACGCATGAGAAAGCCCCCGGAAGATCATCTTCCGGGGGCTTTTTTATTGCGCGGTTGATAACGATTCAGACAGGTTTAAAGAGGAAGAAGAAAATGACAGACAACACTCGTTTACGCATAGCTATGCAGAAATCAGGGCGTTTAAGTGATGATTCACGCGAATTGCTGGCGCGCTGTGGCATTAAAATTAATCTTCACACCCAGCGCCTGATCGCGATGGCAGAAAACATGCCGATTGACATTCTGCGGGTGCGTGACGACGACATTCCCGGTCTGGTAATGGACGGCGTAGTTGACCTCGGGATTATTGGCGAAAACGTACTGGAAGAAGAGTTGCTTAACCGCCGCGCCCAGGGTGAAGATCCGCGCTACTTTACCCTGCGTCGTCTCGATTTCGGCGGCTGCCGCCTTTCGCTGGCAACGCCAGTTGATGAAGCCTGGGACGGCCCGCTCTCCTTAAACGGTAAACGTATTGCCACCTCTTATCCTCACCTGCTCAAACGTTATCTCGACCAGAAAGGTATCTCTTTTAAATCCTGCTTACTGAACGGTTCTGTCGAAGTGGCTCCGCGCGCCGGACTGGCGGATGCGATTTGCGATCTGGTTTCCACCGGTGCCACGCTGGAAGCTAACGGCCTGCGCGAAGTCGAAGTTATCTACCGCTCGAAAGCCTGCCTGATCCAGCGCGATGGCGAAATGGAAGAATCCAAACAGCAACTGATCGACAAACTGCTAACCCGTATTCAGGGAGTGATCCAGGCGCGCGAATCAAAATACATCATGATGCACACACCGACCGAACGTCTGGATGATGTCATCGCCCTGCTGCCAGGTGCCGAACGCCCGACTATTCTGCCGCTGGCGGGTGATCAACAGCGCGTAGCGATGCACATGGTCAGTAGCGAAACTCTGTTCTGGGAAACCATGGAAAAATTGAAGGAGCTGGGCGCCAGCTCGATTCTGGTTCTGCCAATTGAGAAGATGATGGAGTAATAGCCATGAGCTTTAACACAATCATTGACTGGAATAGCTGTACTGCGGAACAACAACGCCAGCTGTTAATGCGCCCGGCGATCTCCGCCTCTGAAAGCATTACCTGTACCGTCCGTGAAATTTTAGATAACGTGAAAGCACGCGGCGATGATGCCCTGCGGGAATACAGCGCGAAGTTTGATAAAACCACGGTTACCGCACTGAAAGTAACTGCTGAGGAAATTGCCGACGCCTGCGAACGCCTGAGCGACGAGCTGAAACAGGCGATGGCAGTGGCAGTAAAGAATATTGAAACCTTCCACACTGCGCAAAAACTGTCGCCGGTAGATGTTGAAACTCAGCCAGGCGTGCGTTGCCAGCAGGTCACCCGCCCGGTTGCTTCGGTTGGTTTGTATATTCCTGGCGGCTCTGCCCCGCTCTTCTCAACCGTATTAATGCTGGCGACTCCGGCGCGTATTGCAGGCTGTAATAAAGTTGTACTGTGCTCACCGCCACCGATTGCCGATGAGATCCTCTACGCGGCGCAGCTGTGTGGCGTGCAGGACGTGTTTAACGTCGGTGGAGCGCAGGCCATTGCCGCGCTGGCGTTCGGTACGGAATCCGTGCCGAAAGTGGACAAAATCTTCGGGCCTGGTAACGCCTTTGTCACCGAAGCGAAACGCCTGGTGAGCCAGCGTCTGGACGGTGCGGCGATCGATATGCCCGCAGGCCCGTCGGAAGTGCTGGTGATTGCTGACAGCGGCGCAACACCGGATTTTGTCGCCTCTGATTTGCTCTCCCAGGCAGAACACGGCCCGGATTCACAGGTGATTTTACTGACGTCCGATGTTGATATGGCGCGTCGCGTTGCCGAAGCCGTCGAACGCCAGTTGGCAGAACTGCCGCGTGCTGAAACCGCCCGCCAGGCACTGAGCGCCAGCCGCCTGATTGTGACCACCGATTTAGCGCAGTGCGTGGCGATCTCCAACCAGTACGGCCCGGAGCACCTGATCATTCAGACCCGCAACGCCCGTGAACTGGTCGATAGCATCACCAGTGCCGGCTCGGTATTTCTTGGTGACTGGTCACCGGAATCGGCGGGCGACTACGCCTCCGGCACCAATCACGTGCTGCCGACTTACGGTTACACCGCCACCTGTTCCAGTCTCGGCCTGGCGGATTTCCAGAAGCGTATGACCGTGCAGGAACTGTCAAAAGAAGGTTTTTCCGCGCTGGCTTCAACCATTGAAACACTGGCTGCCGCCGAACGCCTGAGTGCCCACAAAAATGCCGTTACTTTGCGTGTTAACGCCCTTAAGGAGCAAGCATGAGCACCGTGACTATTACCGATTTAGCGCGTGAAAACGTCCGCAACCTGACGCCGTATCAGTCGGCGCGTCGTCTGGGCGGTAACGGCGATGTCTGGCTGAACGCCAACGAATATCCTACAGCTGTGGAGTTTCAGCTTACGCAACAAACGCTCAACCGTTACCCGGAATGTCAGCCGAAAGCGGTCATTGAAAATTATGCACAGTATGCAGGCGTGAAACCGGAACAGGTGCTGGTTAGCCGTGGCGCGGACGAAGGTATTGAACTGCTGATTCGCGCCTTTTGCGAACCGGGCAAAGACGCCATCCTCTACTGCCCGCCAACGTACGGCATGTACAGCGTCAGCGCCGAAACCATTGGCGTCGAGTGCCGCACGGTGCCGACGCTGGAAAACTGGCAACTGGATTTGCAGGGGATTTCCGACAAGCTGGACGGCGTGAAAGTGGTCTACGTTTGCAGCCCCAACAACCCAACCGGGCAACTGATCAACCCGCAGGATTTTCGCACGTTGCTGGAGTTAACTCGCGGTAAGGCAATTGTGGTTGCTGATGAAGCCTATATTGAATTTTGTCCGCAGGCATCGCTGGCGGGCTGGCTGGCGGAATATCCGCATCTGGCTATTTTGCGTACCCTTTCGAAAGCCTTCGCTCTGGCGGGTCTTCGTTGCGGGTTTACGCTGGCAAACGAAGAAGTCATCAACCTGTTAATGAAAGTGATCGCCCCCTACCCGCTCTCGACGCCGGTTGCCGACATTGCCGCACAGGCGTTAAGCCCGCAGGGAATTCTCGCCATGCGTGAGCGGGTGGCGCAAATTATTGCAGAACGCGAATATCTGATTGCCGCTCTGAAAGAAATCCCCTGCGTGGAGCAGGTTTTCGACTCCGAAACCAACTACATTCTGGCGCGCTTTAAAGCCTCCAGCGCGGTGTTTAAATCTTTGTGGGATCAGGGCATTATCTTACGTGATCAGAATAAACAACCCTCTTTAAGCGGCTGCCTGCGAATTACCGTCGGAACCCGTGAAGAAAGCCAGCGCGTCATTGACGCCTTACGTGCGGAGCAAGTTTGATGAGTCAGAAGTATCTTTTTATCGATCGCGATGGAACCCTGATTAGCGAGCCGCCGAGTGATTTTCAGGTGGACCGTTTTGACAAACTCGCCTTTGAACCAGGCGTGATCCCGGAACTGCTGAAGCTGCAAAAAGCGGGCTATAAACTGGTGATGATCACTAATCAGGATGGTCTGGGGACACAAAGCTTCCCGCAGGCAGATTTCGATGGTCCGCACAACCTGATGATGCAGATCTTCACCTCGCAAGGCGTACAGTTTGATGAAGTGCTGATTTGCCCGCACCTGCCCGCCGATGAATGCGACTGCCGTAAGCCGAAAGTAAAACTGGTGGAGCGTTATCTCGCTGAACAGGCGATAGATCGCGCCAACAGTTATGTGATTGGCGATCGCGCGACCGATATTCAACTCGCAGAAAACATGGGTATTAATGGCTTACGCTACGACCGCGAAACCCTGAACTGGCCGATGATTGGCGAACAACTCACCAGACGCGATCGTTACGCTCACGTAGTACGCAACACCAAAGAGACGCAGATTGACGTTCAGGTGTGGCTGGATCGCGAAGGCGGCAGCAAGATTAACACCGGCGTTGGCTTCTTTGATCACATGCTGGATCAGATTGCCACCCATGGCGGCTTCCGCATGGAAATCAACGTTAAAGGCGACCTCTATATCGACGATCACCACACCGTCGAAGATACCGGCCTGGCGCTGGGCGAAGCATTAAAAATTGCTCTTGGTGACAAACGCGGTATTTGCCGCTTTGGTTTTGTCCTGCCGATGGATGAATGCCTTGCCCGCTGCGCGCTGGATATCTCTGGTCGCCCGCACCTGGAATACAAAGCCGAGTTTACCTACCAGCGCGTGGGCGATCTCAGCACCGAAATGATCGAACACTTCTTCCGTTCGCTCTCTTATACCATGGGCGTGACGTTGCACCTGAAAACCAAAGGTAAAAACGATCACCACCGTGTAGAGAGCCTGTTCAAAGCCTTCGGTCGCACCCTGCGCCAGGCCATCCGCGTGGAAGGCGACACCCTGCCCTCGTCGAAAGGAGTGCTGTGATGAACGTGGTGATCCTTGATACCGGCTGCGCCAACCTGAACTCAGTGAAGTCAGCCATTGCGCGTCACGGCTATGAACCAAAAGTCAGCCGTGACCCGGACGTGGTGTTGCTGGCCGATAAACTGTTTTTACCTGGCGTTGGCACTGCGCAAGCGGCGATGGACCAGGTACGCGAGCGCGAGCTGTTTGATCTCATCAAGGCCTGTACCCAACCGGTGCTGGGCATCTGCTTAGGGATGCAACTGCTGGGGCGACGCAGCGAAGAGAGCAACGGCGTCGATTTACTGGGCATCATCGACGAAGATGTACCGAAAATGACCGACTTTGGTCTGCCGCTGCCGCATATGGGCTGGAATCGCGTTTACCCGCAGGCGGGCAACCGTCTTTTTCAGGGAATTGAAGACGGCGCGTACTTTTACTTTGTTCACAGCTACGCAATGCCGGTCAATCCGTGGACCATCGCCCAGTGTAACTACGGCGAACCGTTCACCGCTGCGGTGCAAAAAGATAATTTCTACGGCGTGCAGTTCCACCCGGAGCGTTCTGGTACCGCTGGCGCTAAGTTGCTGAAAAACTTCCTGGAGATGTAATGATTATTCCAGCATTAGATTTAATCGACGGCACCGTGGTGCGTCTCCATCAGGGCGATTACGGCAAACAACGCGATTACGGTAACGACCCGCTGCCGCGCTTACAGGATTACGCCGCGCAGGGTGCCGAAGTGCTGCACCTGGTGGATCTGACCGGGGCAAAAGATCCGGCTAAACGCCAAATTCCCCTGATTAAAACGCTGGTCGCTGGCGTTAACGTTCCTGTGCAGGTTGGCGGCGGCGTGCGTAGCGAAGAAGACGTGGCAGCATTACTGGAAGCAGGCGTTGCGCGCGTCGTAGTCGGCTCCACCGCAGTGAAATCACCCGAAATGGTGAAAGGCTGGTTTGAACGCTTCGGTGCCGATGCGCTGGTGCTGGCGCTGGATGTACGCATTGACGAGCAAGGCAGCAAACAGGTGGCAGTGAGCGGCTGGCAAGAGAACTCGGGCGTTTCACTGGAACAACTGGTGGAAACCTATCTGCCCGTCGGCCTGAAACATGTGCTGTGTACCGATATCTCGCGCGACGGCACGCTGGCAGGCTCAAACGTCTCTTTATATGAAGAAGTATGCGCCAGATATCCGCAGGTGGCGTTTCAGTCCTCCGGCGGCATTGGCGACATTGATGATGTCGCTGCCCTGCGTGGTACTGGTGTGCGCGGCGTAATAGTTGGTCGGGCATTACTGGAAGGTAAATTCACCGTGAAGGAGGCCATCGCATGCTGGCAAAACGCATAATTCCATGTCTCGACGTTCGTGATGGTCAGGTGGTGAAAGGCGTACAGTTTCGCAACCATGAAATCATTGGCGATATTGTGCCGCTGGCAAAACGCTACGCCGAAGAAGGCGCTGACGAGCTGGTGTTCTACGATATCACCGCTTCCAGCGATGGGCGTGTGGTAGATAAAAGCTGGGTATCTCGCGTGGCGGAAGTGATCGATATTCCCTTCTGCGTAGCTGGCGGGATTAAGTCCCTGGATGACGCTGCCAAAATTCTTTCTTTTGGTGCGGATAAAATATCCATCAACTCCCCTGCGCTGGCAGATCCGACATTGATCACCCGTCTGGCAGATCGTTTTGGCGTGCAGTGTATTGTGGTAGGCATTGATACCTGGTACGACGCAGAAACCGGCAAGTATCACGTTAATCAATATACCGGCGATGAAAACCGCACCCGCGTCACTCAATGGGAAACGCTCGACTGGGTAGAGGAAGTACAAAAACGCGGTGCCGGAGAAATCGTTCTTAATATGATGAATCAGGACGGTGTGCGTAACGGTTACGATCTCGAGCAACTGAAAAAAGTACGTGAAGTCTGTCACGTACCGCTGATTGCCTCCGGTGGCGCAGGCACCATGGAACACTTCCTCGAAGCCTTCCGCGATGCCGACGTTGACGGCGCGCTGGCGGCTTCCGTGTTCCACAAACAAATAATCAATATTGGTGAATTAAAAGCGTACCTGGCAACACAGGGCGTGGAGATCAGGATATGTTAACAGAACAACAACGCCGCGAACTGGACTGGGAAAAAACCGACGGGATGATGCCAGTAATTGTGCAACACGCGGTATCCGGCGAAGTGTTAATGCTGGGCTACATGAACCCGGAAGCTCTGGATAAAACCATCGAAAGCGGCAAAGTTACCTTCTTCTCGCGCACTAAACAGCGACTGTGGACCAAAGGCGAAACGTCGGGCAATTTCCTCAACGTAGTGAGCATTGCACCGGACTGCGACAACGACACCCTGCTGGTGCTGGCGAATCCAATCGGCCCAACCTGCCACAAAGGCACAAATAGCTGCTTCGGCGATACCGCTCACCAGTGGCTGTTCCTGTATCAACTGGAACAACTGCTCGCCGAGCGCAAATCTGCCGATCCGGAAACCTCCTACACCGCCAAACTGTATGCCAGCGGCACCAAGCGTATCGCACAAAAAGTTGGCGAAGAAGGCGTGGAAACCGCACTGGCCGCGACGGTACATGACCGCTTTGAACTGACCAACGAAGCATCTGATTTGATGTATCACCTGCTGGTATTGTTGCAGGATCAGGATCTGGATTTAACGACGATAATTGAGAACTTACGCAAGCGGCATCAGTGAATTGGGGCTGACTGGATGTGATGTTTTTGTCGCATCCGGCAACAAAAAACGGGCATAGTGTCACCACCCTGCCCGTTTTCTTTAAAGCTAAAAAGATTATTTCGCGTTGTAATTACGCAGCGCATTACGCCCAAGCACAATCCCCGCTCCAACCATACCGCCCAGCAGCACAGCCAGAATCAGTGTGATGGCCTTTTTCGGGCTATCGCGACGAATTGGCAGTGTGGGTTTCATAACGTAACGGTAGGCATTTATATCAAGATCATCAACCTTCAGGCTTTCGATATCCAAAAGGTTTTGACGAGTCTGGTAGTAGCCAGGAGAGAAAACCAGCGGACGGGTCGCTTCATGCTTGATCATCGATTCCAGTGCATCACTCCCCAGAAGGAACAACGTATCCTGCGTTACGTCTTCGGTCTGTTGAATCTGTGGCTTTGCCAACTGCGCCTGATTCGCATATTGCAACGCTTCCTGAATCTGGCGGATACGCAGATCTTTTTGCTCCTGTGCCACCACTTCTTGCGTTTTCAAAGAGTCTTTCAGGGTTTTCATACCCAAAGAAATATTATCTTTCAGGTCCTTTTCCAGCTCTTTATTCACCTGGTCATCAACCTGTTGAATATATTCAGCCAGCTTCTTCTGTGCGTCCGCCGCAGTTTGCCCGACATAAGAAACAGCTAACGGCAACGGCTGATTTTTAACAGAAGGTTCAATGGTCAGTTTTTCTGGTTCTTCCTGATTATCCAGCGTTTCGGCTAATGCAGAGAAGGCAGAACTGAAGCGACCAATTAACGCCTCCTGTAAATCCGACACTTTCGGTGCAGCCGGACCATAGATAACATTCATGGCATTGTTATAGCCAGCAATTTGCCCCACATCTGGCTGAGTAACAATGGCTGTCGACGTCCATTTCTCTTTCGCGACCGCCAGATATCCGATAGCCAGAGCGATTGCCACAATAACAGTGATGAAGATTGTCACCTTCCCACGCCACAACTGCATCAGTAAATCAATTAAATCAATCTGTTCCGGGTCATGGTTATGCCCAGGAATATTATTATTTTCAACTCTCATCATTACCCTAACAGACGGAAAATTTCAGGTCGCCATAGTTTAGCGATAATCTGTATGAATGCCATAGGAGTAACAATAAAAATACTGAATTACTCCACGAGCATTAAATGACGTGCGTACAGAAAACCATCATAGTAACAATAGGTTAGTCACTACCGAAAAGATCACGGGTATAGACCTTATTTGCTACATCCTTAAGCTCTTCAGACATACGATTAGAAATGATGACATCAGCCTGTTGCTTAAACGTTGTAAGGTCACGTTCCAGTCGCGAGTTGAAGAACGATTCTTCCTTCATCACTGGTTCATAAATGATAACTTCAACACCCTTAGCTTTGATCCGTTTCATAATCCCCTGAATGGACGAAGCGCGGAAGTTATCCGAACCGCTCTTCATTATCAGACGATATATTCCAACTACTTTAGGTTTGCGCGACAAGATAGCATCGGCGATGAAGTCTTTCCGGGTACGGTTAGCCTCAACGATGGCAGAGATAATATTATTGGGAACAGACTGATAGTTTGCCAACAGCTGCTTGGTATCTTTCGGTAGACAGTAGCCACCGTAACCAAATGATGGATTGTTGTAGTGGTTGCCGATGCGTGGATCAAGACAAACGCCTTCAATAATTTGACGTGTGTTCAGTCCTAAACTTTCTGCATAGCTATCCAATTCATTAAAGTACGCCACACGCATCGCGAGATAGGTATTAGCAAAAAGTTTAATTGCTTCAGCTTCTGTTGAATCAGTAAACAGGGTTGGAATATTTTGTTTGATTGCCCCTTCCTGTAATAACGCGGCAAAACGCTCTGCACGTTCAGAACGTTCGCCGATCACGATACGAGAAGGATGAAGATTATCGTAAAGGGCTTTACCTTCGCGAAGGAATTCGGGGGAGAAAATAATATTTTCGGTGTGGTATTTCTTATGCATAGCGGCGGTAAAACCTACCGGAACCGTGGATTTGATAACCATTACCGCCTGGGGATTTATCTCTGTTACATCTTTAATTACTGATTCTACGCTGGATGTATTGAAATAATTAGTTTTAGGATCATAGTCAGTCGGAGTTGCGATAATCACATAATCTGTATTCCGGTAAGCTTCATTTTTATCTAAAGTGGCATTAAAGCATATTTTACCTGATTGCAAATACTGCTGAATCTCTTTGTCAACAATAGGAGATATCCTATCATTCAGCATTGCGACTCGTGACGGTAAAATATCTAATGCGACAACTTCATGATTTTGTGCGATTAAAAGCCCATTTGAAAGGCCTACATAACCGGTACCGGAAATGGTGATTTTCATTTCATGCTCTCAGAATTAACTTAACTATGAATCATGATGTTTTTAGCATCCTGATAAGAGTTAAAAGTTTTAACGCTACGGTGATGAGTGGTCAACGCAACGAAAAACAATTCAGATTTTCTTTATAAAAATAGCTAATATTTATTAAGTTAATATTAAGCAATGAAATTTAGTCTATAAGATTTATGGCAAAAAAAAGCCCAGCGATAAATGCCGGGCCTTAGTTTATTACTGATTAAATCAGATTAATCCAACCATTCGGTGTGGAATACACCTTCTTTATCAATGCGTTTATAAGTATGTGCACCGAAATAGTCACGCTGTGCCTGAATCAGGTTCGCAGGCAATACTGCAGCACGGTAGCTGTCGTAATAGGCAACCGCAGCGGCAAAGGTTGGAACCGGAATACCGTTTTGCACCGCATAAGCTACAACATCACGCAGAGCTTGCTGGTAGTCGTCGGCAATTTGTTTGAAGTAAGGAGCCAGCAGCAGGTTAGCGATCTTCGGATTTTCAGCGTAAGCATCAGTGATTTTCTGCAGGAACTGAGCGCGGATGATACAGCCAGCACGGAAGATCTTCGCGATTTCACCATAGTTCAGATCCCAGTTGTACTCTTCAGACGCGGCACGTAGCTGTGAGAAGCCCTGAGCGTAAGAAACAATCTTACCCAGATAAAGCGCACGACGAACTTTCTCAATGAACTCAGCTTTATCGCCTGCTGGCTGTGCTTGCGGACCGGACAGTACTTTAGACGCCGCAACACGCTGCTCTTTGAGAGAAGAGATGTAACGTGCAAACACTGATTCAGTGATCAGTGACAGAGGTTCACCGAGATCCAGCGCACTCTGGCTGGTCCACTTACCAGTACCTTTGTTAGCTGCCTCATCCAGAATCACATCGACCAGGTAGTTACCGTCTTCATCTTTTTTGGTGAAGATATCTTTAGTGATGTCGATCAGATAGCTGCTCAGCTCACCGTTATTCCACTCGGTGAAAGTCTGAGCCAGCTCTTCGTTGGAAAGGTTCAGGCCACCTTTCAGCAGAGAATAGGCTTCCGCAATCAGCTGCATATCGCCGTATTCAATACCGTTGTGAACCATTTTTACGTAGTGACCTGCACCGTCGGCACCAATATAGGTAACACACGGTTCACCATCTTCAGCTACGGCAGCAATTTTGGTGAGGATTGGCGCAACCAGTTCATAGGCTTCTTTCTGACCACCAGGCATGATGGAAGGCCCTTTCAGCGCGCCCTCTTCACCGCCGGAAACACCAGTACCGATGAAATTAAAACCTTCTGCGGAAAGCTCACGGTTGCGACGAATGGTGTCCTGGAAGAAAGTATTACCACCATCAATGATGATGTCGCCCTTATCGAGGTATGGTTTCAGGGAATCAATAGCAGCATCCGTGCCTGCACCTGCTTTCACCATTAACAGGATGCGACGAGGCGTTTCAAGAGATTCAACAAACTCTTTCACCGTATAGTAAGGAACCAGTTTTTTGCCTGGATTTTCAGCAATAACTTCTTCCGTCTTTTCACGGGAACGGTTGAAAATAGAGACGGTATAACCACGGCTTTCGATGTTGAGCGCAAGGTTGCGCCCCATCACAGCCATACCGACGACGCCAATCTGTTGCTTTGACATTGTTTACTCCTGTCAGGGGTGGTCACCGCGGGGTTGCGCGGCTTGAAATATGAAACAGATGTTAACTCAAGTTACATATATGTGTGTAGTGCTGTATATCATAGTTATCCCAACAAACTGTTTATATCTGTTGGTTGTTAAGTGTTGAGCATACCCTCGTTTGCATACATTGTTACATAAGATTATGTCAGTTACGTAAAAGAACAATATTACTTAATACTGTATTGACATATGTTTTCGCCTGACTCTCATCATTAGCTTCAGTATAGCAACGAAGCTCAGGCGCATTACCTGATGGGCGAAGATGAATAACAGCACCGTTTGAAAGTGTAAATCTTGCACCATCTGTTTCATCAATATCAATGCAAGTCAGTGTTGAAAATCCCAACTTATTTAAAAAAGCATCGGGCGCTGAAATCGCATCATTAATTATTTTTTTGCTTTCAACGCTTGGGAAATCTTTTACACGATCGGACCAAGTAAAACGCTGAGGAAGACTTTCAACTAATGTTGATATTTTACTTTTACTGGCTGTCGTTAATAACATTAATACAGGTAATATCGCGTCGCGGGTTGGTAACGCCTTTAACGTTTTTCCATTAATCAACAGGTCTGATGCCAGAAGAAAACCACCATTGGCCTCAAAACCAGCAATAGCGTCGTATCGATTCTTAAGTTCTTCAAACGCAGCAATAACATACGGGGAACCGATTTTTGTACGTTGAATACATGTGAATTTGTTTGATAGCTCAACTGCGGTATTACAACTGACTGGAATCGCTAATGCCTGAATTTTTAAAGCATCAGCAGTTAGAAGCCCCAGGATATCACCTCTTAACCACTCACCTTTTTCATCTGCTACAAGCGGTCGGTCACCATCTCCATCGGTGGAAAAGATAGCGTCCAGCTTAAATTTCTCCGACCATTCACGCGCTCTTACTCGATCTTCCTCACTAACTGCCTCTGTATCAATGGGAACAAATTCATCACTTCTGCCCAAAGATACGACTTCAGCACCTAATTGACTAAATAATGGGGCATATAAATCCCTACCGGCACTAGAGTGTTCGTAAATACCGATTTTTTTGCCTTTTAGAATATTTTTATCAAATAATGATACATATCGTGTTATGTATGAATTAGCACCTTGAGAGCTAGTTTCCAAATGAGGTAATGTAGTTACAGGAGAAAACGTATATTGACTATTTGCTATCGCAACTTCATCTTCTTTTGTAATTTCTCCATCTGGTCGATAGAATTTCAATCCATTGCGATCAAATGGGATATGACTTCCGGTAACCATAATGCATGGTATGCCTTTCTGCATCGAATAATATGCCAACGCTGGTGTAGGAATGACACCATGATATTCAACGTTGAACCCATGTTGTTTTATTGCATATGCGCATGCCTGTGCAATTTTATAACTACTGGGACGGTTATCGATTGCTAAGGCAACCGTATTAAAGTTAGATTTATTTTGTACAACTGAAAGGAAAGCATGGGTGAACGCAGCACATACATCATGGGTAAAATCAACGACTAAACCGCGCGCACCACTAGTGCCGAAAGCAATGTTGCTTTGATCAATAACTTTATTAGCATTTAACATGATGATTACTTTTTAATAAATTGAGGGAGTTTTGAAAGATTTTTATACGCTAAGGCTAATGGCCAGATAATACCATTATTCCTCATAACACGAATATCTTCCATTGACTTATTAACCATTGAAGATATTGAGCGATTACTAATTCCGCCAACACGCATCTTCACTAATACTTTAGGTAAATAAGCTACCGAAACTCGTTGTTTTAGAATATAACGCAATAATGAGTCATAATCAGCAGAAATTCGATAATCTAATGAAAAATCACCAAATTTATTATAACAATCACGTTTCATATAAAATGATGGATGAGGTGGCATCCAACCTAATTTCATTCTCACACGGCTAAACGTGCCACTTTTCCATAATCTAATACGTTTAGCCGTATCATTCTGAGAAACGTATTCCAGATCACCATAAACAGCATCACACCCCGAATTTTCAAATGTTTTTGCTATATCTGCAATAACATCATCATAAGCAAGTAAGTCATCAGAATGTAAAAATCCAATAACATCACCAGTAGCTACCTGAATACCTTTATTCAGTGCATCGTAAATACCTTTATCTGGTTCGCAAATGATTTTTGAAACTCTTGTACAATTACTTTTAATTAGCTCAATTGTATTATCGTTAGAGGCCCCATCTATAATTATATACTCTATATCTGGATGCGTTTGTTTTTCCAGAGAGAGCAATGTATCAAGCAGAGTTTTTTCACTATTATAGGTTGCTGTAATAATAGAAATCCTCATTAGTATCCAACCCCTGATGAAGAAACTCTTATAACATCATCCTCTTCCAGGTAGACTCCGGATCTAACTTCAATTATTTCAAGTGGGATCTTGCCAGGATTTTCAATTGAATGTGGAACGCCAACAGGAATATATGTTGATTCATTTTCTGAAACAAGATAGGTCTTATCCTCAAGATGAACTTTAGCTGTCCCCGATACAACCACCCAATGTTCAGTACGATGATAATGGATCTGTTTAGCCGTAATGTGTCCAGGTAATACAATCACATGCTTTACCTGGAATCGTTCCCCTTCAGCAATAGTATCATGACTACCCCAAGGACGAAAAATTTCCCGATGCTGTAAATATTCTGTTCGATTATTCTTTTTAAGTTGTGCAACTATATTCTTAACTTGCTGAACTTTGTCTTTATGTGCAACCAATACAGCATCTTTCGTTTCAACGACAACCAAATCCTTTATGCCCACTGCACCAATAAGTCTATGCTGCGAATAAAGATAACTATCTGTCGCATCTTCGACCAGTACGTCACCACGAATGGCATTACCGCTTTGATCTTTTGAGCTTATTTCCCATAACGCAGACCATGACCCAACATCACTCCATTGCGCATTTAACGGAACGACGACAGCTTCAGATGTTTTTTCCATAACGGCATAGTCAATTGACTCTTCAGGGCAGCAAGAAAAAGAAGAGTTATCCAAGCGGATAAAATCTAAATCTTGTGTCGAGGAAGCTAAGGATTGTTGGCAACTCTCTAAAATATCTGGGCGGAATTTTTTCAGTTCATCAATAAAGACAGATGCTCTGAACATAAACATTCCACTATTCCAAAGATAGCCACCATCTGACAAATACCGCTGAGCTAATTCTAGCCCTGGCTTTTCAACAAAAGCTGCGACTTTATAACCTTGCCCACCAAGTGAATCACCTGACTTAATATAACCATACCCGGTCTCTGGAGCAGTTGGAACTATGCCAAAGGTAACCAACTTACCTTGCGTCGCGAAATCCTTAGCAGCCAAAACTGCTGCAATAAAACTTTCTTCATCCTGAATTTCATGGTCAGCAGCAAGAACCAAGAGTATAGGATCCTCTCCAGTTACCATTGCCTGAAGTGCCGCAAGCGCAACGGCAGGTGCAGTGTTGCGTCCAACAGGCTCAAGCAAAATTCCACTATGCTTTAAACCTACTTTACGCAATTGTTCAGCAACGATAAAACGATGTGATTCATTACAAATAATCAAAGCAGGAGTGTGTTCAACCTTTTCAAGCCGTCGCAAAGTCTCTTGCAACATAGTTAACCGGCTATTTAAGGACAGGAACTGTTTCGGATAAAGTGTACGTGAGAGAGGCCATAATCTGGTCCCAGAACCACCGGCCATGACAACGGGAAGTAGCATATTTATTACCTTGGAATAAAATAATTTTTGGTATACTGATGAACAATAGTGCTATGAAGTAAGGCTTCTACATCAAACCACTTGTAGGAATTATGCTGGGCCGTTGGTAGTCGAATTTGCTGAGGATTAAGTTGGGTTTCGTATCCATGCACTATGTAGTGAGTAGAAAAATCGGTCCCAGAAACATTATCATTATAGAAATGTTCATACACCCCAAGAAAATTCGCCTGATCAAGACTGATTTGGTAGCCTAATTCTTCAAATGTTATCCTTTTAAAAGCTATCTCGAATGACTCATCCTTAAAAATTCGCCCACCAGGTACAAACCAATAATTTTTCGCAGGGCGATTCAGGCGCTGCCCAAGCAGCACCTCACCTTTCTCATTTCTAATTATGAGATCAATCGAGATTAGAGGAGTATGCTCAACTATTGTTTTAAATAACTCAAATTCTAATCTCTTAGTCACAATTAGCCTCGGAAAGTATTTTTATTTTCGAGAAACCATTGATATGTCAATGATAAACCTTCATGTAAATTATAGCGATATTCCCAACCTAAATTTTTTAAGCGAGTAACGTCCATTAATTTACGTGGTGTACCATCTGGTTTTGTAGCATCAAAAACAATTTTCCCTTGATAGCCAACTACAGAGGCCATTGTTTCAGCCATTTCACGTATAGAACAATCAACACCTGTGCCTACATTAATATGGGATAGCATTGGCTGTGTATGTTCTTGATAAATTTTGTCTTCAAGTTCCATAACATAAACCGAAGCTGCAGCCATATCATCAACATATAAAAATTCACGCATTGGAGTTCCCGTTCCCCAGACAATAACTTCTGGTGCACCGCTTTCTTTTGCCTCATGGAATCGACGCATGAGGGCAGGAATAACATGCGAATTTTCAGGATGAAAATTATCATTAATACCATACAAATTAGTTGGCATTATGCTCCGATAATCACGCCCATATTGCCGATTGTAAGATTCACATAATTTTATTCCCGCAATTTTTGCGATGGCGTACGGCTCATTTGTTGGTTCAAGTATGCCAGTTAAAAGCGCAGATTCTTTCATTGGTTGATCTGCGAACTTAGGATATATACAGCTAGAACCTAAGAATAGTAATTTTTGAATTCCAACTTTATGAGCTGAATGAATAATATTACTCTCTATCATGAGATTCTGATAGATGAATTCTGCCGGAAAAGTATTGTTAGCATAGATCCCACCAACTTTTGCTGCGGCAAGATAAACTTGATCAATACATTCCTCTTCAAAAAAATGTTTAACATCTTCCTGAATCGTCAAATCGAGTTCTTTATGTGTTTTAACAATTAATTCAATATCATTACGTACTGATAATTGCCTACAGATTGCAGAACCCACCATACCTTGATGCCCTGCGACATAAACTCTTTTCTTTATCATGTATTAACGCTCCAGAGAAACCGAAACATCATAGCCATGGCTTTTAAGAAGTGCATGTTGTTTTGCTTTTAACAAATCGCTTGCAACCATTTCCGCGCACATCTCTTCAACTGTAATCTCTGGCTCCCATCCTAATATATTTTTTGCTTTTGCAGGATCACCTAAGAGGGTTTCAACTTCAGCAGGACGGAAATAACGAGGATCAACCCGAACTATAACATCCCCAACATTTACACCAATAGCACAATCGGAAATTTTATTTACTACTGTAGCTATCTCATCCACACCTTCACCAGAGAATTCAAGTTCGAGACCGACTTCTTTAGCTGCCATACGGACAAATTCACGCACAGAAATCTGTTTACCTGTGGCAATGACGAAATCCTCTGGATGATCTTGCTGAAGCATCATCCATTGCATGCGAACATAATCTTTAGCATGTCCCCAGTCACGCAACGAATCTAGATTACCCAAATATAGGCATTGTTCGATCCCCTGTGAAATATTAGCTATTGCACGAGTAATCTTACGAGTGACAAATGTTTCTCCACGGCGTGGCGATTCATGGTTAAAAAGAATTCCATTACACGCATATATGCCATAAGACTCACGGTAGTTAACTGTTATCCAATAAGCATACATTTTCGCTACAGCGTATGGCGAACGCGGATAGAATGGGGTAGTTTCACGTTGAGGAATCTCTTGAACTAAACCAAAAAGTTCTGAAGTAGATGCTTGATAGAAACGTGTTTTTTTCTCCAACCCACAGATTCGTATTGCTTCCAATAATCGCAACGTCCCTATTGCATCTACATCTGCTGTATATTCTGGTGACTCAAATGACACAGCTACATGAGATTGTGCACCAAGGTTATAAATTTCATCTGGTTGAATCTCCTGAATTAAACGGATCAGATTTGATGTATCGGTTAAATCTCCATAATGTAATATAAAATTAGGCTCATCTACGAATCGGGATTGATAAATATGATCAATTCTATCAGTGTTAAATGACGATGCTCGCCGTTTTATACCATGTACTTCATAACCTTTTTCAATGAGAAATTCGGCAAGATATGAACCATCTTGCCCAGTTACGCCAGTGATAAATGCAACTTTTTTCTTCATTTTAATCATCTTATATTCCTAAATATTTAATTCGTTATAAACATTAATTGTTTCGTTAACACATTTTGACCATGAAAATTTTCGCGCCTGAAGTAAACCTCTTTCGACCATATCATTTCTTTTTAAATTAACTAATTCTAAAGCTTCTTTTAAAGTGAACTCATTAATATCATCAATATAAATAGGCGCATCTCCCCCTACTTCTGGCAATGAAGATGTATTCGCACAAATAACTGGACATCCGGCCTGCATAGCTTCTATGACAGGTATTCCAAAGCCCTCATAACTGGAGGGATAAACAAGAGCATATGCAGTGTTATACTGTATATTTAAATCTTCATTACTCAAAAAAGAAAAATGTTCATATCTGTTTTTTAAATATTTCTCAAGGAGTTCTTTTTCATATTTTTTAAGTACTCCTCCACCTACTATCGTAAGCTTTAAGTCATGTAACTTCCCCACAGCTTTTACTGCAAGAACGAAATTTTTATAACCCTCTCTAGCACCGACAAATAAGACTGAGTTATTGACTCTTATATCCAATAGGTTGGATAGATGTTTATATGATGAAGATACACCATTATAAATCACTCTAATTTTGTCTTCACTAATTGGACAGTACTTGAGTAAATCCCTGGCTGTGTTGTTTGAAATACAAATTACGATATCACTATTTTTGATAGCATGATATTTTTGAAGTGTATGAATGAATTTTGACATTCCTCCTCTATATTTTTCATATGTAAAATCATGAACAGTTGTGACATTTTTTACATTTAAATAAGGATTTTTATGTACTCGATAATAACTTGAGTGAAAAACGCCACCTTTAACATCAGAAACATTTTTATATCTTTCTAAAACTCTTGGCGTACGATATTGTAACTTTAAGTTATTTGTATCGAACTCAAACTCTTTATTTTTATACAACAAAATTTCAGCCTGGTAGTTTGACTTCGCCATTCCCTGGATCAACTCATTAAAATATACACTTATTCCACCAAATGATTGGAGGTTATAAATAATTCCATCAATAGTTACCATTATCGCCCCCGTAAGGTAATACGTTCGATTAGAACGAACAATATCATAAAGAAGATTAGTAACAACACATATGCAGGCCCAGTAAAATACGTGCCAAATGAAGGTGAAATAAGAATTAAAGAAAGTAGCAAATACGAAGCAGAGTTTGTCATTACGTTTTTATTGAAAACTTTGAGTTTAGCAAAAATATAGCCATAAAATATATTCATAGGTGTCAGGAATGTTAAAATTACCAATCCTACATATCCATAATCAACAAAATTATCCATCCCCTTTGAAAAGGCTGGAGTATGACCAGATTCCGCAGCACCTGGATAATATATTTCATTTACATGAAGGAAGCCATACACAAATGGTTTCTCTGGAAACAAACTTCTCGGTATATAAGACCAAAATTGACTGAAATAAACTGTACCATTAAATAATCTAACTACGCCTTTATCAAGATCCTGAAGCAAATAAATACTATTTTGATATTGATCAAAATAAGACAACACGACATCAACATTCATATTACCAATAGCTAAAAACAAATTATAAAGAATGGCACATGCTGCCAGAGGCGTAACTAAAATGAGTCCAAATTTTAAAAACTTAGATTGATTGAGGCTTAACACTGCAAGATAAAAAATCGCGAATGAAAGAATAAAAGTTTTTGAGCCTAGAAAAAATACCAAGACACAATATAATATAGCACATATAAATAATTTCATTTCTGAACGTAAAGCTAACGCTCTAGTAAAATAAGATACTGAAAGCGTACTTAAAGAAAAAGCATATAAAAATCCATTACCTTCTCGATAGTTTTGATAGCCGTCCCTTGGATTCATTAACCATCCGGAAATGCCTATTTCTGACGTTGAAGAAAGAAGAACAAATAAAGCGACAAATAGAATTAATGTAATGTTGGATATTCTTTTTAATTTACCTTTTGAAATCACATGGTTGAAGGAAATTTCACTTTTTTTAAATACTGTATTGAACACCAAATAAAAGAAAATTATAGATAAAATACCAGTAAAAGAATAGATGTTATATAT
>NZ_JABWNC020000014.1:0-103508 GCF_013368855.2 Escherichia sp. 93.0816 | reverse complement strand
GCTATTTGTGCGACACAGGCACCGGGTAAAAGAGTTTGCTGAACAAGTCTCCATTCGCTTCTTTGAGGATCTCAACTTCCATGGTTTTCTTACCCAGTAAACGCTGAAGCTGATTAATCTGCTTTATTGCAGCGGCCAGTTCAGAAGCATGAACAACGTCTTCATCGGCAGCCACAGCAGTGAGGCTTCCTTTCTGGTATTGTTTCTTCCACTTAAACAACGGACTGGGCTGAATTCCATGCAAACGCGCCACGTGGGTTTCCTGAGGTGTTTTACGTTTACGCACCTCTTTTCCTAACAAAACGCCAGCCATCTCAAAATTAGAACTAGTGTTAGACATATATCCAAGCCTATCTCTTATTTTAAAATACATCTACTGTCTGGTATTTCAGGGGCCAGCTCAGTTTTAAATTAATGATTTTTGCGGTGAACATCCTTTGTTACACCGCTTCTCGTAATATTAGTAATTGATTGTTGTCAGTTCTTGATAATTGTTGTTTTCTTCATTGTTATGTTCTATGTTTCTTTCTTGAGCTATATTTTTGGGATGCTTGCTGTGATTCTTCTGCCCTAAAAATATAGTTGGCAATGGTATCAGTTGATTATGATTTTCTAATACACCTCTGCTTCCATCAAAAAATATAATGTCATGATTGCTGGCGTGGTAGGAGCATAGAGATAACACTGAGCCTATAGATTGAAATGAGCCTGAGCTGGATGTTTTATATTTATGAGTTGGTATTAACAGATATCCGTGTAAGCTTGTTCTTATAGCTATTCCAGAAAGTGTTTCTGAAATAATTAGTTTTGCATTGTCATCTGACATGTAATGCAGAATGTTAAACCCAATCCCATTTTTTTTTATATCTGTGTGTTCTGTTATGCTTTTGTATGTTCTCTCAGAGAAAAATGTTATGTCGTTGTTATTACTAATGATTAGTAATGTGGCAAAAATCGCAATGATGGAAGTTATTACAAATGAAGTTTTCATTTTATAAAGTTGCATGTTTGTTTATCACAGATAAGTGTTGACTCCATATCATCAATAAAGATAGTGTCTCCTTCGTGTGCGTCATCTATTAATTCACTCATTGTTTCTGATGTAGAAATTATCAGTGAACCACTATTTGTGTGCCAGTGCTTTATATTATTAGCGTATCTCGTATATATAACGAAGCTGAGCGCCCCCCAAAAAAACACACTTATTCCTATTGTTATTGCAGTTAAGAAATTTCGAATTTGTAGTTTGTGATGTCCTGTTTTTACCGTGTGTTTTGTGTTCATTGTTTTGTCCCCGGGAGAAGAATCGATAATTTTTATTTCAATTATTCCGGGAAGAAAAGAGTATCCTTCACCTTTGTGAGTTTTTATTATTTCTTCATTTTTTATTTTCCTTAAAACATCTCTTATGTGTTTTATTGCTACAGGGAGCGATGTTGCAGATACTACCCTTCCTGGCCAGCAATGTTGTGTTAACTCATCCCTTGATATTGAGGTTCCTTGTCTTTCATAAAGATATTTGATTAAAAAACATTCGTTTTTTGAAAGAGGATTAGATTCCCCATCTATTATTATTGCATTTCTTAATACGTCAAGAATAACGTTATGCGTTTTCATGCTGATCAGGCCTTTCTCCTTTTTTGAAGGCGAAAATATAGAGATTAAGAATTTTTATGTCCAGATAGTTTTTTTTATGCGTGCATTATTATTTGTTATTTATTGCCGTTACTGTAAAGTTGTTTATTATTATCTGACTATTAGTGGTTAATGCTGTTTGCTGAAGTCATGCTTTTTTGTTGCCGGGGAGGAGTATAGTTTTACGCATTTGATCGCTTATACTTTGATAGCGGATGTGTGCCGGGCTACAGGAACACCAGTCCCTCTGTTGCATTAGCAGTATAGTAATCCTTCCGATATGCTTGTTGTATGGGGTGTTAATAATGATTAATAATTGACTATTGTGTTTGCTGCTGGCTTGTGGTTGTTATAATGGCTCCTGTTTGTCTCGTCGTCAGGAGTTTGCTCAAAATGTGTGGTGGTGATAGTGGTGAGTTGTTTAATGTATTACATCTTGTTCGCTTGATATTATTGCTTGTTCTTTATATTTTTAGCCTCGATTTTTTAAAAAACGTAATTGTTGTCCGTGGATGGCTGGCTGATAACAAATACTTAATGCAACGTAGATACTTCTTTAAGTGTCTCAAAAGCTTTATGCGCACAAATTTAAAATTCTGTGTTGTTTTGGTGCTTATAATTTTCGCTGAGACATGTTTAATATTGATTCCTCCTCTTGTTGATTTTTTTATTAATGTAGATGATTGTATGTGCTGTCCATGACATTTTGCGATAAACCATACACATAACATGAAGAAGACCGAATTATCAAGACTAAATAGCAACTTGCCAGGTGTGAAAGACTTTTACGTCTGCCATAATGGTTAATGGTCAGGAGGCCTGACCATTGTTAGAGCCTGAGGTTATCCGATATTCCCATTTTACTTCATGAACTTTATGGTTTTGTTAAAAATATAACAAAATTTATTCAATAAAGCCCAATTTAAATAGCGCCTTGCCAGCCAGAGGTTCCAGGCTTGGAGTTTCCGGGTAAGAGGCCAGTAGTGGGAAAAAAACGGCACCGCCAATAATGCTTCGGCTACTGGAATCCACCGGACGCAAACCCCATATATTCTGATATGTCATTGGTACATGCTGCCCATTGATTACAGCATTACCTATATACAGCATGATGTGTCCTTGGATGTATACAAGAGTGGTGAAAGGTCTGCCATGATCCATGAGGTAACGCAGTCTTGTATTGATGTTCGCTTGACTGAGATTGACAAGCCGGGAAGCCGTCTGTATTTGTGCTGCAGAATTTCTGGGAAGCAATATCCCAAATGCAATCATAAGATTTTGTATTTCGGCAGAGCAGTCATTGTAATAGTTATAATTTCCCCAGCCATAGGGTCTACCGATCACTGCTTTCATCAGTATAGCTATATTATTGGGAGTCATTTTCCATGGCATAGCAACAAACTCATCTTCCTTGAGTTCGACGTAGCGAATTTGTGCGCGCCCATCATAGTTGCGTACAGGCACTGCAACCACAAAAACTCCGTTGCGTTTATTCCTGAATGGCAGGATAGTTCCTGGGAGGGCCGTAAAATAGTAGAGTTCTTTTTCATGAACGGAGTATGATTTTTTTATAAACGCACCTAGATTTTTATTAGCCAGAGTCAGCCATTCAGTAACAAACTGTGGATCTACCATTGCTATATCTTCACTATATATCCAACCCTTGACAGTGGGAGATAAAACATATTTCCAGCGACCGTCGTTGCTTGTCGATAAGACAAATACAGGGGTGCCGGGACGGATTGATGATTCCTGTAAATTATCAAAAGGATAGCCTTGCCCAGCCTGACCTGGATTACCATAAGCCGGGTCGAGAGTCGGA
The DNA here is from genome assembly GCF_013368855.2 of Escherichia sp. 93.0816. NCBI lineage: Bacteria > Pseudomonadati > Pseudomonadota > Gammaproteobacteria > Enterobacterales > Enterobacteriaceae > Escherichia > Escherichia sp. 93.0816. Next base: position 100,051 of record NZ_JABWNC020000014.1, on the reverse strand, counting down.
AGAAGTCTGACCAGGGTTTCTCTAATGGTAATTCCCCGTCTTGACGGGTCATAAGTCCGGTCAATGTTGGTCGTCGCGTTATCCCTTATCTGCTGTTTCCATGTGTTCGTGTGGACTCTAAAATTTGCCCCCCAGAAAACACTTTTCTCTCCTAGATACTTTTTTATATTAGCATCACGATCTGCTTCAACCCCCTGGTTAAGGACGGATGCTATATAAAACATGTTCCATGGAGATTTTTCGCCTGCTTTCATTCCAAAATAGTGCGATTTCAGGTTAGAAAAATGGCGTGACTGTGCTGTTTTATCTATGACGGAAATATGCCTCTCTGGGCCGGAAGGGAACCAGTTATCGACAGATTGAGGATAATTTTCTATTGGAAATAGTGATTTTGTTTTGTCTATATAGTTGGTTAATTTAGAGGGGGGCGTAATATTGTGGCATGATGCTGATAACAGCAAAGGAACTATTAAGCAAAGAGGCTTTATTCTTTTTGATATCTTACTTTTTTGCATATAGCTGACTCCTATAACAAATTAAACAACTTAATACAGCTCGCGTACAGTTGCTGCTCTTTCTGGCATCACATCCAGCAGGGCCATTTCGCAGCTGCTCGTACAAAACCAGAGAGCTAATTGTCATGCATAATATATGAAAGTATTACTTTTTTGTTGTTATTTTGTATTATTAATTATTATTCTCTAGCCTTAAAGGCTGGATAGCTTTCAGTATGAGTGAAAATATTTGCTATAATGAAAGAAGGTCTAATATTTTATTTATTATAATCTGACTGACAACTCATTTGAGGGTTTTTTGTCAGAATGGGCTGTATAAATATATTAATTATGTGTGAATTGTATATATTAAAAACATCTGTGATTACAATTAATTAACAATGTTTGATGTAGGTGTTTTTTGACTCGCCAGACATAAAATAAAAAATTTCCTTTTATTAATATCTTGCATGGAGGCGGAGAGTTTAAAGAGATAATATGTCGGGAAAGGGGATGGATGTCTTCCAGTTTTATATAACAGGCACAGGCAATCATAGCTGACTTCGATTCTCCGACGCTATTCTATTCCTCGGTTATGCCGAAAGTTGGCACCTTTTCTTAAAAGGTGCACATTAGCAACTGTCTGCGCCAATGATATAAGACGGTAATTCACCATTTGGATTGTCCACTCCACCCAACATGTTGTTTCCTTAAGGTTCCACACCAGAAAGGCCATCAACATGCTGAGCAGAGAGGACTTTTACATTGATTGCCTGCCACGGGCCTGCCGTCCACGCAGGATCAGAACAATGACAATTCAAGCGATTACAGAGTCTCTTTCTACAGCTAGGTTCTCAACATACCAACTACTGGGCGGGGCTTCGCCAGAGCAATGCCTTGGAATCTATCTTTGGAATAAGCAACTTGCCAGTGCTTTTCTACCAGCACTTCAAATCATTGAAATTTCGCTTCGTAACTGGCTTTTTATGGCCAGATTTTGGCAGTAAAAGGTTATTCGCCTGCATGATCCGGTAAATACGTTTGGGGTTAACCGGCCAGTTCTCTTCCTTCAGTACGCGATTGAGGTGCGCAGTCACGCGACGATAGCCGTTTGTTGCCCGTTCGCTGCATATCTGGCGGATAAGCGGTAACAGTCGGGCGTCATCGTCTTTGCTGTAGCGGGCTGACCGGTGCTGGCGTTTGTCCTGCAACCGGTCATACAGATTCGAACGCGATACACAGAGCACTTCTGCTATTCGGATGAGGGGATATCGTCCGGTGGCAGTAATGGCATGCGCGGTATCAACTTTTTTGCCTGGGCTATCTCAAGCGCGTCGCGAAGGATTTCGGCTTCCATCGTTTTGCGTCCCAGCATCTGCTCAAGCTGTTTGACTTTTTTCTCCAGCGCTTTGAACTCGGAGACGCTGACTACCTCATCGCCTGCGGCGATCGCAGACTTCCCACCATCGTTCATGAGCCGTTTCCACTTAAAAAGAAGACTGGGTGTGATGCCATATTGCCGGGCAACAAGTGAGACGGTGTAGCCGGGCTGCATGGCGAGCGCAACAAAACGGGCTTTCTCTTCGGGAGTATAACGGCGGCGCTTTTGCTCGCCAGTGATCACTTCGATTCTTTGCACAGGACACTCCTTAAACATAGCTCTATGACTATGTCTTACTGGTGAAGTGTCCGGTTGGGGGCTATTACAACTCTCTCATCATGAGCCATTATGGCGTAACAAGAAAGCATACCAAGTTGAAGATGTGATAAATAAAGTAATTGAACACTATGATAGATGTCTAAAAGTAATCTATTGGATAAATCCATCTAATTTGAAATTACTTGATATAATCGAGAGCAATACGCGGATGTCTGAACTTTGTTCGTTACATGCGCTTTGGAAGAATAAATAACTCCCGGCAGGAATTCCCACCCTGCAAGTAAGAAAAGACTGGTCAGCAGGAGTAACAATCAATCCTGAACACACAGGAGAAATAATAAGTATTAATCCAGCTTATGTGCTGATTAAAAGTGACAAATATCAGGCAATTTTTATGGAAAAGATAAGGATATGCAGGGAGGAATCAATACCTTTTCTCTAAATGAGAATGTTCGTTTCACGCCAGAAGCAAGCTCTGCAAGGTATCCTAATGCAAAGAATATCATCAAGCTTTACCGGTGCGTGATAACATAGATGTATCACGTTTACATCATGGAACGGAGGTGCTCCTGTGACCTTTGAGCAGAAAAAAGCCCGGGCTATTGCTCTGATGGACAGCAAAAAGATGTGGCGGAGTAATTATGCCCCTCCTCTTCTGCGTATTTTCTGGCGGCTGGGTATCCGGCTCCCGCCATTACCCTTTATGACGTTCTGGCAGGTCACGGTGCTGACGGGAGGCTTATGGGGCATTTCCTGGGGATGTGCAATGTGGTTTATCTACTGGGGGCCGTCAGGAATGGTGGCAGGTGAGGGCATTATTATAAGTATCACGAGTGGTTTTTTGTCCGGACTGTGCATGGCCTCTTTCCACTGGTGGCGCAGGAAAGTTAACCGGCTGCCACCATGGGATGATGTGTAAACCGTGCAGGCATGTTTTTACGGGGCGATGCTTTCATTAACCTGCACACGAACCTCCATTCCTGCATCGTGACAGGCCTGCAGCCACTGCGCCACTTCCAGCGGATCGCCCTCCCGGCGTATCACCCTGCCTTCTTTATTCCATAACTGCAGACAGGTGCTGCCGTCGAGACGCACCACAAAATCCCCACGGCAGGCCTGATACGTTATGCCGTTCAGCTCCACCGCCAGATCAGTGGCAAAAGTGCCGTCTGCGGGCAGACCTGCTGCCGGGACCAGCGGCAGTACGACGACTTCTGCCGCACGCTGTTCTGCCCGGAGGCGGTCCTGTTCTGCCTGCAGCAGAGGCTGTGCCACGGCCCGGCCGGCGTCTGTAAGCTCCACTGCCAGCTGCAGGTTCGGAGCGCGCAGGGTACGCAGCCAGCCGGCATCCTCCAGACGACGGCAGGAGGCGCGCAGGTTTGGCCCGTAGACCGGGGCTTCCCCGCTTCGCTCCAGCACCCGTTCTATGTCCCTCGTCAGCACGGGGCCCGGCCGTTTTTCATCAAGGGCAGCCAGCACAATCAGCACTCTCCGCTGCAGTGGCGACGGTCGGCGGCTCTGGGTCATTACCTGTCATCCTCCGGCCAGATGAGCTTTCTGAGGCGCTGAAAGTCGGCGTCAATGAGCTCCTGTCTCTTTATGGCATTCATTGAGGCATAGCCATTTATGGCCAGTTCATGCCAGAAGATCAGCACGGCTCCGGCTTTGGCTGACTCGCAGAGATAAATTGCGCCCAGGCTGTCCAGATTGCATTCCCGGATGCGTCGTTCCGCAAACCGGGTCAGTTGTTCATAGCTGAGTGAAAACACCCGTTCTTCATCCATCCTTCACACTCCATCTGATAATGTCCTGTTAAGAAATAAATCATATCTGGAATTATTTATTTCTGCGCCTGTAAACATCATATCAGATATGGTTTCATGTGTTTTGCTTAATTATCATATTGGTTGCTGGTTTCCCGCCGCGCAGATCCGGTTTCCGGCTAAGTAGGATCTCGACCACAGCAAGCCTGTTTTGCTTTGTATCCGTAAATGCGGCAAACCGTTGAATGGCAGCATAATACCTGGTTGCATAATCGCATCTGAATCGATCACCGATTCGCCCCCTGTGTCAGCATAGTTGTCGCCTCAATTTTTTAAGGAGATAACAATGCCAGGACAACCAATACCAAGTTAACTCAGAGAGAAAGGACTGATATGGCTTTTACCACCATACTGCTGGTCACATCGTCAGATAGCCCGTAAGCTGAAGATCAGTGCCTCTGTTGTGTCAAAATGGAGATGTGAGTTAGTGGAGCAAGGACTTTTACCTGAAAATGAAAAGATTACCTCCGTTGATGTTGAAGACTGGACACCGGAGCGTCGATTCTCAGTTGTTCTTGAGACGGCTACGCTGTCAGAAATGGAGCTTGCTGATTATTGCCGACGCATGGGATTGTTTGTTGAACAGGTTAAAGAATGGCGGGCTATCTCAATTCAGGCGCATGAAAAAAATTGACGGAAAATATTCGAACAGACAGGGCATTGCGTGACGCAAAAAATAAGTTACGAGAACTGGAGAAAGAGTTTAAGCGCAAAGATAAAGCTCTGGCGGAAGCTGCGGCCCTGCTTATATTAAGGGAAAAGTTCAATGCCCTCTGGGACAACAGCGAGGAAGACTGACTCCTCTCCCGGAGCGGCGTAAAATTATTGCTCTTGTCCGCGAGGCTGTCGCCAACGGCGCCCGGAAAAGTCAGGCTTGTAGGTGTATTTTTACCTCTATATGATCGTCGATATTTACAGTCGCAAAATTATTGCTGCTGAGGTATTTGCCAGCGAATCTGGAAAACATGCAGCAGAACTACTCCAGCGTGCAGTATGGAATGAAAAATGTTCATCCAACAATCTGATACTCCATTCTGATAATGGTGGTCCCATGCGCAGTTACACGTTGTTGGCGAAAATGTATGCGCTTGGTGTGCTAAGTTCTTATTCCCGGCCAAGAGTCAGCAATGATAATCCTTACTCAGAATCTTTGTTCCGGACTCTCAAATATTGTCCCTGGTGGCCTGAGAACGGTTTTCGCTCTATTGATGATGCCAGAGTATGGGTAAACCGTTTTGTAAACTGGTACAACTTTGAACATAAGCACAGCGGGATCAAATACGTCACGCCAGCCGAACGTCATCAAGGTAATGACATGAAAATACTGGCAGTCAGAAAAGCAGTATACCAGCTAGCACGCGAACAGCATCCTGAGCGTTGGGGCAAGCATCTACGTAACTGGGACTACATATCAGAAGTCTACCTGAATCCAGAAAAAGAGGCTGCATAACGTAATTTTATTACAAAAAGCGACAACTACCTTGAAAAACGCCGCGAATAAGTGATCGATTATGTCGGAATATGCAGGTGATGAAACATGTTTACTGGAGAACAAAAAATCCGTGCCATTGAGCTTTATTTCAAATATGGTAAGAAGCTGGCTTCCGTCGTACGCGACCTGGGCTACCCTTAGAAAAGAAATCTGCGGCGTTGGATCCTCTCATGGGAAGCAGGTGGTGGCGCAAGAGAATCCATTCGTCATAAGCCCCGTTACTCAGATGTGCAAAAACAGGTTGCCGTTAAACATTATCTTAACTACGGCAGCTGTCTGGCGTTTACCATGTTATACGGCCAATGTCATAAAAAGCAAAGCCATTATAAATATGATATGTTAATATTCAGAAAATATTATCATCTACTTATTGTTGTACAATATTTGAGGTGTTCCTCAGTGCGAGGGATGATTTGAAATTGTTTAGCGGTAAATCATCAAACTCTCTTTTACAGGAAGTTTCCGGGAGGCACCCGGCACCTCATCAAAATATCTCTATGGTTTAAAACTCTGCAGAACACTTGTAGACTGGCCCCCTGAATCTCCAGACAACCAGTATCACTTAAATAAGTGATACTGGTTGTCTGGAGATTCAGGGGGCAACCCACACTCTTTTTTCGGTTAAAAATAATACGAAAAACCATCATGTGATATATCATATAATCGACTAATTATCTGTCATTTCCCCGCCAGAAGAGATAACGCACAAAATAAAATGATAATCATTGTTATCATTTGCAACCCAATATTTGTAATGATCATTTATTTATCGATCCCCAAAATGTCATAATACTTCCTGTAAGAACAAGTACTCATTCGCTGATAATTTTCTCTCCATATCATTCAGCAATGCATCAGCTGAACTAATAAAGAGAAAAAAGAGTGTAAAATAATGAAATATATGCAGAAAATCACAACGGAAATAATATCAGAGCATATTGACAGAGATATTGAATGTGGATATCGCATATCCGTCAAGGAAATGGCTGACAGATCAGGCTACAGCCTGAGACATCTGCAGCGTATGTTCATACAGGAAACAGGCATACCCCTTGGGGAATACATCCGACGACGTCGACTGAGCCATACAGCTCTGCTGCTCAGATTATCCCGTCGCTCATTCAGGGATATAGCATTAAGTGTAGGGTTTGATAGCCAACAGTCAATGAACCGGACATTTAAGAAAAGTACAAATCTGACACCTACGCAGTACCGCTTTGGCGCTGAATGGGTGCTTTCTCCCTTATGTGGAAAAATAAACGTCACATATGAAGTGTCCGGGCCTGAAATAGTACTTCTTCAGGCCGGAATGATAACAGGTAAGGAGTTTCAGTTCTACGGTACGATAGCCGAACCTGAGAATAACTATCTCGCAAAAGCTTATCTTGACTCCGTATTCAGCCATGGTAAGGATAAACTCTGGGTTGTGGCTCAAACCAGCCCAGTAAATCACAACAGGTTTCACTATAAAGTCTCAGGAGCTATAGGGATACCGGCAAAAAAAAAAGGAAAGTCATTTTCATGGCCTGCCGGAAGATATATGAAAGTAAATTTTGAAACAACACGGGAAACACATACAACACGTACACAATATATTTATCTGAATGTGCTGTCAGAACATGGCGTGATCAGAGGGTCAGGAGCAGATTTACTAATGTTTCATCATAAAGATGGCATAACCACATGCTCGCTCTTTATTCCGATAAACTGAATATGGGGTAAAAATAGCAAAGTCAGCAATGATAAAATGAATGTCTGATATTCCAGATAGAAAAGAGTGCGACCAGTGTGGGGACACAGGATAATGCTCAGGCCATCAGTAAGAAATCTTTTATCTGCTCTTGTCAAAAGCAATTTTCCTTACGCCAAGCCTGTTTACCATTCCTGTACTATGTTGGAGGTAGAACTTCAACAGGGAAACTATTATGAAAAACCGAGCTTCCACAGCTATTCAGTCAGTAGACATCCTCCACGCCCTAAAGAACGTGGATTCCTGTTAGGTGAAAAACCGCGCCTTATACCCCGATTTGAAGAAAGGGGCTTTACGGCGCACTGGGTAATGCACTGGGAAGGAGATCCTCCGGAAATCAGAGGCATGATACCGTAACGTCTGGACATAAGATCTGCCAGGCCCGTTTTTAATTTATTGTCAACTGTAATAAAAGTAATTTTTTGAATCTCGCTGTTGAGGAATATCAATTCTGATTACGGTTTTGATCGGATACAATTAGTTACAATCATAAAAACAGCTCGACCATGCTGGATCTACCGTTCTGTGATTGAGGCCTGCCCCGACAAACAGGCTGTTAAAAACAGGTAAATGAATTCTCTGCGATGAATAAAGTAATAAAATACGGAAGGAAATCGAGGTAACACAATCATGAACCTATACAGATTATTGACAATTTTCATTACGTTATTATCACTTTCCGGATGTGCTGCCACACCTCCTGCAGATAAAATACAAATCGTTGATGGTTTTTACTTTCAGACTGATGAGATCAGTGCATTTCGCCCATGTCATTCAAGAAAAATATACTGGCTGCATGCAGATGAAGCAAACCTGAAGACACTTCAGAAATATTATAGTCAGCATGCGTATGATAATAGTCTTTCTGGCATTTATGTATCTTTACTTGTTAAGAACACTGGCCATCAAGAACATGGCAGAGCGGTGACTTATGACGAAACGCTGTACCTTAAGAAAATTCTGCGTATAGATACCAGCGACAAGCATTATGAGTGTTTGTCACTGAAATAAATAATTATTCAGCAACACACTTTATGTACACATAAAGTGTGTTGTATATCACAAAATAATTACCATATCATACTGCTTAAATACATTATACCGTAATCATTTCCAGTAATACCTGATGAAAAACAACAACAATTCAGAAAAAATTCAATATGATTTACTTAAAACGCTACTGTTCTCTTATCCCAATCCCCCAACCGGTGGTGACTATTTCATCAGACTTGCGAAGTATAATGAACAGAAGCTTTTGCTAAATATTCATATGTTTATAAAAAAAGGATATATACTACCTGGAGCAATAATAACACATAAAAGCAAATTATCATTAAATTTATCCAGACTGATATTAACACCTGAAGGATTGGAATATACCGTGAGAGTTCTTTTAAAATCACACAAATACAACCGATAAGAATTATCATTTGCAATAATTTATTTTTCAGATATTTGTTTGGACATGCTCTTTGTATTGCTTGCTGTCTGCAATGATTTATGCTTTTTTCAAAAAGAAATATAATGTTATATATGTCACGTATGGAAATATCACGCTGGTTAAAGTCCCCCCACGGAAAGCACCTGTCCGTATTAGAGTCTGGATGGAAGATAAACGTCTATCATAATACCATTCATATCTATCAATGGAGGACAATATCCTGAAAAACTTATTCACATGCTTTACGTTCACATTTATAATAATCGCTATCAATAAAATACGATAAGTCGTTACTCTTCCGTTTCCCGCCCTTCGGGCGGGTCTTTTAAACACACATTTAGACAGGACTCATAAAGTAATCTTGCTGAAACAGTGATTTTAGGTTTCCGGTAAATGTTTTCTGGGGCATTCTCTGATCAATTCAGCAAGAACTTATTTTCTATAATTCCACATCGCCGGAGATGCAGAGGTGACCGTCCTGACGTTCACAAAAACAGATAACAAAGTTCTGTCAGCACATTAATCCGGTACTTCACGCTTTCATTTTCGGCCACCCACACCCCCGACCACGCCTTTCGTGTTCAAAATTCTGTTGAAAAATAGCGATTTTCACCTGTACGGTGTCCCGCAGTAGACTTCATGACATCAATCACCTGTTCTTCAACGAACAGCCTAAATTTCAGGATACAAGAGCCCACTCTGGGGTGATTTTTGCTACTCTACAAGCGGGCAATTTTTCTAATCCAGAGAGCATATAAATTAATGGAATAAATAATGATGAGTGAACATGATACTTCCCAGAAGAAAACTGAAAACCAGATAAACAAAGCTGTATTCTGTACATCTGCTTTGTTGATTTTCCTGCTTGTTGCTTTTGCTGCTGTATTTCCGGATATGGCAGACAGGAATTTTAAATTACTTCAGCAACAGATTTTTACGAATGCAAGTTGGTTTTATATCCTTGCTGTCGCCCTGATTTTACTGAGTGTCGCTTTTCTGGGGCTTTCCCGTTACGGAGATATAAAGCTTGGGCCTGACCATTCTCAACCAGATTTCAGCTATCATTCCTGGTTTGCGATGCTTTTTTCTGCAGGAATGGGGATCGGCCTGATGTTTTTTGGTGTAGCTGAACCTGTCATGCACTATCTCTCTCCACCAGTTGGTACCCCTGAAACAGTGACAGCGGCAAAAGAAGCAATGCGCCTGACGTTCTTTCACTGGGGGCTTCATGCATGGGCAATTTATGCAATTGTGGCGTTAATCCTGGCATTTTTCAGTTACCGTCACGGTCTCCCTTTAACACTTCGCTCCGCACTTTATCCCATCATAGGTGATCGTATCTATGGCCCTGTTGGACATGCTGTCGATATTTTCGCCGTCACAGGTACTGTTTTTGGCGTCGCCACATCGCTGGGATATGGTGTTTTGCAGGTTAATGCGGGCCTGAACCATCTTTTCGGGGTGCCAGTGAATGAAATGGTACAGGTCACTCTGATCGTGACCATCACTGGCCTGGCGACGCTCTCGGTAATTTCCGGTCTGGACAAGGGAATTCGCATCCTGTCAGAACTCAACCTTGGTCTGGCTGTTTTACTCCTGTCCCTGGTTTTATGTCTGGGGCCGACAGTGCTTCTGCTGAAATCATTTGTTGAAAATACAGGGGGGTATCTTTCAGAATTAGTGAGTAAAACTTTCAATCTTTACGCTTATGAACCAAAATCAAGCAACTGGCTTGGTGGCTGGACATTATTATACTGGGGGTGGTGGCTGTCGTGGTCGCCGTTTGTTGGCATGTTCATCGCGCGAGTATCCCGGGGCAGGACAATTCGTGAGTTTGTCACTGGAGTGCTGTTTGTTCCGGCTGGTTTTACACTTATGTGGATGACGGTATTTGGTAACAGCGCTATCTATCTCATAATGAACAAGGGGGCTGATGAGCTGGCAAATACTGTTCAGCAGGATGTTGCAGTGGCGCTGTTTAATTTTCTGGAACATTTCCCATTTTCATCAGTATTGTCTTTCATTGCAATAGCGATGGTTATCGTATTCTTTGTCACTTCTGCTGACTCCGGGGCAATGGTTGTTGATACCCTGGCTTCAGGTGGAATTGTTAACACTCCTGTCTGGCAAAGAATCTTTTGGGCCTCGCTCATGGGGATTGTTGCTGTTGCTCTTCTGATTGCCGGGGGGCTGGGTGCATTGCAAACTGTAACAATAGCAAGCGCATTACCTTTTTCTGTTATCTTATTGATATCAATATATGGATTATTAAAAGCTCTTCGTCGGGATCTGACAAAACGTGAAAGCCTGAGCATGGCAACCATTGCTCCAACAGCAGCACGTAATCCAATACCATGGCAAAGACGCTTACGCAATATTGCTTATTTACCGAAACGCTCTCTTGTGAAACGTTTTATGGACGACGTTATTCAGCCAGCCATGTCGTTAGTTCAGGATGAACTTAACAAACAGGGAACGGTTAGCCATATAAATGATACCAGTGATGATCGTATTATATTTGAAGTAGATTTAGGCAATGAGTTAAATTTTATTTATGAAATCAGACTTCGCGGATATAACTCGCCCACCTTTGCTTTGACTTCAATTGATAATGATGAGCAGCTGGCAGAGCAACATCGATATTATCGTGCTGAAGTCTACCTGAAAGAAGGTGGTCAGAATTACGATGTGATGGGGTGGAACCAGGAACAGATTATCAATGATATACTTGACCAATATGAAAAGCATCTGCACTTCCTTCACTTAGTCCGATAAACTACACAATCCAGGCCGCCGTTAAGGCGGCTTACTGTTGTAATCCAGATTTCATCGGCATAATGGGAACACTCCGTACATCCCGATCGGTGGGGCACGCATCGATACACAATCTGCAGTTCGGTGTCAACGACGGATGAAAAGTGGTTCTTCCGCAATTTGGGTGGAGATTTTCATGCCAGTGGACTCATGACCCTCTGCCTGAGTAGTTCAAATCCGGCTCGACCATACATCTGGCGTTTTAGCATCTTCAGGCGATTTACATGACCTTCGACAACACCATTACTCCAGCGACTACTGATTGCCTCACATATAGCTGCAGCATCAGCTTCCATCCCCGCCGCCACGCGCCGAAATTCTGCTGAACCGCTTTCGTGGACTCGAGTGAACCAGCTGCTTAGCTTTGATTTATTTTGGTTTTTCAGAATACGGTAGAACTCGAGTGCCAGTTGCTGCGCTATTTTCAGCTCAGGTTCTTTTTCACACATCAGACTAATAAATCGGGAAGCATAATTTTCTTCATCCCTGATTATTCTCCAGGGCATCAACCAGCGGCTTACCCGGGACACTGAAGGAAGTCTGGCGGCAGTAGTAACCGGTGGGATCCAGCCTTTACGCCATTTGGTAACAGCATCCCTGACGATGGTTTCACTGCCTGTAAACCCCCGGGCCACCATTTCCCGCCATATCCGGCTGGCGTTATAATTACCACTTTCTCGTTGCTCTTTTAACCACTCCCTCCATGGGTCCAGAAGCCCTCGCTTTGGAGGCCGGGCTGACATTTCAGGGAATGTTCCTGAACCCACCCAGCGACTGACTGTCACTCGCGACAGGCCTGAAATACGGGATATTTCCCTGAAACTACATCCCTTGTTATGCAGGGCTATAACCTCTGTCCAACGCTGATGCCGTTTTTTGCGGGTTTGCTGTTTAAGGCGTTCCGGACGACGGAGCGATGCTGCAGGCACAGACAGTTCTGACTCAGGTGATTTCTTTGGTGACAACTCACTGGCAACAAGACGTATCAGAGGTATATGTCTGTACATCATTCGTTCAGGCGCATCGCCAATATTTTTTAGCAGGTGCCATCGATCGGCCACCTGTCTGGCCTGAGGTGCACCTTCACGCGCTGCCGTCGCATAGACTCCACTGCGATCACGCGAGACAACCTGTATTTCCGGATATTTTCTGAACCAGGTCGCCAGCGTACGCTGATCACGGCCGGGAAGCAGGACGAGGGGACGGTGAGTATCAAGATTGACTATTAGCGTACCGTAACGGTGGCCCCGATGCCACGCCCACTCATCAATACCGACATGAAGCGTGCATGACTGTTTCGTCTCCGGGGGATTGATAACCCTGCGAAGAAGAGTATCAGCACTGCAACGGAGACCCACTGCCGTTGCTGCCTGTTTTCCAGCCTCACCTCCGGCTATTAATCCCAGTTGACGTTGTAAATTTTGTAACGCCTGTGAAGACTGCTGGTGTGAACTGGCGAAGGGAGCAAGCGACTCGGCAACAGGGTATTGGAACAGATATCGAATAATCATGAACGCCACGACTCGCCGGGGTATAAGGGGGGGCAAATGACAAATATCAAAAAACTGGAAACAATCGGACATGAATTATTCGGCCCAAACTGGATCACGCCTGTCACGCGTATGTTTGAAATTAACAAGTCAACGATTCGTCGCTGGCTCACAAGTCAAGCGAGACCGTCTGTTACTATTGCCGATGAGTTGCCTGGCACAATAGAAAAATTTCGGGAAGCACTGGCGCTTGCCTGTGCTGACAGGGGGTCTGGTAATGAAGTTGGCACCGACATGACAGAGCGTATTGTTGGCAGCTACGAATACGCTGATGTGCAGGAACGGAAATCAGCTATTGATGTGGAAAGCATTGCCCTGTTTGAGAAAACAGTGAAATGCGGAATGAACCGGGTTACACGAGCGACCATTATCAGGCCAGTTCTTGCGGGGCGACGCTTTCATTAACCTGCACACGAACCTCCATTCCTGCATTGTGACAGGCCTGCAGCCACTGCGCCACTTCCAGCGGATCGCCCTCCCGGCGTACCACCCTGCCTTCTTTATTCCATAACTGCAGACAGGTGCTGCCGTCGAGACGCACCACAAAATCCCCACGGCAGGCCTGATACGTCATGCCGCCCAGCTCCACCGGCAGGTCTGTGGCAGAAGTGCAGTCTGCGGACAGACCTGATACCGGGACCAGCGGCAGAACGACGATTTCCGCCTTCTTCCCGGAGGCGATCCTGTTCAGCCTGCAGCAGAGGCTGTGCCACGGCCAGTCGCAGATCAGGCGCACGCAGGGTCCGAAGCCAGCCGGCATCCTCCAGGCGACGGCAGGAGGCGCGCAGATTTGGCCCGTAGACCGTGGCTTCCCCGCTTCGCTCCAGCACCCGCTCTATGTCCCGCGTCAGCACGGGGCCCGGTCGTTTTTCATCAAGGGCAGCCAGCACAATCAGCACCCGCCGCTGCAGTGGTGACGGACGTCGGCAGACGGCTCCTGGTTTTCGCGGGTCAGACCGGCCATGAGCTTAAGATGTTTGCGGTCCTCCTCACAGTCCCGTCCTGGCGCTCTCATTGATAATGCCAGTGAATACCAGAGCGCAATGGCACCGTGGCGGCAGCCTCTGTCATAGGCATCCGTGAGGGAAGCGTAATCCTGGGGATTACTGTTGTGTCGGCAGAGTACGCGAAGGATGCCTTTGATTTCGTCAAGCAGCTGGTCATAGTTGAGATTCAGTGTCGGCCCGGTACTGGTCATGTTGCGCTTCCTGGGGGGTTAATGGCTGATGACGATAAAATCATATATCGAATGATTTATTTCTCTGCCTGTAAATATCAGGCCAGGATTTATTATGCGATTAATGATAAATATCATATCATCTGCGGGTTTCCCTCCACGCAGGTCCGGTTTCCGGCGAAACCGGAGCCTCATTTTTCGGCCTGAAGTTTTGTCGTTGACCACTTTTTACCGGCTTGTGCCCAGTTGAGAAGCCGCTGACTTAGTTTCTGAATCTCCGAAGATGGCTTTCCGGAATAAAATAGATGTTGCCCCGCGCCCGTGAGCAGGCCACGTATAGCCTGTTACGGGATGATGGTGGAAGTGCTGCCAGCTTCTGTTGGATAAGGCGCATCCAGTGGTTGGCCCCCATCACGATGCAGACGTCCTGAAAGTGGTCGAGTCCTTTACTGCCCCCCCAGTTCATTGAGTGGCATCCGTAACGGTGATGTTCGCGATAGAAGAGCTTGATCATCGTGTTGTCCGCGTGCAGGGCCGCTGAACGCGCTTCATCCGTGACGATTTCAATCTGGGTGGTATGTGTTCCATGAGCCGAAATGCGAATGTTCAGTTGTCCGGTAATGAACTCACACACTGTAGCTGAACAGCGCCATGTCCGGCTGAGCGTCTCACAATCCACCATGATACCCGCAGCCCTGAAGCGAGCCTCGTATCGGGTTATGTCTTCATGCAGCGTAGCATTGACGTTACCGTCGCGGCTTGTGTCAAAGGTATGCTGATAAAAATCCCCGCAGCACAGCACTGAGATTTCCGCGCGGCATAGCTCCAGCAGAAAATTAAAGTCATGGCCGGCAAAGTCCTGGACTTCATCAACGAACAACTCATCGTAGTAACGGGCAAGTCGGGTACGGATATCTGGCAGCAACCCCCGGGCTGTCAGCAGGTGTGCGAGCCGCCGGTGATACAGCCGTCCGGCGGGATCCTGATAATGCCGGATATTCGTGCGCGGTATTCTGGAAGGGGGCTGGTTGAAGCTCAGACCACGCGATGACAGTTGCTCCTGCAGGAAAGGGCGAAAACAGAAACCGTGCAGAAACTCAAACCAGGTCATCACACGGATCCCGTACGGTATGTAGCCAAAGCGTCTGATAATCTGCGCCCGCAGATGTGCTTCATTATTTACGGTGAAGGTCAGGATCAGCGTCCGCCGGTCCTCTCTTAACCGACGTATCAGCAGCGTGGTTTTACCCGAGCCGGCAACCGCAAATATCACTCTCTTATCCATGCCAGTGCCTCTTGGATATAATCAGGAACGGTCAGCTTTTCGGCGTGCAACTGTAACAGCTGGAATGCTGCTTCTGCCTTATTGGCCAGCATGTAATCCTGAACCGTGAGTGTCCGGCGGGTTCCGCGGAAAAGCGCATCACACAGGTCGGCATTATCCTGATACAGGCAGATTTCAAATGTGGAGCGGCTGTTGTCGTGGTCAGCAAATACCCGGGAGCGGGAACAAAGCACGTCAGCATAGCGTTCATCGCAATTTTGCTGATAGTTGCCGTCATTGTCGCGAAGGGCCGCGACACGATTTTCCAGAAGACGGGCCAGTTCAAGATAACGACGGAAACTCGTTCCGCCGATAGCGATGATGTGAACCCCGTCATCCTCCGGTGCCCTGCCATACAGGCGGTGATAAAAGGCCTCGATCAGAATAAACTCAGCATCCCCCTCCACGAGCAGCACGCGTCTGGCCAGCGCAAATTCCAGCACGTTATTATCCGGTGCTTTCATGAAGAAGGCGGCAGTCTCAGCGGAAAGTTCATTCATCAGTACCGGCCGGGTAGCTCCGAGGAGAATAGCCTTACGTAGGTCGAGGCGGGAGGAGATATGGCTACTGTGTGTGGCAATAAACACCTGCGTCTGCCGTTCCGTGGCAAGCTGATTAACCAGCCTCTTCATACTGACATGGCTGAGATGATTCTCCGGCTCCTCAAGCAACAGCGCGTGGATCTCTCCCCCCTGCTGCTGATGCCGCTGCAGCGCAAACTCCGTTTTGATGAAACACTGCCTTCCTTTTCCGCGGTGACGAATGGAAATACCGTCCTCAGTAATGTCCAGGTTCGCCTCAAGACCTGATTTAGCGCCGGAACGCACGCCAAACTGATACGTTTTCAGCGTGTCGTTTATGGCGGACAGATGCCGGGCGCAGAAGTGCATTTTCTGTTGCCGGTAACTGTTTTCAAGCCGGTACCGATCGGCCACCGGCACATTGACGCTGTAAACTGTGCGCGTATACTCCTGTGCGGCATGCTCGTTATCAATGCGTGCACTGTCTAAGAACAGATGGCGCAGATAGCGTCTGAAGCCTGCGAAATGACCACCGGAGAATGTGCTGAACTGCACGGAATAGTATTCATAGGGAAAATTATCAGGATCCTGCTGCAAAACATGGTGTATATCCTGACCGTATTCCTCCATCATGGGAGCAATGCGCATTCTGAGACCATCCGCATCGATACCCGCCAGATTTTGCCTGCCGTTCAGGTCAGGCTCTCCCCCATTACTCAGGAAAACGTCAGCGGTCAGCACGGGTAACTGATCGGCACGGCGCTCACCTTCCTGAAAATGCCTGACTGCTGACTGTGACAGGAGCGATTCCACCCCCAGCGCCTCAACCCGATGCCTGCTGTCACTCAGCACAAGGTCAAGAGCCAGCAGAATAGTGCTTTTCCCGGACTCATTGTCCCCAACCAGAATGTTACGATCGTTGCTGAAGCGCAGGTCCAGTTCCGGAAACTTTTTGAAGTTTTGCAGCATAAGCCGCGTGATCAGGGGCATTTTTTTATTCCTTTATATACCGCTGCCTGAAAGAGCGGCCGGCCGCGCCTGACCGCCTGTTTTGTTTTACAGCGTTATCTTACCCAGTCTTCCAGCACAAGACCCGGTACCCGCTCAAACTCCCTCACATTATTCGTCACCAGAATGGCGCCGGCAGCGATGGCGTGTCCGGCTATCGCCGTGTCGTTCGGACCGATCGGCGTCCCGGCGAGGCGCAGTGCCACCTTAATCTCCGTGGTCGCATCCACCGCGGCGCGGTCCCAGGGCAGGACGGCATCGAGGCGGGCGCAGAACGCGTCAACCAGCTGCACGTGGCGTGGCGAGGCCTTCGGGCCGGCGGCACCGAAGCGCATCTCGGAGTAAGTGATGGCCGAGACCACGATACGGTGGCCGCGCAGCACCGCCTGCTCCAGGCGCTTCAGCACCGCTTCGGGCTGCTCGCGCATGATGAACGAGCAGATGTTCGTGTCGAGCATATACATTTTCTTCACAGGTTAAATCGTCCTTCATCGGTGACAACATCCTCGCGCTCCGCCATAAAGTCCGGGTTTGCCTTTTCGAGCTCCAGGAATGAGCCCCAGGTCGGCCGGACGGGGCGCAGAATGATGCTGTCCCCTTCCCGGACGATCTCCAGCTCGCTCACCCCCTCAAAATCCAGATCGCGTGGAAGGCGGATGGCGCGGTTGTTGCCGTTTTTAAAAATGGATACGGTTCTCATGATTCTCTCCCGGGTAAGTGTGGATATGTGATGCATATCCGGAATGATGTTCATTGCACCGGGTGTGTGCATATATTTAGTATAGGCAGATGTTCAGCATATGTATAGATTCAGCATATGCAGATGGTGAGGGTATGCGTATGCCACGAATATGCAGATGTCAGGCATATGGATATGTTCAGCCTATGTGATTTTCTCTCTTTCCCCGCGCAGATCCGATTTCTGGTGGTCACGGATCTTCTTCTCCCCCCACACAACGCCACCTCCCGTCAGCACAACATGTGGTGCCGGATTCAGCTGCTGATGACACTATATGTTGTGTCATCTCCCTGACCTGTGATGCGCCGCGCAGGGGCGGAAAACAGCGATATGATGATTTCCTCAGCGTGGTACACTTCCGGAAAGTTGTGATATTCCGGAAAGTCGGATCTGACGGAAACGGCTCTCCGGTAATTTAACGGCGTGGTTATATGGATGCTTGTTATCATGGTGATGATGATAACGGCATGATGTTATCTGACGGCGTGACGGTAAGGGCAGTGATGATGGATGACGTTATCGCATGACCGTCCCTGCCCGGAAAAGAAAAAAGGAGTCACCCATGTTTTTTATTGAGAATGAAGGTCAGGCTGTCGCCGGAACGGATTACTGGCAGTCTGTACAGGCGCAGGCCGGATATGTCTACCTCAGCTGGAATGCCGGCGCAGCCAGGCTGCTTGTCCCGGATGCGGCAAAACATTTACTCAGGGAGATGCGGGGGGCTGAGTACGTCATCATCAGTAAGGGAACGCTGCATGGCCGCGATGCGCTGGAACTGGTATTTGAAGACGGCAGCGATGCGCCGTTTGTG
This sequence comes from Escherichia sp. 93.0816, assembly GCF_013368855.2. Classification (NCBI taxonomy): domain Bacteria; kingdom Pseudomonadati; phylum Pseudomonadota; class Gammaproteobacteria; order Enterobacterales; family Enterobacteriaceae; genus Escherichia; species Escherichia sp. 93.0816. The sequence goes on along the minus strand of NZ_JABWNC020000014.1, from coordinate 81,447 downwards.
ATCCACATGCTGAGTGAGCAGTGCGATCGCCTGCTCCCCGAAAACAACCAGGGAGGGGGTTTTGTTGTCACCGTCTGGACGCGTGGCGGTAACCAGCTCCGTTATCCGGGAAAGTACCGGGTTGTGGAAAACCTGCCCGACGTTTCCCCGTGGAGTGAACACTGATATGCAGCACCTGCCGGCACCGATCCACCATGCCCGGGATGCTGCTCAGCTTCCTGTTGCCATCGATTATCCGGCAGCGCTGGCACTCCGCCAGATGTCGATGGTTCATGATGAACTGCCAAAATACCTGCTGGCCCCTGAAGTGAGCGCCCTGCTCCATTACGTCCCGGATCTGCGCCGCAAGATGCTGCTGGCCACACTGTGGAACACCGGTGCGCGCATTAATGAAGCACTGGCGCTGACGCGGGGGGATTTTTCGCTCACGCCTCCGTATCCGTTTGTGCAGCTGGCCACTCTGAAGCAGCGGACCGAAAAAGCCGCCAGGACGGCAGGAAGAATGCCCGCCGGTCAGCAGACTCACCGGCTGGTTCCGCTCTCCGACGCCTGGTACGTCAGCCAGCTGCAGACGATGGTGGCCACACTGAAAATCCCCATGGAACGGCGTAATAAACGAACAGGCAGGACAGAGAAAGCGCGGATCTGGGAAGTGACGGACAGAACGGTCAGGACCTGGATTGGGGAGGCGGTTGCCGCTGCTGCCGCTGACGGTGTGACGTTCTCTGTCCCGGTCACGCCACATACGTTCCGCCATTCCTATGCGATGCACATGCTGTATGCCGGTATACCGCTGAAGGTCCTGCAGAGCCTGATGGGGCATAAGTCCATCAGCTCAACGGAGGTCTACACGAAGGTGTTTGCGCTGGATGTGGCTGCACGGCACCGGGTGCAGTTTTCGATGCCTGAGTCCGATGCGGTGTCTATGCTCAAAAGAATTCCATAAGCTCTGACTTTTTTAAATCCCTTTCGGATATCTCATGGATATATTATCGGTATTTCATATTCTGTTGACATGCAGGACCGGTATAGAGTAAAAAAACATCTATTGAGTACCTCTTGGATATCCGAAAGGTGTCTTAGGGGGTCTTTATGGGTATTACATGTGGATTCTGGAGATACACTATGCCTGTTATTGCTAATACGCATCCCAAAGGTGGTGTGGGTAAGACAACTTCATCCGTAAACATTGTTGGTGAAATGAAGTCTGATACAGTTGATCTGGATACTCATACCGGGCTTTCTATCATTCTGGGGCTGAGACCTGAAGGAAAAGAAATTTCCGTGAAAGTACCCAAAACAGTGGATGAGTTAATCGAAATTATGACTCCCTACAAGAACAGCGATAAGACGTTACTTATTGACTGTGGGGGATTTGACTCAGATCTTACCCGTACTGCGATTGCCTTTGCAGACTGCGTTATTGTCCCTTCAAAAGACTCCCTGACTGAACGTATTGGTCTGATGCATTTTGATGGAGTACTGGACGAAATCAGCTCTATCATGGGGACCGATATAACTGCTCACCTGTATCTCTGTAAAGTTAATCCTAACAAGAAGAAATTCCCTAAGCTTGATGCAATCCTGCCATCGTTCAAACATCTGAAGCTGATGAAGAGCCGCATTTCTGCTCGTGCAGAATTTGAGGATGTCATTGAGACTGGGATGGGAATCACTGAGTCTGTTCATGGGCGCTATTCGGCAGGAGGTAAGGAAGTTATTGCCCTGATCGAAGAAATCAATCATCTGATTGAAAATAACAAACAGTAAGGTGTATCTATTGGGTATCCATATAGTATCCTTGGGGCTTTTAATGGATATCTTTTAAGTATCTAACAAACATCCTTGGTTATCTCATGAGCAAAGCGAAATTTAGTGCACAGGCTGAAAAACTGAAAAACCTGGTGGATTCTGCCAGATTACAAACTTCTTCTTCTGCCGTAACAGCAACAGCCCCGTCTCAGCCAAATGAAGGTGCAGAGGAAGTTTCAGGTCGTCCCGTGGCTGCCAGGACGAAGGCTAAGAATCTTAAGGCCATACCGCTGTCGTATTTTGAAGCTCATGCGGAACTTAAAGCGACCAGTAAAACATCTCTGGATTTTAGCTCATATATTATTGAGGCTATAAGAGAGAAGCTTGAACGTGATGGTGCAATAGGTCAATAAACTATCGGATACCTTAAGGGTATCTGATGTATGTCTTTTAAATGCGTTATGGGGATTCTTCACGTACCTAAAGAGTCCCCATTAGACATCTTTCTGTTTATGGTGACATGATTCGTCACCGCTTTCCTTTCCTCTCAGTTTCACCATTTCATTCCTTTTCCCTTAACCTGAACCATGATGTCAAAGATGTTTTTATATTGCATTTATGTATCACATATAACCTTCATAATGTTTTTGTATATATGATTTTCTCTGGTCTTAAAGTTATATGTACAATGTACATGCAGTTTATCGTGTTTTTATGTTGCTTTTGTCCTTTCAGAAAGACTATTTTTTCATTATAATTGAATATACATTGTATGTATGAAGCATGTTTGTTTTTTCTATTTGTTTATGAGCAACGGAGACTGGTTATGAAAATCTTTATTGATGATGGTTCTACCAACATTAAACTTGCCTGGTTGGAGGATGGTGACGTGAAAACGTTAATCAGCCCTAACAGCTTTAAACCGGAATGGTCTTTTAGTTTACTGGATGATGCTGCCCCGGCTAATTACGAGATCGACGGCGAGAAGTTTTCATTTGATCCATTAAGTGCTGATGCTGTCGTAACGACTGAAACACGCTATCAGTACAGTGATGTGAATGTTGTGGCCATTCAGCATGCGCTACAGCAGACCGGCCTGAAAGCGCAGCCTGTTGATGTCATCGTCACATTGCCGATCTCTGAATACCTTGACGCCAACAATCAGAAAAATAAGCAAAACATTGAAAGAAAGAAAAAAAATGTGATGCGTGAAGTACGGGTGCAGGGGAGTGATGCATTTGTTATTCGCAGTGTTTCCGTTCTTCCTGAAAGTATTCCCGCTGGTTTCAGTGTTCTTGCGGGGCTTGAGGATGATGAATCCCTTTTGATCGTAGATCTCGGTGGTACAACTCTTGATGTGTCGCATGTTCGTAGCAAAATGACAGGGATTACAAAAACCTGGTGTGATCCGAATATCGGCGTGTCCCTGATTACATCCGGGGTTAAGGAACAGATGGCTGTACATGCTAATACAAGAGTGAGCTCATTCCAGGCTGACAATATCATTGTGCACCGTAATGAACCTGACTACCTTTCCCGTCGCATTTATAATGCTGAACAGCGTGAGTCTATCATTAATGTTATCAATGAACGGCAGAAGTTGCTTATTAAACGAGTTAATGATGTCATCAGCCGTTTCACCGACTATACACATGTAATGTGTGTTGGTGGTGGGGCTGAAATTGTGGCCGAGGCTGTGAAGAACCTGACTAAGGTTCCTGATGAGCGCTTTTATCTGAGCTCATCCCCGCAGTTTGATTTAGTCATGGGAATGATAAAAATGAAAGGTGGTGTGACTAATGAGTGATGAAAATAAATCCAGACGCTGCTCATTTGAACTTTTCCCGGATGAACGGACAGGAGATAAGATAGCAGATGAGCTCATTGCAAATGAAAAACTGAAGGAGCGGGGACGTTTCATGCGCGCGATGTTAGTTACTGGTGCGGCGTTTGCAGCTATAGATAAACGTCTTCCTTTGCTGATATCGGAGTTACTGACAGAAAATACGACTCTGGATGATATTAATAAGGTGATTTCCAGCGTAATACCAGGTGCTTTTTCGGTTGAAAAGAAATTGCTTGAATTACTGGAAAAACAATCTGGTCTCCATACGTTTGTGGATTGCAGTACTCCTCTTACAGAGCAGAGTCTGTCGAGAAATGACGGTGAAGACCAGACCAGAAGAAACGCTGAAAATATGTTCGGAGATGACTGAACTAACCCAGCCTGGCCAGGGGAATATCTCGCCATTTAGTTGTATAACACTGACTCAACATTTCCCGTTTCATTTGCCATTCAGGGGCGGTTCCTCGCCCCGCAAACCACACTTTCCCTTTTCCCGACTGGTTCAGTTCATCGAGTGTTTTCATTAACTTTTCGCTGTTTTTACGGGGCTGGATCTCATCAAATAATCCCGGCTGCGCTATACCCGATGGTGTGAAATCAGCCAGCATGACTCCTGCCTTCATATAGCGGTACCCTTCACGCCAGACATGGTTTAACGCTCTGCATGCTGCGGCAATAATGTCCCGGCTGTCCTGTGTAGGCAATGGAAGCTTTTCCACAGCGGCATTGCTGTAACAGGGTTCTTTTACTGCAAAGGGGGATGTCCGTACAAATGTCGTCACCTGCCGGCAATACTGACGCTCCCCACGTAGTTTCTCTGCGGCCCGCTCTGCATACTGAACAACAGCCTGGTGCATGGCATCTTTGTCTGTGATTCGTTCACCAAAACTGCGACTACAGACAATCTGCTGTTTTGCCGGTGGTGCTTCTTCCAGGGATATGCAGGACTCGCCGTTGAGTTCGCGTACCGTACGCTCAAGAATGACGCTGAAGTTTTTCCGGATGAATGCCGTGTTAGCCTGCGCCAGCTGCAGTGCTGTGTTAATACCCAGCGCATTCAGCTTTTCCGTCAGTCTGCGTCCTACTCCCCAGACCTCACCAACTGGCTGCAGCCCCAGTAGCTTCAAGATCCGATTACGGTTTTCTGCCGTCAGCGCGACCACACCGGAAAACTGTGGCCATTGCTTTGTTGCCCACTGTGCACTTTTAGCCAGCGTTTTTGTAGGCGCAATGCCCACCCCCATGGTGAGTCCTGTCCAGCTCTTTACCTGTTCCCTGAGCTGATGACCAAAAAACTCCGGAGAGATGCAATGATTTATCCCCCGCAAATCAATGAACATTTCATCAATTGAGTAGGACTCAACTGCGGGAGAAAGCGACTCCAGAACAGCCATGACCCGTTGGCTCATGCTGTGGTACAGCGCATAATTGCTGGAAAATACATGTATTTTCTTCTCCAGGCGCATCTGTCTCACCTGAAACCAGGGCTGCCCCATTCTGATGCCAAGGGCTTTTGCCTCCGGGCTGCGCGCGATCACACAGCCATCGTTATTGCTGAGTACGATGACCGGTTCGTTGCGAAGGTCCGGGCGGAAAACTTTTTCACATGAGGCGTAGAAACTGTTGATATCAGCCAGTGCAAACATCAGCGTAACTCCCGCGTCCTGTGTATCACGTGAGTGACAACACCAAAAATACAGATGTTTTCCGGATACAGTGTGCGGAACTCCGGGCTGTCTGAAACCGGCTCCAGTGCCGGGCGTGGGCGCAACAGCAGTCGTTTGACGGTGAACTCCCCGTCGATCTCAGCGATAACGATGTCCCCGTGTTGTGGTCTTTCGGCCCTGTCCACTACCAGCAGATCACCATTCTGCACGCCAGCCTGGTTCATCGATTCACCGCTGGCGCGCAGAAAGAAGGTGGCTGCAGGTCTGCTGATGCAATAGCTGTTCAGATCCAGTTCCTGCTCAGCATAATCAGTGGCAGGCGAAGGAAAACCGGCCTGGCAACGATCGGCAAACAACGGTCGCACGTAACTGTCATTGCCTGAAGGGTCAGCCGGACGGTGATAAACGGTACTCATGCTGCAGGCAGCCAGCTGTCGTCCTGCCAGATTTCTTCCAGCAGAGACAGGATACGTTCTTTATCCTTGTCGTTGCGGGCTCCAGTGACAGATACAGACGGGGCGCTGCCCTGGTCTATACGCAGCCAGATTTCCGGGTAGTGTGGTTTCAGACGTTGTTCGATTTCATTCTGTAGCGCCTGAAGTGTGCCTGATTTGAGGTTTTTTGTGCTCTGGCGGTCGAAAAGAATTTCAATGCGGATCATGTTCTCATCTCCCTTTTCTTTTGCTGTATATATATACAGTATTCTAATAACTGAATCCACACACAGTCAAATGTCATATTGTGACTAAAAAACGCTCAATTCTCTGAGGGTGTGGCTGTATGCCTGCTGTGGACTGCTGTGTCCAGCTTATCCACAGCATTTTGTGCACGGTTCTGTGGACAAAATACCTGGTCACCCAGGCCGTGCCGGCACGTTAACCGGGCTGCATCCGATGCAAGTGTGTCGCTGTCGCCGGCCTCCTCACCCGGTCACGTTTCGTCGTTCCTCCTCCACGCGCTGCGGCTTCGGGGCCGCACCTGCATTCGTATGCGGTCGCCCGGTTACAGGTGCGGCACGGCCTGATGGAGGCCGCATGTGAGAGGAGAATTCCCATGCCAAACTGGTGCTCAAATCGTATGCATTTTTCTGGTGAACCGGCACAGATTGCTGAGATTAAACGACTGGCCAGCGGTGCAGTCACACCGTTTTATCGCCGCGCCACAAATGAAGGTATTCAGCTGTTTCTGGCCGGAAGTGCCGGACTTCTGCAGACCACTGAAGATGTGCGGTTTGAACCATGCCCCGGACTGACGGCTGCCGGGCGTGGCGTTGTATCGCCGGAGAATATCGCGTTCACCCGCTGGCTGACATACCTGCAGAACGGTGTACTGCTGGATGAGCAAAACTGCCTGATGCTGCATGAACTCTGGCTGCAGAGCGGTACTGGCCAGCGTCGCTGGGAAGGATTACCGGACGATGTCAGGGATACCATCACCGCACTTTTCACCGCAAAAAGAGGTGACTGGTGTGGCTTCTGGAGTAACGAGGCTGTATCGGTGTGGTGGAACCGTCTGTGTGACAACGTACTGCCGGAAAAAACCATGCCGTTTGACCTGCTGACGGTTCTGCCCACCCGCCTGGATGTTGAAGTGAATGGCTTTAACGGTGGTGTTCTGAACGGTGTTCCTTCTGCATATCACTGGTATACGGAACAGTATGGCGTGAAGTGGCCTTGTGGGTATGAGGTGAATATCAGCAGTCAGGGAGACAACTTCATTAAGGTGGATTTCGACACGCCGTGGTGTCAGCCGGAAAGCGACGTTATTGCAGAATTAAGCCGCCGTTTCAGCTGCACGCTGGAGCACTGGTATGCCGAACAGGGCTGTGATTTCTGTGGCTGGCAGTTGTATGAGCGCGGAGAGCTCGTTGATGTGCTGTGGGGGGAACTGGAATGGTCACATCCGACAGATGATGATGAGCTGCCGGAAGTCACCGGACCTGTGTGGATAGTCGACAAGGTGGCGCATTATGGCGGATGAAGTATGACGGAGACGGGCGGGCAACCGCCCGTTTCTTTTCCGGTAAAGGATGTCGCTGTGCTCCTCTTTTTACTGCGCCGGCTGATGCGGCGCGGCATAAACGCTGCCTGTGGTCAGTGTCCCGCGTCCGGCCGGGCACGGGACGGGCGCTTTTACCGCTCCCGGCTGGCGTCGGTGACAGTGTACGCCAGCCAGTCGCCCTTTTCTGATGAACGCCCTTCAAGCCGCTTTCGCGGCATAACCTTGCCGTCAAAAAGACGACGGCTGCGGTATTCCACGGTCGGCCTGACCCGTTACCGGACGCGGTGAACAGCCCACAGGCAGCGGGGAACGGGCACCACAGGGGTGCCCTCCCGGTGCCCTCTGTAAGAGAAGGAGTTTTGTATGTCCCGTTTTGTCCTCGGTAACTGCATCGATGTTATGGCCACGATTCCTGATAACGCCATTGATTTCATCTTAACCGACCCGCCATATCTCGTCGGTTTCCGTGACCGTTCCGGGCGCACCATTGCCGGTGACGTTAATGATGACTGGCTGCAACCTGCCAGCAATGAGATGTACCGCGTGCTGAAAAAAGATGCGCTGATGGTGAGCTTCTACGGCTGGAACCGTATTGACCGCTTTATGGCGGCCTGGAAACGCGCCGGATTCAGCGTGGTAGGGCACCTTGTGTTCACCAAAAACTACACATCCAAATCTGCGTATGTCGCGTACCGTCACGAATGCGCCTATATCCTGGCAAAAGGCCGTCCGGCGCTGCCTCAGAAGCCATTACCCGACGTGCTGGGCTGGAAATATTCAGGCAATCGTCATCACCCGACGGAAAAGCCCGTTACCAGCCTGCAACCACTGATTGAGAGCTTCACACACCCGAACGCAATTGTGCTGGACCCGTTTGCAGGCAGCGGCTCAACCTGCGTTGCCGCCCTCCAGTCCGGACGCCGGTATATCGGTATCGAGCTGCTTGAGCAGTATCACCGTGCCGGACAGCAACGACTGGCTGCCGTACAACGGGCCATGCAGCAGGGGGCCGCGAATGATGACTGGTTTATGCCGGAGGCTGCGTAAATGAACTATGCCGGACACGAAAAACTTCGCGCCGAAGTGGCGGAGGTGGCCAATGCCATGTGCGACCTGCGTACAACCATGAATGAGATGGAGCGGCGGTACAGCTTTAATGCTGACACCCTGCCGGAACGTCTGGTGCGTCAGACGTTGTTTCGCGCAAACCGCCTCCTGATGGAGGCATATACCGAAATTCTTGAACTGGATGCGTGCTTCAAAGATTAAGGAGGAGACGAAATGTACGGAACATGCGAAACGCTCTGCCGTGAGCTGGCAGCAAAGTATCCGGGAAACACGCCGCTGATGCTGCTTATCTGGTCCCCGGAAGAGATTCAGGCACTGGCCGACGGTATGGAAATTTCTCTGACCGATCATGAAATCAGGACTGTCCTGGCGCACCTGGAGGACATCCCGGAAGACCAGCGGATGGAGTCCGGTATTTCTTCCGCCGCTGCGATGGAGATTATCAGCAACGTGAGCGAAAACCGCCTGGTGACCGTCTCTGCTGAACTGCTGGCGTCCCTGATTCAGACCGCTGAACAGGCACTGTGGAAACGTGAATGGGCCGCCCGTGATAACGGCCTTGCCGTCCCGGAATGTGTTACCCGCCGTCAGGCAGTGATTAATCAGGCCCGCACCCTGCTGAAAAACAACACACACGAAAACAACTGATGTTATCGCCGCCTGCCCTGCGGGCGGCGATACAGGGAGAACGCTTAATCATGAACAAAACGCTGAATGCACTGGTTTGTCGTCACGCCCGTAACCTGCTGCTGGCGCAGGGCTGGCCGGAAGAGACGGATGTTGACCAGCGTAACCCGAAGTATCCGGGCTGGATCAGCATTTACGTGCGGCTGGATGCGCCCCGGCTGGCGACGTTACTTATCAACCGTCACGGCGGCGTACTGCCGCCGCTCCTGGCCTCCGCCATTCAGAGACTGACCGGAACCGGGGCGGAACTGGTACTGTCCGGCAGTCAGTGGCAATCGCTGCCGGTACTTCCGGCAGACGGAACGCAGGTGTCTTTCCCGTATGCCGGAGAATGGCTGACCGAAGACGAAATCAGGGCTGTTCTTGATGCGGTGCACGATGCGGTACGAAGCATCTGTTACCAGGTGGCAGAAGATGCGCGGCGTATCCGTGCGGCGCTGACCACCACCGGTCAGACGTTGCTGACCCGCCAGACGCGCCGCTTTCGCCTGGTCGTGAAGGAAAGCGATCACCCCTGCTGGCTCGATGAAGATGACGAAAACCTGCCCGTGGTGCTCGATGCCATCGTGAACCGGGGAGCACGTTTTTCGTCGGTGGAAATGTACCTGGTCAGCGATTGTATTGAGCATATCCTGTCCAGTGGGCTGGCCTGCGATGTGCTGCGTATACCGGATGAACCGCCCCGCCGCTGGTTTGACCGTGGTGTTCTGCGGGAGGTGGTCCGGGAAGCCCGGGCTGAAATTCGCAGCATGGCGGATGCCCTGGCAAAAATCCGGAAATGATGACGATGGCGGGGAAAATCCCCGCCTTTTTCCTGCCGGTCACCGGAAAGAGCACAAAGGAAGTCGCCGCCGGCTCCGCTTTACCCGGCCATGCAGGGCATGGCCTTGTGGTTTTTCAGTTATGTGGCCTCAGCGTCGTGTGCGGGCTGTGCCGTGCCTCCATCTTAGCCGGGCTGGCGTTGATGCAAGGGTACGCTTCGCCGCTGCGGTCACCCGGTCCCTCCTTCCCGTCTGCCGTGATTTTCCGGTCGTTCGCCCGCTCAGGTTTCGCGGCCTCACCCTGCAACTCCCGTCAGCCGTGTGCGTCAGGCTGCGGCTTCCCTTGCGCCCCTGCATCCCCGCCTGTTCGCCCGGCTTTTATGGAGGCACGGCACCGCCCGGTGTCGCGGAATATGTGAACAACGGAGGAAAACATCATGCAATATGCGAAACCTGTCACTCTGAATGTTGAAGAATGCGACCGCCTCTTCTTTCTGCCTTACCTGTTTGGCCAGGATTTTCTGTATGTCGAGGCGTCTGTGTACGCGCTGGCGAAAAAAATGATGCCGGAATACGAAGGCGGATTCTGGCACTTCATCCGCCTGCCGGACGGTGGCGGCTACATGATGCCGGATGGCGACCGTTTCCACATGGTGAACGGTGCAAACTGGTTTGACCGTACCGTGAGTGCTGATGCCGCAGGCATCATCCTTACCTCCCTTGTGATTAACCGCCAGTTGTGGCTGTACCACGACAGCGGGGATGCAGGACTGACCCAGCTTTACCGGATGCGCGATGCGCAGTTGTGGCGTCACATCGAATTTCACCCTGAATGCAACGCGATTTACGCAGCACTGGACTGATTAACGGACGGGGCGGCAATGACGCCCCTGTAAAGGAGACGAGAACATGTACTGTACTGTTAAAGAAATTATCCGCGATGTACTGGATACAGACGTGCCGTACAGTGAATGCGTTTTTGCCGTGGTGCTGACCCGTGGGGATGTGCGTCACATAGCCCAGGACTGGAGTCTGACAGACGATGAGCTGGAAACCGTCATGCAGCGGCTGGACGATGCCTTTGAATATGGTGCGGATGTCAGCATTGTTCACGACGTTGTTCGTGAGCTGATGGAAGAAAAGCGCGCCAGCCGTCAGGTGACAGTTCCGGCGGTGATGCTGGAAAAAGTGATGGCGCTGGCAGGCAGTGAAATGAAGCGCCTGTATGCCGTCGGGAGTGAGAACGGGGGCGACGGTGATGCGTTCGTCAGGGAGGAACGCGAAGCAATGAACGTTGTGTTACAGGCGCTGGACGGGGAGCACATGTCATGAATATCAGCACGGAAACCCGCGAAATTCTGCGTAATTACAAAGCCGTGATTAATGCGCGACGTCGTGAGATGGGGCAGAAACCGCTCACCACCGCACAGATTGTTGATGAAATCTGCGATTTTGTGGCGAATCAGCAGGCGGTTTTCCTCGGTGGTCACTACATTCTTCAGGGCAGCAGAAACAGGTGATACAGGGGCAGGCGGTGGAGGCCGCCTGTCAGCCCGCGCGAAAACCCCTGGCAGGCTGACGCCTGCCGGAAATGCGGGGTGCAGCGCCTGCGGCGCTGCCGGCCCGGCTTTCCGGTCAGAAGGTAGTGTATGGCTGTATGCAGGGAACAGGTGTGATATTCCGTGACACTGTCACCGTTTCTGGCTGTCTTTTATTGCGCCCACTTCGGCTCCCGGCTGCCTGGCGGCATCCGGTCGTCAGGCCCGACTCCGACAGGCAGCTGCTTGCGCACCCGCCAGTCTCCGCCGAACCCGCTGGCGCGGTTTCGGGCTGTCGCTACGGTCCGATGCGTGAAAACCCGGGCTTGCAGCGACCGTTCCGGTCGCGCCGCCCCTGTCGCGCCGTGACCTGCGCTCCCTGCACACCTGACGGTGTGTGAGGAAACTGCGCCTGATGGCGCAGCAGTCCTCCCTCCTGCCGCCACCTCTGCGGCCTGTTTCCCGCTGTGGACTTTCCGGGGGGCAGACGTAACCCCCTCCCGTTCCATCTGTCCAGGGTGAGATGCACCGGCCACAAAATTTTTAGCCATGAACCCGGCAAAAAATTTTGCGTCCGCCCCCGGACAGCTGTCCCGTGAGGCGGTAAACGGGCCCCCATCGGAAAGGTCCACTGCGGGGAGAAACCCCTGTGAAGTGGACGGCAGGAGGAGCTTTCGCTCCTCTGAAGGGGCACATGAACGTCCCGTCGCCGGTATCCGGTTTATCTCACATCTTTCAGTCAGGAGGTTCTTATGAGTGCACGTGGTATCAACAAGGTCATCCTCGTCGGGCGTCTGGGCAATGATCCGGAAGTCCGTTACATCCCCAACGGGGGCGCAGTGGCAAACCTGCAGGTGGCTACGTCAGAAAGCTGGCGCGACAAACAGACGGGGGAGATGCGGGAGCAGACGGAATGGCACCGCGTGGTGCTGTTCGGCAAGCTCGCGGAAGTGGCCGGTGAATATCTGCGCAAGGGCGCGCAGGTCTACATCGAGGGGCAACTCCGTACCCGTAGCTGGGAAGATAACGGTATCACCCGTTACGTCACTGAAATTCTTGTTAAGACCACGGGCACCATGCAGATGCTGGGGAGTGCACCACAGCAGAACGCTCAGGCGCAACCGAAGCCTCAGCAGAATGGGCAGCCACAGAGTGCTGACGCGACGAAAAAAGGTGGCGCGAAAACGAAAGGCCGTGGACGTAAGGCCGCGCAGCCCGAGCCTCAGCCGCAACCGCCGGAGGGGGAGGATTACGGGTTTTCAGACGATATCCCGTTCTGACTGGCCTGACTGTGATAACCGCCCCGCCCTGCGCGGGGCATCACCGGAGATATGAGGATGAGCGAATATTTCAGAATACTTCAGGGGCTGCCGGACGGCTCCTTTACCCGCGAACAGGCGGAAGCCGTTGCCGCACAGTACCGGAACGTCTTTATCGAGGATGACCACGGGGAACATTTTCGCCTGGTTGTCCGCAATAACGGTGCCCTGGTCTGGCGTACCTGGAATTTTGAGGACGGTGCCGGGTACTGGATGAATCATGCCATCAGGGATTTCGGGATTCTTAAGTAAGAGAGGTGCCGGACGCGCGAACGTCCGGCAGGACATAAGCAATTATAAGGGGATGATTATGCCTGTAACGAAGTGTGAACCAGAAACCACCCGCAAAGCAAGCCGTAAATATGCAAAAACGCAGGAAACAGTCCTGTCTGCCCTGCTGGCGCAGACGGAGGAAGTGAGCGTGCCGCTGGCCTCGCTGATTAAGTCACCGCTGAATGTGCGCACGGTGCCGTATTCTGCGGAGTCCGTCAGCGAACTGGCGGACTCCATTAAAGGTGTCGGCCTGTTACAGAATCTGGTTGTTCATGCCCTGCCAGGTGACCGTTACGGTGTCGCCGCAGGCGGTCGCCGACTGGCAGCACTCAACATGCTGGCAGAGCGCAACATCCTTACGGCTGACTGTCCTGTACGCGTGAAGGTTATTCCGCAGGAACTGGCGACTGCCGCATCAATGACTGAAAACGGTCAGCGTCGGGATATGCACCCTGCCGAACAGATTGCCGGATTCCGCGCAATGGCGCAGGAAGGCAAAACACCGGCACAAATCGGTGATTTGCTGGGTTATTCGCCCCGCCACGTTCAGCGAATGCTGAAACTGGCAGACCTTGCGCCTGTCATCCTCGATGCGCTGGCAGAAGACCGCATCACCACAGAGCACTGTCAGGCGCTGGCGCTGGAGAACGACACCGCGCGTCAGGTGCAGGTGTTTGAAGCCGCCTGTCAGTCGGGATGGGGCGGTAAACCGGAAGTACAGACCATTCGTCGTCTGGTGACCGAAAGTGAAGTGGCGGTGGCGGGGAACACTAAATTCCGCTTTGTGGGGGCTGATGCCTTCTCGCCAGATGAACTGCGCACCGATTTGTTCAGCGACGACGAGGGTGGCTATGTGGACTGTGTTGCGCTCGATGCTGCCCTGCTGGAAAAACTCCAGGCTGTCGCTGAACACCTTCGGGAAGCAGAAGGCTGGGAATGGTGCGCCGGACGTATGGAGCCTGTTGGTTCCTGCCGTGAGGATGCCGGAACATACCGCAGTCTGCCGGAGCCGGAAGCGGTGCTGACGGAGGCAGAAGAAGAACGCCTGAACGAACTGATGGCACGTTACGACGCGCTGGAAAACCAGTGTGAGGAATCTGACCTGCTGGAAGCAGAAATGAAGCTGATTGACTGCATGGCGAAGGTCAGGGCGTGGACGCCGGAGATGCGTGCCGGAAGTGGCGTGGTGGTGTCCTGGCGTTATGGAAACGTATGTGTCCAGCGTGGTGTGCAGTTGCGCAGTGAAGATGACGCGACTGATGACGCTGACCGCACGGAACAGGTGCAGGAGAAAGCATCAGTGGAGGAAATCAGTCTGCCACTGCTGACGAAAATGTCTTCCGAACGCACGCTGGCAGTCCAGGCGGCACTCATGCAGCAACCGGACAAATCCCTGACACTGCTGGCATGGACGCTCTGCCTGAATGTGTTTGGCAGCGGAGCGTACAGTAAACCAGCACAAATCAGCCTGGAATGTAAACATTATTCGCTGACCAGCGATGCGCCGTCAGGGAAGGAAGGTGCCGCGTTCATGGCGATGATGGCAGAAAAAGCCCGTCTTGCGGCCCTGTTACCGGAGGGATGGTCACGGGACATGACGACGTTCCTGTCACTCAGTCAGGAGGTGCTGTTATCCCTGCTCAGTTTCTGCACCGCGTGCAGCATCCACGGCGTTCAGACCCGCGAGTGTGGTCACACGTCACGCAGCCCGCTGGACACGCTGGAGAGCGCCATCGGTTTTCACATGCGCGACTGGTGGCAGCCGACAAAAGCAAACTTTTTCGGACACCTGAAAAAGCCGCAGATTATCACAGCCCTGAATGAGGCAGGACTGTCCGGTGCCGCACGGGACGTGGAGAAGATGAAGAAAGGTGATGCGGCTGAACATGCAGAGCACCATATGAAAGACAACCGCTGGGTTCCAGGCTGGATGTGTGCACCACATCCACAGACAGATGCCACTGAACGCACCGATAACCTGGCTGATGCCGCCTGATGAACAACCACACCGCCCCGCCGGAGACGGGGCGGCAGCAAGGGAGATACCGTGATGAAAACTGAACTGACCCTGAATGCCCTGCAGTCCATGAACGCACAGGAATATGAAGATATCCGTGCTGCGGGAAGCGATATGCGCCGTAATCTCACTCACGAGGTGATGCGTGAAGTGGACGCACCGGCTAACTGGATGATGAATGGCGAGTATGGCAGTGAGTTCGGGGGCTTTTTCCCCGTCCAGGTTCGTTTCACGCCAGCCCACGAACGTTTCCACCTGGCATTATGTTCGCCGGGAGACGTCTCTCAGCTCTGGATGCTGGTTCTGGTGAATTGTGGTGGACAGCCTTTCGCCGTCGTTCAGGTGCAACATATCTTCACGCCTGTCGCTATCAGTCACACGCTGGCGCTTGCCGCGACACTTGATGCGCAGGGGTACAGTGTTAACGACATCATCCATATCCTGATGGCAGAAGGAGGTCAGGCATGAGCGCACGTTCACGGGCACTGATCCCCCTCAGCGCAGAGCAACAGGCCGCCATGCAGGCTGTGGCTGTCACCGAACAACGTCGTCGTCAGGGACGCACACTTTCAGCATGGCCTTATGCCAGCGCTTTCTTTCGCTGCCTGAATGGCAGTCGCCGGATTTCGCTGACCGATCTCCGCTTTTTTGCTCCTGCGCTGACGAAGGAGGAATTTCATGGCAACCGTCTCCTGTGGCTGGCTGCCGTGGATAAACTGATTGAAAGTTTTGGTGAAGTCTGTGTTCTTCCCCTGCCATCCGATGCGGGGCATCGTCTGTTCCCGTCCGTTCCTTTTCGTGAAGGTGAGCGGCGTCGTCAGAAAACCACGCTGACAGAGCAGAAATACAGCCGCCAGCGGGAACGTGAGGCAGAACGACGGGAACTGGAATACCAGACATGTTTTGCTCAGGCGCAGATTGACCTTGCGTTTCATACTCCCGCCACGGTCGGAAGCTGGTTGTCCCGCTGGTCTGGTGTTGTTGAGGAGCATGATCTGGAAACGATTTTCTGGGGGTGGTGCGGGCGTTTTCCATCACTGTCATCATTTGACCGGTTTTTCTGGCAGGAGGAACCACTCTGGCGGCTGATTTTTGAAGCCGGTGAGGCCGGTCGTGGTGCACCGGTACAGGTACGTGCACTTGAGCAGTGGATGATCCCGAACAAGCTGGAGAACGCAATATGATGAAATCAGACGAACAATATCAGGTTCCCGTGTGGATGCGACCTCTGTTGCCGTTGCTCTGCAATACCGGTGGTAATGATCCGGAGGAACTGCTGAATGATACAGAAACCACCGCCAGTGCGAATATTGTCCGTTATGTACTGATAGTTGCAGTGCGGTCGCAGATTGATCTGCTGCAGCTACTGTACAGGAAAGGACTGTTGCGCACAGAGATACCAGGTGGCTTTTCACCGGAAGAAGCGCAGGAACTCCTGGATAATCTGGTGCGCAGCCATATCAGCAAGGCGCTGTCGGGTGAGCGAATGGCAGCCCGTGACAGAAATGCCGATCTGACCTGGATTCGCCAGCAACTGATCGATGCCGCCTGGTTTGTCCGTGCCACACTGGAAGCGCATGGGATGGGCGTCGGAAATGAGAGTCCCTCTGCTCCGCCGGAGACAATGCCGGACATACAGATACGGGAACTGGTTATGTTGATCAAGCGACTGGCATCATCGCTGAAAGCGGTGAAACCCGACAGTAGCGTGGTGCGTGAAGCGCAGGACTGGCTGTGCGACAGAAAACTTGTGGATATCACAGATATTCTCCGGTGAACCAGGCATGTATATTTTACGCAGGGACACGCCGATCATGATCGTTTCATATCAGGGGGGGTCTGGAGGTCATGCGGCGTGTCCTCTGCACTCGCCGGAATAAGGAAGTCGCCGGCGGCTCCGCTTTTACCCGGCCATGCGGGGCATGGCCTTGTGGGTTTTCAGCTATGTGGCCTCAGCGTCGTGTGCGGGCTGTGCCGTGCCTCCATCGTAGCCGGGCTGGCGTTGATGCAAGGGTACGCTTCGCCGCTGCGGTCACCCGGTCCCTCCTTCCCGTCTGCCGTGATTTTCCGGTCGTTCGCCCGCTCAGGTTTCGCGGCCTCACCCTGCAACTCCCGCCAGCCGTGTGCGTCAGGCTGCGGCTTCCCTTGCGCCCTGTGCATCCCCGCCTTATCGCCCGGCTTTTATGGAGGCACGGCACCGCCCGGTGCCGCAGAACATGTGACTATGGAGGATTCGGGAATGTCTGTTGTTGCACCTGCTGTATACGTTGGAACCTGGCACAAATACAACTGTGGAAGCATCGCCGGACGCTGGTTTGACCTGACCACGTTTGATGATGAGCGCGACTTTTTCGCCGCCTGCCGTGCTCTTCACCAGGATGAAGCCGATCCTGAACTGATGTTTCAGGATTATGAGGGATTCCCGGGGAATATGGCCTCTGAATGCCATATCAACTGGGCCTGGGTTGAAGGCTTCCGCCAGGCACGGGATGAAGGCTGCGAAGAGGCTTATCGTCTCTGGGTGGATGATACCGGTGAGACGGATTTTGACACCTTCCGCGATGCCTGGTGGGGCGAGGCTGACAGTGAGGAGGCTTTTGCGGTTGAGTTCGCCAGTGATACCGGCCTGCTGGCTGACGTGCCGGAGACGGTGGCGCTCTATTTTGACTATGAGGCGTATGCGCGGGATTTATTCCTGGACTCCTTCACCTTTATTGACGGTCATGTGTTCCGTCGGTGATTTACTCCCCCGCTCCGGCGGGGGTATGGCCTGCCAGGCCGCCGGAAAACCCTGGCAGGCTTACGCCTGCCTGAAATGCAGGAGGGCCGCGCCTGCGGCGCTGCCCTTCCTGCCCGTCATGGTGTGAGGCATTTTTCTGTTATGTCGTTTCTGTTGTTCTGATTTCCGGAGGCGGGGACACCTTCGGCTCCCGGCTGCCTGGCGGCATCCGGTCGTCAGGCCCGACTCCGACAGGCAGCTGCTGGCGCACCCGCCAGTCTCCGCCGAACCCGCTGGCGCGGTTTCGGGCTGCCGCTACGGTCCGATGTCTGAAAAACCAGGCTTGCAGCGACCGTTCCGGTCGCGCCGCCCCTGTCGCGCCGGAAACGGCGCTCCCTGCACACCTGACGGTGTGTAAGGCCACTGCGCCTGATGGCGCAGTCAACCCTTCCGCCGCCACCCCTGCGGCCTGTTTCCCGCTGTGGACTTTCCGGGGGCTGGAGTAACCACATCCCGTTTCAGCAGTCCAGGGGAAGATATACCGTCCACAAAATTTTTAGCCATAAACCCGGCAAAAAATTTTGCGTCCGCCCCCGGACAGCTGCCCCGTGACGTGGTGACGGACGCCCCATCGGAAAGGTCCACTGCGGGGAGAAACCCCGAAGAAGTGGACGGCAGAAGGGGCTTTCGCCCCTCCGGGGAGCAACCGGTCGGCCCGGCGACCTGATTCAGCAGAAGGAGACGTTTTCATGACTGTCAGCAGCACGATTTCCGTTTTTTGCCGCGACGGGGTGTTCCGTACCGTTTACTGCCACCTGCACGGTGAGCCGACCTGGAACGGTCGCATCCTGCATACCCACTATGCCACCGGTCAGCAGGCCGAAGCCCTGGTTGAACACGGTGATATCCGTTGCCTCGGTCCCCGTTGTGACAAACCCGCCGGGCATACGCTTCAGAACCCGGTGGACGGTGTGACGGCTTATTACGGACGTGACAGTGGTTTCCGGATGGACAGTGAGGCGCGTGAGTACCGTTCTTTCATGGAGGCTATTGCCACTGAAAGCACTGAAGAGGTGCGCTTCCATTATGTGTTCATCGACGGCTACTGGAAGGTGATGTACCGCACGCCGGAAGGCTGGAAGATGAAAGCGCTCGCGCTGGCACTGCGTCGCTGTCCGAAATGAAAAAAAGGCAGGGCGATAAACCCTGCCTCTCTCCGCCGGCGCTTCCCCGCCAGGAAGTCCGGCATCTCAATCACTATCTATGGAGATTATGCCATGAGACCATCAATTATCTTCGCAACCGCCGAGTATGTAAAGCGTCTGCGTGAAGAGTGCCTGCGGGAGAATAAACCCCTGCACCGCCATACCCGCTTCAGACGTCAGGAGCTGGCACAGGATGAGATTAACCCGGACGTCCTGGCGATGAGCGGCCATATCGCCAGACGCTGCAGTGAGCAGAAGCGGGTGCGTATCCCCGCTATGAAAGTCAGCGAATGGGGCCACCTGCTCCGCGCGCTTGAAATTGAGCGGGTCTGCCACTGATTAACCCTTGCCGTCTGCCTGTGCAGGCGGCAGGATACGTTCAGACATCTCACCAGGAGGAACCGTGAGTAAGAAGAAAAACACCACAACGCCCACGCCGCATGATGCCGCGTTCCGGTCGTTCCTGGCGAATCCCGACGTCGCCAGAGATTTTCTGGAACTGCATCTTCCGGCGGAGTACCGGCAGTTGTGCGACCTGTCCACGATGAAGCTGGAACCCGCCACCTTTGTTGAGCCGGACCTGCATCAGTACGCCAGCGATATCCTCTGGAGCGTGAAAACCACCGGGGGTGAAGATGGCTATGTTTATACGCTCATCGAGCACCAGAGCACCGAAAATCTGTACATGCCTTTCCGCATGTTACGTTACAGTGTGGCGGCGATGCAGAGACATCTGGAGCAGCACAAAACGTTGCCACTGGTGATTCCGGTGCTGTTCTATCATGGTGAGCGCAGCCCGTATCCGTACAGCATGAACTGGCTGGACTGTTTTGAGAATCCGGCACTTGCGGCTAAAATATACACAAAGCCGTTTCCGCTGGTTGATATCACTGTCGTTGATGACAATGAAATCATGAACCATCGCCGGATGGCCGCACTGACGCTGCTGATGAAGCATATCCGCCATCGTGACATGATGGAGCTGCTGGACAAACTCCCGCAGGTCATGGTGGAAATTTCAGACGAGCAGGTGCGTGTTCTGATTCATTACATCGTTAACGCAGGGGACTCTGTATCACCGGAATTTATGCGGGCGCTGGCTGAGCGTCTGCCGCAGCATGAGGATAAACTGATGACTATCGCAGAACGTCTTGAGCAAAAAGGTCGCCAGGAAGGCAGGATGGAAGGACGCATGGAAGGAGCGCTTGAAAAAGCCCTGGCTATTGCGTGCCAGCTTCAGAAAATGGGGATGACGCCGGAGCAGATTAAGCAGGCTACCGGACTTTCCGATGACGAACTGAAGAAAATAACTCACTGATGAGAACCGCAAAGCCCGGCAAAATCCCGGGCTTTTTTGCCAGCAGGAGCAGAGCAAACAGCATGACGATTGCAGAACGTCTTATTCAAAAAGGCGCTCTTGAAGTGGCGCGGGAAATAGCCTGCCGGCTGCGGGATATGGGCTGGCCGCCGGAACGGATTCAGGAGGCGACCGGACTTTCCGGTGAAGAACTGAAAAAACTGTTTCCTGATGAGCAGTAGCCTGGCATTCAGCCAGGCTGTGAATTACGCTCACACATCCTCTGCCGTTTCCCCCAGTTCATTTTCCAGTCGCCTGATGATATCTGCCTTGCGCATCCCCTGCATGTGAGGCAGCAGGTCACGGACTGAAAGTGCCTGGGTGGTCCTCCAGACGGTGACATCCACCTGCTCCGCATTTTCCCAGGCGTGCCATGTTCTCTGTGTCACGCCAAATTCTCTGGCCGCTTTTTCGCGTGACCAGAGCATGCTTTTTCGCCAGATTCGCAGTTCCCAGCCGGTCATAAAATACCTTTGAAAAAGTGAAAAAACTTCACTTTATTTTATCACCATAATCACCAAATCAGCGCGAAAAATAAGTGTGAAAAAGTGAAGAAATTTCACTTTTTGATTGTGGATGTCGTGCTGTTTTCTCTGTTTTCACCTGTGCGGGAGTGGTGTACCAGTGACCACCGCATGCCGTTGTTGTGCCGTCGGTTTTCTCCGGTCGCGCCGGATGCGGCGCTCCCTGCACATCTGACTGTGTGTAAGGCCACTGCGCCTGATGGCGCTGCTGTCTCTGCCTGTCTGCCGCCGCACTGCGGCCTATTCTCCGCAGACGGACTTTCCGGGGGTACATACACGACCACATCCCGTTTCAGTCGTCCAGGGGAGAGATGTACCAGCCACAAAACTTTTTGCCGCTGGCGTCAAAAACTTTTGCGTCTGCCCCCGGACAACTGCCCCGTGACGTGGTGAGCGTCCCCCGTCGGAAAGGTCCACTGCGGGGAAATACCCTAAGACCCGGACGGCAGAAGGAGCTTCGCTCCTCCGGGAAATGACCTGGCTGACCCGGCAGTCGTGACGATGAGGAGACAATGTGATGAATCAGACTTTACCCACTGCTGACCTGAATACTGCCGGCACGACAGATGTTATTCCGTCTGTGGCTATCGACCGCATCATCGCGCAGCGTAACGAAGGTATTGCACTGTTCATGCAGGCGATGGAATGCCTGGCGACAGCGCGCAAGATTCTGCTCGATGCGTCAGGTGATATTTTTCTTTACGGGTTTGAAGACTGCGTGACTGATTCCGTTCGTCGCATGGATAAGCCGGAAGAAGCGAAAAGGAATATCACCCGTCTTGCCGACCGGAAAATCTGGGACCGCCTGATGACAGATACGGGCATGTACACCTTCATGAGTTCATGCCAGCGTGATGAGTGGAACAGCCAGCTGATGAGCGACACCTGTCCTGAAATCACCCTGGACAATGTACTGGCAACATTCCGCCATCTTAATGCCAGCAAGATGCAGACGTTTGAACAGGGGCTGATTGATGTCTACCGGAAATTGTCATGGGATTACAGAACCAATAATCCCTGCCGTCTGGGTAAGAAAATCATTATTGAAAACCTGCTGTACCGCTGGAGTAACGGGCGTGTGACGCTGGACTGCAGCGGACGGGAGGCACTGGATGACCTGGTACGTCCGTTTTATCTGCTGGAGGGGCGCAACGTTCCTGACTTCAGGAACAGCATCGGGGCGCAGTATGGTGAATTTCTCGGGAACGGCGACAATGTCGGTAAGCTGTTAGAAGGGGAATATTTTACGGTGCGTGGCTACCAGAAAGGGACCGTACACATTGTCTTTAAGCGTTCTGACCTTGTTGAAAAACTGAATGATATTATTGCACGGCATTATCCAGGTGCATTGCCGCCACGAGTCTGATTAAACAGAAAAGCCCTGGTATTTATGCCGGGGCTTTTTTTTCTGTAATCATCATAATCTCAGAACACGATGTGACATTGTCACATCAATTGTTGTTCATATCGATGCCATCTTTCCTGCCTGAATCTGTCTTTTTAGGTGCTGTTTTAGAGGAAGAACGGCGGGATGGTTTTTTCGATTCTGCTTCCCGAATAATGTCACGAAGTGCCTTCTCTCCTACTTCATACCCTGCATTTTTGAGCGTGTCACGAACATCTGCCAGTGTATAACCCTTTGTCCTTACCAGGACAATGATGTCATCACGAATGGCATCAAGAAAATCACGCAATGTTTTCCGTTGAGCGGTGAGGTCCGGCAATTCTGATAAAGCAGCTTTTGCCAGCTGGATGTCATCATCTGAGTAAAATTTTTTAGAAGCCATTGGCACTTTCTCTCCGTTTCATGTTGAAGCCTGATTTTATCATCAAAAACTGACTCCTGGCATGGCTGCGCCCTGCCTCTGCCGTCTGCATAAGACTATGATGCACAAAAATAACAGGCTATAATGGTCTGAAAAACGGGACAGGATGTGCAATTGTAATACCGTCACACGCGACGCTATTACAATTGCCATCTGGTCAGGGCTTCGCCCCGACACCCCGTAAGGAGCTTGAAGTGAGTGATAGTGCGGTAAGAAAGAAAAGTGATGTACGGCAAAAGACAGTTGTCAGGACACTCAGATTCTCTCCTGTTGAGGATGAAACCATCAGGAAAAAAGCTGAAGATTCCGGACTTACTGTATCTGCTTACATCCGAAATGCAGCACTGAATAAGCGAATTAACTCCCGTACAGATGATGCTTTTCTGAAGGAGTTAATGAGACTGGGAAGGATGCAGAAGCATCTGTTTGTTCAGGGAAAAAGAACCGGTGACAAGGAATACGCAGAAGTGCTTGTTGCCATAACCGAACTTACAAATACATTGCGTAAACAGTTAATGGAAGGTTGAGGATTCTCCGGTGAATGCAGTCATTCCGAAAAAGAGAAGGGACGGCAAGTCTTCGTTCGAAGACCTGGTATCCTACGTCTCTGTCCGGGTTGACATGACCGATGAGGAACTGGATTTATCTTCTTCTTCGCAGGCTGAACAACCGCACCGAAGCCGTTTCAGTCGCCTTGTTGATTATGCGACACGTCTTCGAAATGAGTCATTCGTGGCGCTGGTTGATGTCATGAAGGACGGCTGCGAATGGGTCAACTTTTATGGTGTCACCTGCTTTCATAACTGTACTTCTCTTGAAACTGCCGCTGCAGATATGGAGTACATTGCCCGGCAGGCACACTATGCAAAAGATGACACTGACCCTGTTTTTCACTACATCCTTTCCTGGCAGTCACATGAAAGCCCGCGTCCGGAACAGATTTATGACAGTGTACGTCATACGCTGAAATCACTCGGCCTTGCCGACCATCAGTATGTCTCTGCCGTGCATACTGATACAGATAATCTGCACGTCCATGTGGCTGTTAACCGGGTACACCCTGAAACGGGTTATCTGAACCGGTTATCATGGAGTCAGGAAAAACTCAGTCGTGCCTGCCGTGAGCTTGAACTGAAGCATGGTTTTGCTCCGGATAACGGTTGCTGGGTTCATGCGCCGGGAAATCGTATCGTTCGCAAAACTGCCGTTGAACGTGATCGCCAGAACGCTTGGACACGCGGAAAAAAACAAACTTTTCGTGAGTATGTTGCGCAGACAGCGGTCGCTGGTTTACGCAGTGAACCTGTACATGACTGGTTATCCCTGCATCGTCGTCTTGCGGAAGATGGTCTGTACCTGTCTCAGATGGACGGAAAATTTCTGGTGATGGATGGCTGGGATCGCAACAGGGAAGGTGTACAGCTTGACTCGTTTGGTCCCTCCTGGTGTGCAGAAAAACTCATGAAAAAAATGGGTGACTACACGCCAGTGCCAAAAGACATTTTCAGCCAGGTGGAAGCACCAGGACGCTATAATCCGGACTTCATTGCAGCTGATGTTCGCCCGGAAAAAATCGCTGAAACAGAAAGTCTGCAGCAGTATGCCTGTCGTCATCTTGGAGAACGTCTGCCGGAAATGGCACGGGAAGGACGGCTGGAAAACTGCCTGGCTATTCACCGCACACTGGCTGAAGCGGGATTATGGATGCGTGTTCAGCATGGTCACCTGGTTATCTGTGACGGTTATGATCATAACCAGACTCCCGTTCGTGCTGACAGCGTATGGTCACTGCTGACGCTCGACAATGTGAATCAACTCGATGGTGGCTGGCAGCCTGTACCAACAGATATTTTCCGCCAGGTTACGCCAACAGAACGCTTCCGTGGTCGTCGTATGGAGAGCTGTCCTGCGACCGATAAAGAATGGCACCGTATGCGTACAGGTACGGGGCCGCAGGGGGCTATCAAACGCGAACTGTTTTCTGACAAAGAAAGTCTGTGGGGATACAGCATCAGCCATTGTAGCCCTCAGATTGAAGAAATGATCACACAGGGTGAGTTTACCTGGCAGCGTTGTCATGAGTTGTTTGCACAACAGGGACTGATGCTACAGAAACAACATCACGGGCTTGTTGTCGTTGATGCTTTTAATCATGAGCAAACGCCGGTGAAAGCCAGCAGCATTCATCCTGATCTGACACTGGGGCGTGCGGAGCCACAGGCCGGACCTTTTGTGAGTGCTCCAGCAGATTTGTTTGACAGGGTGCAACCTGAAAATCGCTATAACCCGGAGCTGGCTGTCAGTGACAGGTACGGGGTCAGCAGTAAACGTGACCCAATGCTGCGCCGGCAGCGACGTGAAGCCAGGGCTGAGGCCCGTGCTGACCTGCGTGCCCGCTATCTGGCATGGCGTGAACAATGGCGTAAACCGGATCTGCGTTATGGGGAACGTTGTCGGGAAATTCATCAGGCATGCCGTCTGCGGAAGTCACACATTCGTGCGCAGTACGATGATCCGGCATTACGTAAGCTGCATTATCACATTGCAGAAGTTCAGCGAATGCAGGCATTGATCAGGCTGAAAGAAGACATCAGGGATGAGCGACAGAAACTTATTGCTGACGGGAAGTGGTATCCACCCTCTTACCGTCAGTGGGTCGAAATTCAGGCTGCTCAGGGAGACAGGGCTGCTGTATCGCAGTTGAGAGGCTGGGATTATCGCGATCGCCGTAAAGACAAGTCACGCACAACGACGACAGACCGCTGTGTCGTGCTTTGTGAACCGGGCGGAACGCCGGTATACGGTAATACCGGTGATCTCGAGGCCCGTCTGCAGAAGAACGGGAGTGTTCGTTTCCGTGACCGTCGGACGGGAGAGTTTGTCTGTACGGATTATGGTGACAGAGTTGTTTTCCGTAATCACCATGACCGCAATGCGCTGGCAGATAAACTGGATTTGATTGCACCGGTATTATTCGGGCGTGATCCACGCATGGGGTTTGAACCAGAAGGAAACGACAAACAATTTAACCAGGTCTTTGCTGAAATGGTTGCCTGGCATAATGTGACAGGCCGTACCGGTCACGAAGACTACAGGATTACGCGACCGGACGTGGATCATCACCGTGAAGGAAGTGAACGCTACTACCGCGATTATATCGCGGCGAACAGCAACGATGACGCATCACTGCCTCCGCCGGAGCAGGATAAACGCTGGGAACCGCCTTCTCCAGGTTAAAAAAAAGGCCGCGCCAGAATCCGGCGCGGCCACTGTTCAGTACATTCCGTCCCAGTCCGGACGGTTGGTTTTTTTATGATGAAACCCGTTTACAGGACGCCCTGTCGGGTGGTTATTGTCCTGTGGAAGCGTTAACAGGTTTATACCTGCTCTTTCTGCTCTCACTGATATCTGATTTTCCTCTTTTGTTTCAGGTAGTTCTGGTCTGTTCAGCGTGATATAGCGAATTCGTCGCTCTTCCCGTGTGGTCGTTTTAAGCGTATTCACCGCTGTTTCCCACAAGGCACTTTCACGTGCGTTGATATCTGTGTCGTACTCTTCCAGCATTGCCATAGCCGCCTGACGTCCTGCAATGCGTTGCTGGAATGTATCCACGATCGTGTGCGGCTCTGTGCGAATTTTTCGTCTTTTTCTGGAGGGTTTTGCAGTCAGGACGCCAATGATGGCACTGACATTTTCCGGTGACGGTATTCGACGTTGAGTAGTACGGGGAACAAGACGGCGGAGACGGTCCAGGCGTGGCGCATCCACGCTGATATACCTGTTTATAACAACGGGATCGCTGCTGCAGCTTTTCTCATCGTCAGGGATGAAGAATGATGCTGATGGTACGGTTTCTCCCCGGAAAATAGAAAAGAACTCGCCAGGATGAAGTTCAATCAACTCCTGAACATTTATCTTGCTTTCCATCAGGATGCTGATTTGTGGGCTGTCAATCCATGATTCACCAAATATGCCGTCCTGACGCTGCAGGTTGTTCATTCTCGCCCTGGCTTCTTCACCGGCGGCGCTTTTCAGCGTTCTGGCCGTACTACCCTCGCTGACAATCCTGCCGGCAAATTTTGTCCCCGTGTTCTGCATCAGTGTTGCAGTATTCGTGGCTGTTGTCTGTCCTTCTATACGTTCCTGGTCCTGTGCCATCAAAATCAGAGCAAAATCCAGTGAACGCACCTGAGTGGCTTCCACAGCAATACGGTCCGTATAGTATGCCCCTACTTCATCAAGGAAACACAGATAAGGGAAACGCCCCTTATATTTTTTGACTTCCAGTGCATCGGAATCAGTTCCTTCGAGGCGGTAGCCCAAATCACGGGCGAGAATCATACTTTTCTGGGTGATAAACATTCGTCCAAGAGCAGACGTTGTATGCGCTGATGTATCCAGAGCGGGGATCATTACCATCAGAATCCTGTCGCTGTGAATGCTGTCACGGATATCGATATCACCGGAATCTTCAGCAAAAATATCCCCGAATGCTTCCGTGAATGTGCTGAAAGTTTCAGAAAACTGCCCGGAGAGATAAGCATGTTGTTTTCTGGGTTCTTCCGTCCAGGCTGATGGTGTCCTGACCAGCGACAGGTCGAAACCGGGAACGTCCTGAAGGTAGTTACGTAACGGTGCGATAGCTTCTTCCGGCCACTGATCATCGAGGCCACGACAGTAAAGTTTGGCCATCCCTTCGAGAGTCATATGTTCACGGAGCATCTGCAGCGACATTGTTTTGCCTTCGCGCACACACCAGAATTTAGTACCAAATACCAGTGCCTTATTCATGGCAATGGCCCGGGACTGCCATTCGCCCCCCTGGACGTTCTGGGGCAGCATTGACTGCATTGTCTCCGCTGTGAATGCCTCAGTGCTGTAACAGAAGGGATTCCAGGTATTTGACTGAGGTCGTGTTTTTTCACCACTCAGAATGATTTCACTGCGCGATTTTCCTCCGTTCATGAAGTTGATGACCTCCACATCGTCTTCACGGCCAAAGCGTCTGGCCAGATACCAGATCGTTCTTGCCGTATCATTCTGTGCCTTGCCATCGACAAGGGTGAATCCTCTTGCCCAGCAAAGCGGGTTAATCGCCCAGGCAAAGATGGTTTCCGTTTTACCACCACCGGTGGTGGCGAAAAACATTATATGGCGGGTCAGATCGTCCATACTCAGCCACAACTCCCGACCTATATCCCTGACGCGTTGATAACCAACATAAAATATGCCGCTGGCCGGTGACTCCAGGATGACCTCATACTGAAACAGAGTTGGCCAGAAGCTGAAAAGGCTTCTTTTAATCATTCTGTCCTGTGACGGGTCAGCACATTCCAGCGTCATGGGCATACGAAGAGGGCAGCGCCATCGCTGCAGACTAAATACCAGCATCGTTATCAGTGTGAACAACAGACATGCCGGTAATGCAAGTGGCCAGATAAAACTGGCCACAAGACTTGCCACCAGGCAAAAGCCATAGATATTGAGACTCTGGAGTGCATTCCAGACAGGATTTCCCCAGACTGTACGGTGTAAAAGCTCGGGGTTAACGCGATGTTCACTCATGGCCAGACTCGCTGTCGGTGGTTTTCAGGAATAAATTAAGCGTGCCAGTTTCCTGCAGAATTCCTGTAGGCAGATGCCAGCCGGTGTCGGACAGCACCCATGGGGTACCGGCAAATCCGAACTTACGGAAGGCGACATTGTTAACATCAATCGCAGCTCTGGCCGCTTTCAGGCATGTTTCATCTGCAGGCGTTGTTTCTTCTGATGGCGTCATCATTCCGTTATCTGCGGAATACAGTCGGTGCCAGCCGGCAGCACGTTTCTGAGCATCTTTTTCACACAGCAGTGGTGCTACACGGTCGGTGGATTCCTCTCCACCAATAACTGAAACCGGGTAGATAACGACATTGAAGTCGCTGGCCAGGCGTTTTAAGGCCGGCTCCAGAAGTCTGCAGTTAGGACAGGCAGGATCGAGAAATGCGTACAGGGTTCGTTCATGACTGGATGACAGGTTGATGGTAAACATGCCCCGATCGGCGTTCCGCTTCAGAACAGTAGCCAGATTATGTCGCGCAGCTGCGGCTTCCGGATTTTTGCTTGTGAGTGTTTTCTCCGGTACCTGGACGTCTTTTTTCGGGGGAACCGGGAGTTGAATGCCTTCATTTAATGGCACAGTGTGATTCAGGTGAGGGGGAAGCAGTCGTGGCTCACCTGCTGTCTGTACTGCTTCAGGCGTTGTATCATCCCAGAATACACGATCAACATAGCGGAACAGAGAGAAGCCAATCGTTGCCATTACGAACAGCACAACGCTGGCGATTATGCCACGGAACAAAGGTGTTCTGCTGAAGCGGCGTTCCATCAGGTATTCAAGACGCAGGCAGGAATCAATAGCTGTAAGTATCTGGTCAGCGTTATGCTCCTGTTTATCAATCAGGACGGTTTCTCTGTTACGGGTGCCCATGGCGTCAAAGGCTATATGAATCAGTTGATTATTTCGTGTTACCAGCCCTGACAGGGCATCCCGTGGAAGGACGGCAATAATTTCTGTCCTGCCATCCGGCCAGATTGCCTGCACGGAAATATGTTTTGCAATGCGTGTTGCAAAGTACTCGATTGTCATTTTCAGTTCTCCGGATAATCAGAATTCGTTGTCTGTAGCAGGTGTGCGGGGCAGGATGTCGTCGGTGAGGGACCAGTTGGTCAGAATGCGGCGTTTCCGGTCGCGATCTGGTTGTGGTTCATCCCAGATAAGGCCGAGACTGAGCATATCCCGCCGTAAGCCCTCCACCGCTTCATCAACACAGGGGGCAGGGCAGGGAAGGCCAAAACGCATGGCTTCGGCCTCTGCACGTGCAACGGCCACCACGCCAGCGCCTTCAATAAATCCTTTCGTGGTATTGGCGCGGTGTAATGCATAAAACAGCGTTCTGTCCACGCCTTTCAGCCAAATCCAGTTGGGTGGCGTAAGCCGCAGGTCATGTGCATACAGCCAGACCAGCCCACTGCGGACGTAGCGATGTTGCTTCAGCCATTGCTGTGCTCCGTCGCTTTTAATCACTCTTTTGAATGCAGATTTGGCCAGTGAATAAACAGGGGTACAGAATTTCCCGCTGTCCCGTTTGCTTTTAATTCTGCATGAGAGGTTCAGTGTATCCATGAGCTTTAATGCTGCCTTACGATCATCCAGGAAATACTGAAGGCCAAATATGGCAAAGAGCGCTTTTTCATGTGGTGCCATGTCTTTCCAGGACGTTAAAGGTTTACCCAACTGGGCCATGAAACATCGTCTTGCAGCTGCAACATCGAGCTGCATATTGGTGATGAGAGTATGCTGTTCGACAAATGCTTCCGGGGTGAGAGCAACCCGCCGTTCAGGTCGTTTGCCACCATGAAAGAGTTTTTCCGGATCACCATCTGCCAGTACAGGGGCGATAGCAGGGGACAACGAAGCAAAGATGTGTGGCAGTCGGGTAATATCTACTGGTCTGCGGGTGAAACGACTTTGTCCCGGATGTTGATACCACTCCCACAAACACCAGAGTGTCACAGGTAAGAGGTACATCCACAGAATACCTATGGTCTGCTCCATGACGTTAACCCACTGGCTATAGCTTATGTTGGCGGCGTTGTTACCGGTCATGGCAAGCAGGTTGTATCGTGGTGCTGCATAGTTATGAAATGGTCCCCAGTCGACCAGTCCCCATAAGGTATGAAGAATCAGGCAGCTGGCGTAAACCACTTCCGGCAAGAATAACCATATGACGAATAGCAGCAGGATAAGAAGGACACCAACAGCGCCCCATATCTGCATAGGATCTTCTGCGACAGGCTGTCGATTGTAAGACATGACAAAGTCTCCATTTCTGGAATTTAAATCGAACGGAAAGGTTAAAAATTTATTTTCAGGTGATAAGTGCTAACCAGAGGAGTTAGCCGTGCGATAAAAGGATTGTTGCAGATACGAAAGTCATTAGAATAGCTGCGGGCGCTTGAGGCTGTATGCCGAAAGCGTTTTGTGGACGGTATACAGCAGAAAGCCCCAGGCGATTTTTTTATCAATCAACCAGGGGCTCTACTGTAATGCTTCGACAACATTATAGTAGCCCGATAACCGCCGGAAGGCAATGGAGGGGCTATGATGCCACAGCGAACGTTTTTAATGATGTTAATCGTCGTCTGTGTGACGATTCTGTGTTTTGTCTGGATGGTGAGGGATTCGCTTTGCGGATTCCGGCTCCAGCAGGGAAACACAGTGCTTGTGGCAACGTTAGCCTACGAAGTTAAACGTTAACGGGCAACACGGCGGCAGGTTTTCTGCCGCCGCTTTGTTGCGAAGGCTGACCTCATTGCGCCCTTTCTTCTTCAATGAAGCGTATCCGGTATTGTTTCATTTCCTCTGAAGCCGATTAGCTCCAGCCGAATGCCTTTGCCATCGGGGGGCCACGTTCTGCATTTCGCAGATACCACGTCGGGTCATGAGTGTGAAGGCTGTCATTGCCAGCATGGCTAACGCATTTTCCTCGCTTCCGCTGCGTTTCTCGAGAGCATCGGCAATTTCTTCTATGCTCCCCACCTGAAAGCAAGAGTCGAATTCTTTACTCCACTTTTCTGACATCGGATTTACTCTCTGTATTTATGGGTAGTTATCGAACTGAATGTGCCAGTTTTTTCAGAAGACGGCAAAGTTGAGTTGACATCCTCCCCCACCTTCGCACTTCGTGAATCAGGAGGGGAATTCCCATTAGTGGGTGACGGCTGATTGCTCAGCGTCTGGTTCCTGCTTCAACGGGCGGTCTGACTGCACCGTCCCTCCACAGGCAAGTACGGCGTGCCCCGCCGCTAAAATGTTGCGAGCGCCGTTTACATCGGCGTTCGCTGTATATCCACAAGCCCGACACACGAATTTACTTTGCGTCAGGCGGTTTTCTTTCGTTGTATGACCACAGCATGCGCAACGCTGGCTTGTGTACGCTGGCGGAACAGCAAGCACCTGACCACCACGCCAGAGCTGCTTGTACTCAAGCTGGCGGCGCATTTCATACCAGCCCTGATCCAGTATCGAACGGTTTAAACCTGATTTTGCCCGAACATTGCGCCCCGGCTGGCTGACCGTACCCGCTGCTGACTTTGACATGTTGCTGACCTTCAAATCCTCAATGACTATCATTGCGTGGTTTTTGCTGATGATCGTTGTGACTTTATGAAGGTAGTCCCTGCGGATATTTGCGATACGGGAATGCAGACACTGTATTTTGCGTTTCTGCTTCTGCCAGTTGTTGCTGAATTTGACCTTGCGGCTTAACTGTCGCTGAAGTCTCGCCAGCTTCTTCTGGTTTTTCTGAAAACTGTTTACAGGTTTAAAGACTGTGCCATCTGACAGCGTGGCGAGTTTAGCTACGCCAGCATCCAGACCGACTATCGTTGTGCTTGTGTGATTTGGTTCTGCCGTTTCAATTTCAACCTGAAACGAGATATACCACTGTCCCGCTAACTGATTGATTGTCGCATTTTTGATTTTACCGTTCACACGTTGAGATTGCCGGAATTTTACCCACCCAAGACCTGACGGTAGCTTCACTCTGCGATTTTCAAGGCAGCAATATTTCTCAAAGTTCACAAAACGGATTGAGTCTCTGCCCTCATTTTTTCGTTTCCATACCGGAGCCTTAGCTGCGATCTTTTTATCAAAACAACGTTTCCATGCGGTATGCAGGTCTTTCAGCTTTTGTTGCAGATTGTCGGTATAAGCATCCTGTAAGAAGATGTATTCCGGCATTTTTTTCCACACTGTAATCATCCGATTCAACTCGAAAGCCGAAGGTAACTTTTCGCCTGAGCCAAGTAGGCGCTTTGTCTCCGCAAGACCTAAATTCCAGACAAAACGGGCGCAACCACATAACTGCCGCAAACGCTGCGACTGCTCATGCGTTGGTTCCAGTCTGAATTTGTAGGCTTTCAGGATTAGCATCATCATTCAGTGTGTAGTAGATTTTCTTGCAATATTACTGCTTTTACGACCAACCTCAATGCAAAAATATAAAATCAATCGTTCAAGACATGCAGCCTTCCTTTTGCATGTTCATCTTGTCTTTGTAACAAAATACCGTCGCAAGATACTGGGAGAGTTACACTGTGCAGCATTCCATCAGTATGCAGCAGAAGTCTGCCGTGATTTTGGGGCAGAACTTAAAGAAAGTAACGGAGACGTCGATCATGTCCACATGCTGATCGAATACCCACCAACAGTGCAGCTTTCGGTACTGGTTAACTCACTGAAAGCAGTGACATCCCGCCGTCTGCGAAACGAATTTCTTGATTTGCGGGGGGCATACGGAAAAGCCGTGCTCTGGTCGAGGTCATACTTTGCTGGCTCCTGCGGAGGTGCGCCGCTGGAAGTTGTGAAGCAATACATTCAACATCAGCGTGGCTGATCACCCTTCGGGCTTTTCAGGCCCGTCCAAATTCCCCTCCCGCCTTATGTCGGCGGGAGTACCCTTTGGAAGTTAAGATGGCTGGTTCAGGTGCAGAGTATGAGTTTCCCCGGTGTGACGGGCATGGCGGGGCGGATTTTGCAGATACAAAAGACGTAAAAAAACCGACTGGTGAGGCCGGCTTTTTTACTGTTCCGCTACAAAGTTGATGACTCTGACCAGAAAAGAGCTGTCTATAACTGACGCTAAAAATGATAATTTGTTCTACCTGATTAATGCAACATGCCATAAGTTTACGGGAAAAGCTGACCACCTGATATTGTTGCAAAATACGAAAGTCGTCAAAATCGCGGTGGGGAGCTTGAGGCTGTAAGCTGAAAGCTGAAAGCGTTTGTGAAAGCCCCGGGAGATTGTTCTATCAATCAACCAAGGGCTCTACTGTAATGCCTAGACAACATTATAGTAGCCCGCTGACGTCCTCCACGCCAGAGGGGGCTTGCTACGTACAGCTTGTCGTTACTCAGAAGTAATAAATGTAAAAAAACCGACTGATGAGGTCGGTTTTCTTACTGTTCCGTTACAGAGTTGGTGGCCCTGACTGGAGGAAATCTCTTTTCAGCTAACGTTCTTATAATAGTGTTCTGTTCATTTGATAACAACCACCCTTGTAATCCGCAGGTTAGCACTGTCTGGCGACACTTCTGTCGTGATGACGGTAACCAGAACATGAGTCTTCCCGGTATAACAGGCATGGTGGGGCGGATTTGCAGAAACAACAGATGTAAAAAAACCGACTGGAGAGGTCGGCTTTTTTACTGTTCCGCTACAGAGTTGGTTGCTCTGGACGGGAAAAGACAGTCTGTATCTAACATAATCAATTCTATGCTTTGTCCCACACTATGTCAAAAATCCTGCTAATCAAGTAGTATACAAAATGTTAGCTCTACTGATTGTCTGAGTTCGACAACTGACGGATTTGTTAAGTCCTGGTCGGAATAACAGGTGGTGCTGCTTCCGGTGCTCTGGTCGGAGTGAGGCAGTCTGTATCTAACAATAGAGGCAACCGTAGTGACAGGCAGCCCATGAGTAAGCTGCAGTGTTTTGCTCCCTTATCAAGGGAAAACGGATGATTAATCTGTTAATCATCGTTCTCAGGGCAGTAGTTGCCGTTGCAAACGCGCTGATTGCTGTTCTGGAACTGATCCGGGAACTTGTCGACTGATAAGCCTGGAAACGTAACTAAGGGCAGGGAGTTACCGCTTCCTGCCCTTTAACAAAAAGAGATCTCACGTTAAAAATTTGTACCCTTCCTTAACTTCCAGTGTCTGCTCCTTTGAGTCAAACATCAGTCTTGTTTTCCCGGGAACACCCCATGAAATGTATTCGACATCTATCCACCATTTTCCATATTCTTCATATGGCCCGGATATTACTTTTTTGACAAAGGCGTCTACCAGATTCATTGTTTTTTCCTTTTTGTGTTGAAAATAATTAATGCCAGAGCACAGCGAAAATAATGAATGCACTGGCTGTGATAATTGCGATTTTCTCCCATATGATATTTTTCTCATGGGGGATTCTACGGAGATTATTTCTTCGCATTGAGATACCGGTATTCATGTTTTATCAGCTTATGGGGTTAAATGGTCACGGACATCATGCGGACGGTTCCCTGCCACATGCCATCTGGTTTTTTCATTCAAATTGAGAGATATTACTAAGTTGAGTCGCTTGCGATAGTGGACTCCTGTTTGTAAGTGAGTGCCATTGTTTATTTCATGAAGAGGATTGATTATGAGCATGCCTCCTGCGATAGCTAATACTTTCTTGTTTGAAATGATGAAGAGTAAATCAAAAGACGTTACACTTGCTGCGATCTATGCATTAGGTGAAGGCCGATGTCAGGCGGAGAACATTACGCGTGAATTACATAGATTGAGTCAAAGTGATGATATGGAAATAAAAATTGCTGCGATTAAAGCACTTGGTCGAATTTATCGGTAACGGCATAAGTTATCTGTTGTAATGAACAAAAGCCGGCTCATTTGAACCGGCTGTTATGGGGGGAGCTTATCTTAAAATACTTCGGCTACAGGCACGCCTGCAATCTGCTCCCACTCCTTACGCTTTTCCTGAATCAGACGAGGAAAGTCGACAGGGTAATCATATCCTCGACTTGCCATAGCGTGCATGGTGTTTGATGCGGTTTCTGGATGAGTACACCATGATGGAATAGGAACCATTGGCAGATTGATGTATTTCGTATGAATTTCCAGTGTTTTGTCGTCTGTTACAGTACGAGTGAAATTATGAATGTCAAAACCGATAACATCCATAATGTTGCCTGGATAGATACGGACATACAACATTGTGCCATTTTTAAGGTCAATACCAAAATAAGCTCCCTGAGTTAAAGATAATCCTTCATACCCCTTCTCTGGAGAGTAGAAGCCTGACTCTTTTATTTTTTGTACAACTTTTCTTATCTTTTCTCTCCTTGTTTTTGCACGTGAATACATCCATATACCTGGTGCAAGTAATAAGAACCAGCTACCAAAAGTGACAACATAATCTTCGACCTTATTTCCGAAATAACGATCAGAACATAGCATTTCGGTAAAGCCTAATGCGCAGAATAGAAAAAAAGGTATTCCAAGAAAGAAATAAGCTTTCCTTAATAAATAATAAAATAGCCACCAGGTTGGAAATCTGTCTGTTGTTTCTTTTTTAGCTTTCATATAATGCCTCCCCTCGTACTATCTATTATTTTAATGCCGATGGGGAGGTAGTGCAATATTTATATTGTATTATCCTTTTATTCCATCTTTTTCGTCTTTCTCTTTTGTTAAATCTTTAAGGCGTTCATTTTTCATTCCGGGAGCATGCCGGATATTGCGACTTCCTCCAATAAATATTTCTTTAACAGAATTTGCCATGCTGCCAAGCGTGTTGGCTCCATCACGTCCCCCCAGGAAGTTAATAACATGATCCGGTAGGTAAGCCTGAAGGGCAAACATGGCGGCTACAGTGGTTGTACAAATTCTGGCGTATATCAGCAGGAAACCAGCAAGACTGAAAATACCGGTCAGCGAATTGAACTGTACGTTAACCAGGGCCGCGGCAAATAATGCATTCAGTATTGTGCCTACGGCGATGATGGCTACAGAAGCAAAGAAAAAACCGAAGACCATGATGGGCGGCCTTATCATACTATCAATTAAGTATATATAACCGTAGGCTGCCCGACTTCCTCTGTCTTCTGATGTCCCGAGATGTGTTGCAGCCCACAGAGGCCCGGCGGTACATCCTATTAATACGCTGACTATCCAGTTCCCGATGCCTGTCATCCAGAAAATAAACGGAATAAATGGCAAGTAAATTGATAAGGAAAATCCAGCGCAGAACATCAGGAACAAAAGAAAATAAACAGGTGGTGCAAGTGCTTCAAATAGCGCGGTAAGCATCGAAGCGGCACCTGTTAGTGAGTTAAAGAATTTTACAAGAATTGAATCTTGGCCACCGGCAACGACAACTCTGGCCGTTGTATATATAGTCCAGATTCCTTCTGCACTGACCATTGTTATATCTCCGATATTTTTCATTTTTATCAGAGGATTAATTTGAGTACTGGTTGTGCCTGTGCCACTTGTTTCCGTTGCAATCCTGTTAGTGAGGCTAACAAGGGGGCCCATAATTTCAGACAAGGCTGATTTCGGATCTTGTGCATTTGCCATGCGTTGTTCACTGGATGATACTACTGTGCCCAGCGGTGGCGTATATGAGGAATTCTGCAGTTGCGTCCTATAGGCACTCATGACTGCACTGAATAAGTCAGTATCACCAACTTCTCCCAGTGATGACATTGAGGTTACAGCTGGAGCTCTGTCAGCCAGCTCTGCCAGACGTTGGTTAGCTGTCGCAAAGGTCTGATACCACGCGCCAAGCGTTATCCACCCGTAGGTTGTGAGATAAGATTTAAGAGCCTCTTTTCTGGATTGCTCTCCGTTATCAGTGGGTAGCGATTTTTGCACAGCACGTTCGTATTCGTCGGCTGCTTTCTGAATTCGTGTCTCGATATCCGGCAGTGTTCCGTTGCCAGAATTTCTTTTTTCCAGAAATGTTGTCACAAACTCACTGGCAGCGTTGTCCATGTCGCTAATCATATTATCCATGGCTGCACGTTGTGCTGAGATAACACCGCTGTATTCGTTTTTACTGAAGGGATTAAAGAATTTTCCAATCGTCGACTGATCTGTTGTTCCGTTCCCTTCTACTGACAGGCTGGCAGTACCACAGATACCGCTGCCATTGGATACTGTGACAGTGTAATTACCACTGGCGGTTTTAGCTGATTCTGTCATCAGTGAAGTCGAGGATTTGGCCGTCTGATTAAAATCATTTAGCCCTGCGTTAACCGCATACTTACACAGTTCCATTTCAAAAATGCCACGCGCTGCTGTTCGTGTGGATGCTTGAACTGGCTGTACAGTCATTGAATAACCATTTGCGATATTATCAGCGGCAACTTGCACCATCACATTGGCGGACCCAACCCCCATTATCGATGCGCCCCATAACATAATGAGCTGAGCGAGACTCCAGCCATTTCCGGTAGGAACGATCATCAGAAAACCTGCGACGAAACTCAGTATGCCGACAATATCGCGCCCGACGCTGAATACCTGTCCCTGATGCCCCGAACGCACAACATGGCGGATACTAATGAAGATACACCAGACGATAGCAAGTACGGCAATGATATTGTTGAACACCCAGAACATGCTTCCGATCAGGGTGGGGTCGCTGGTTGACAGTGGATTGGTGACCACATCACCGAATATCGTGACCAGCGCCTGGCGGGACAGATCGTCAGGATTGGTGGCGGCAGACACAATATCCTGATAGGTCACTGAAGCCATTGCCGGCAGTGAGGATATAGCAAGGCCTGCACAGAGTGCGCGAAGTAAAATTTTCACAGTAACTCCGGAATAGAATTGCGTATGGGCAAAGGCCACACAGGATTTAATTAAGGGGGATGGCGACATGCCAGTGGTACTGGCATCTGGACGTGATCAGTATTGTTTACTGGTTACGGCAATTAATGTGGCATTGCGCCAGCCATTGCGGTCGTTCAGAAAATCACGGAAAGTCCCCTGCTCGGGTTCGCTGACTTTTCGTTCATGCAACTGCCAGAGGCGGTATGTAACTATCAGAGCTCTGGAAGCACAAAGAGCGACGCCTGACAGTATCAACATAAGAGTGCTGATGGCGCGTACCAGTGTCATCAAAGGTAATGAGGAGGCGGCAAAGAGCATACCGCTGAGGAATAAAGCGATGGCCAGCAGACTCCAGCAGCATAACCGCCATGCTGTTCTGCGCCGACGGAAACGGCGATCCAGATCGTCTACTGACATATGGCTGGCCAGCAGAGCTTCTTCCCACGAGAGGCAGAGTTGCGCCTTTTTATTATTTACCTGACGGAATTTTTCCAGCCTGCTTTTTTGTTGCTTTAGCATATGCTGTACAGAATTCGTTATCAGGCGAGTCTCCATCAGCGGAACAAAAATGTTAATAATCCTCCGGGTGGCTATGCGGGTTATGGATGGTGATTTTTTGACGTTTTTCGTCTGGTCTGAATTTTCCGGTAACTTATTCATTTTTTCAGTCCTGTTCTGACGTCAGCTTTCAACGTGCGTTTGCCTGATTGATTGTTTTCTCAAGGCTACCGAGTTGTTTTTCATAATACTGGCGGGCAGTCAGAGCCAGTTGCTGGCCAGAGATAACATTACCCTGGCGGATCTGTTCTTTCAGATCGTTCAGCTGCCAGTTCATTTGCGCAGTGATTCTTACCAGTTCACGGAGCAGGTTATCCCCCTGCATTTCCTGTAAATCCACCAGGTATGCTGTGTTGGCGTAGCGCCGGCCAGCCTCAAAAGCTTCAAACTCACGGGTACTCATATATCCCCGTGCTTTTGCTTCTGGTGAAGCCACCTGGTCGAAGTAAGCGGCCGCTGAGTCTGACTGCAGTGTTTCAGCCAGTGCTTTACGTGTGCTTTCATTAGGCGTGCTGTCAGCAATCAACGTCAGTTGGGGATTCGACGCAGAATCAATGATGCCGTTGTATTCGTTCTGGAGTCCGACGTAGGTTCGCCCACTCTGGGTATTCACTTCTCCTTTACCCAGAGCACGACCGGCAGAGGGGCGGGAAGTGTTTTTCATGTAAGCCGTCGCTGCATCTATTTGCTTCTGATCCCATGTCAGTGCCGCAGGTGTGTCCGCTGTACCTGCGCCGTGGTAAATCGAGCGTACCTGACTGTCTCCACCTGGTATTTCGCCCACAGAAGGACAAACGGCGGTTCCTCCAAAACGTGCATATTCTGCTTCTGTACAGTAACTGGCGTGTATGGCCGCGCCATCATAAGCTTCCCGCACGGGAGAGTTTGCTGCGCTGGCCAGACGGTCGCGGATGCTACGGTTGCTCACACCGCCACCTTTACTGAGTTTTGAGGCTGCGGATGCTGAGGCACTTTTGCTTTCTGTTGCAATCCCTGATGCGGATTCACTGCAGATGGAGTCTGGCACGGTGAAGCTTTTCCGTGCCTCCTCGAGGCGCTGAGTTTCATTACTGAAAATCATCTGCTGACGTGTCGCCTGTCCGTTCTGGGCAATGACACTTGCCAGCTTTTCAGAGTTCTGATTGATAGCGGTACCCGTGGCTGTCTGGGTACTCAGTATGTCACTCAGCACACCTTTGATGGCCTCCATTCTGGGGACGACCTGCTGTTCAACGGGGCGGCTGGCGACGACGGTGACTGAATAAGCATGAGCCTGGCATGCCGTTCTACTCAGGATGGCTATAAGGGCTGCGAGTAATGTTTTTCTTTGCATTTTATTGTCTCCTGCTCGGGGTGGAGCACAAGGTCAGGAAGGCTGTCGTATTTTCTGTCTTCAGGTAGTGGGGCCAGTGGGAAACACTGATATCGCCTGGTGATATAACCTTTCCTGTTCCGGTTATCGATGATGCTGAAAGAACGACGTCTGACGCGCCGTAAGGTGGACGGGTCAGTATCCATGACAGGCCAGTCACCGGCACTCAGTGCCGGCGTTCCGGGAACGGATGGCCATAACCAGGTATCATCGGACATCAGCGAAGCCAGCGGTGAAGGGAGTATCCACTGGATGACATGCTGAACGTCGAATGGTGCTTCATCCGGGACAGAAACCTGCCATATTGCCGTTGTTATCAGCTCATCTGTGCTGGACGGCAACAACAGCCGCATGCCTGTAACCTTTCCCTGTGTTCTGGCATCCGAGGCGTATATCACTCTGGGATTGGGGGCCGGATGTAACCTGAAGAGACGTGACGGCAGAGTGAATGAGAAACTGTCACCTTTTACCTCAAGTTTTTTAAGAAATACCTGCCCTCTGGCAGGTCTCCGGCAGCGTGGGGTGATATGAATTGTACACATCAGAGATTGTATCCCTGTTTTCGGATGAGCTCCGAGGCCAGATCTTCAATAACATTGTCACTGTTATGTTGGCCCGCCCGGTGCTCAATTAATGACGTTGCAGAACCTCTGGGGAAGTTTTCGGCCAGAATCTTACGTGCCCGAACTGAACCTAACTTATTTGTCAGCGTTTTACGCAGGGCACTGTCTTTTGGCGATGAGTTCAGCGCCCATAGCTCCAGTGGACCGACGGTAAATTTGAGTATTCTCGCAAGCGTGCCACTTTTTACCCTGAATACTCCCAGAACAGAAACACCACTACCATCCGGTGCCGGGCCTTCCGGCATTTTCAGGAAGCGTTTCAGCATAAATTCAGGCACGTTGAAGTTATCTCTCAGAACAGGAATATCTTCGGGTTTGTAGCGTACTAACCAGAGAGTATTTGCTGACTTAAGAACGCTTTCCGGGTAGTCCCTCAGATACTGCGTACTCAGAACCGTGCGGATAGCAAACTTGCGTTGTTCGCGCTCCTGGGTATCCAGATTTTCCCAGATGAAGTCAATGCCCCGGGCGTTATGCAGTTCATCATAAACTTTTGTCTTAACCTCCTGATCAAGTTGGTTAATACGTTTAAGAGCGATTTCATGGTATTCCCGTGGAAGCTGCTTTAACACTTCATCCCTGTATTGTGGCAGGGTGAAGTCACCACCGGCGATCTGACCTGCAAGCAGGTACATGATGCCGGTTTTAAGCCTGCCTGCAGGCGTTTTGTCACCGGCAACATTATTCAGATCGACAGCGATGACCCGGGTTTCCGGGTTGATCATAAACCGGGTATACCCGGATATCATGGGGTAGTCGTTATGTCCCTGCTCCAGGGCGCGGCGGATGTAGTCCAGCAGAAGCTCGTTTGAACCATTACGCTGAACAGTACCGAAAACATCCCTGAGACTGGTATGGCCCAGCATCGAGGACACTTCGGGAAGCTGGGGCATTGCCTGATAATGAGCCCGCTGAGCCGCCATGATATACCCGGCATTGTGGAGCATATCCCGGACTTCGAACCAGGTTGATCTGGCCCACCAGGCTGCATCATGTTTTTCATACAGTCCCGAGTCCTGCAGTGCTGAATCCACCAGTTCTTCCGTTGAAGCGCGATAAAGTCGCGGATTATTTTCACCGTACTCTTTAAAAGCCAGCTCGATAAGCTGGTTGATAATTTGTCGGGTGTCTCCGGGGTTACAGGGTTGACCGGTACCGGTATCGACACAGAGAGCACACAGCACCGATGACATGAAATTCTTTTCCGGCGTAATAGGCTTTTTAGCGCCGTACATCACGTCAAAAAGGTTACGGGTGTATTCCGGATCATTGCTCAGAATAATACCGACAGCTTCGTCTTTTCTTTCCGGAGGAAGACTGTCGCGAATAAGCTGAACCAGTCCCTGAGCACTGTATCCCTTATCGATATAGGCAATGAAGGGCAGGTTTTTCTGAGCAGATGATATCTGTATTTCCGACAACGTATTAATCAGAACTGATTTACCCAGTCCCGGATCGCCTGGTGCCAGTTCTGTATGTTTATTTTGTTGGGATGACGCCAGACCAACCTCAAATGCGGAACCGTCTTCTGTATGTAACATAAGATTCCCTTTACCTCGCCAGACAGAGCCTGCCCTGTTAAGCGGGAAAAGCGAGATGGCATGTGACAACGGGGGATACAGGGGAACCGGGCCGGAGCCTCCGGATGCCGCGAGAATGGTATTCACCCAAGCGCGTCGGGGATCGCCAAATGTTGTTGTGGTGCCACATACGCCCCAGCCTTCAATGGCCGATTTCAGAATGGCCTGGTTTCGTGTGCATATTTCACGTGTTTTTCCCCACGTGGAGGCCATGATGGTCATTATGCAGACAGGTTCTTTTTCATCCGTTGCCGCCAGGGTCATAACGGATTCATACATTGGACGAACGGCAGAAATGAAGCTGCTGTAAGTCAGAAGCGTTTTCTTCAGATTAAGAGC
Source organism: Escherichia sp. 93.0816 (assembly GCF_013368855.2). Taxonomy (NCBI): domain Bacteria; kingdom Pseudomonadati; phylum Pseudomonadota; class Gammaproteobacteria; order Enterobacterales; family Enterobacteriaceae; genus Escherichia; species Escherichia sp. 93.0816. The sequence continues at coordinate 38,979 of NZ_JABWNC020000014.1, read as the reverse complement.
CTTCATCCCGCCGGGCATCAGATCCATTCTGATGCGCCAGGGGACTGCGCGGGGGATGGCACGGACCAGTTCGTTAAACGTCTGCAGATTTTGCGGAGGTAAAGTAATCGATACCATTCCGTGCCAGAGTCCGCCCGCCTGAACCAGGTTGCCCTGTGTGGTCACCTGAGTGTTGAATAACTGCAAATGCAATGAAGGAGCATGTAGTACGGATTCATCGTCAGTCCAGCGATATCCCGCTGGCTGGGCATCTTCAGGCAGGTGGGGTTGCCAGTTACGCGGTGTGCTGTGCCGTTCTGTCTGACGACGTATTTCACGCCCGACCTCGTGTATATCCAGTAGCCGGAGAATCAGGCCATCAGATGAATGTCTCAGTGCCTGTTCCACATTATCAAGAAAAGCTTCGTGGCGGATTTTCAGTGCAGATAAGGTCCACTGCCAGGGGGACTGGGCAAAGCGTGCTTTCGGTACCCGTTCAGCCAGTCTTCTGACAAGCTCATCATGGGCGGTGCGATCGCTGTTGCTGATAAGGTCGGGTCCACTCCAGATCGCCAGCCAGCAACGCTCCCGGACCAGCCATGGGGACAGTGTTGTGACTTTCTCATCGACCACATCCTGTAACTGGATACCTGTATTAGCCAGTGAGCGCTTTTGTGGGGCGACCATGTCTTCGATTTCTTCTTTCCCCATGTCAGGATCACGCTCAAAAACGAAGCTGATTTTATGACCGCTGTTTTTATATGCCGTATTCAGGCTGTCACTCATGCTGGTGATCAGCGATTCCAGTGAACCTGGGCCAGTCTGGTCGGATGCTTCATCCATTTCCCTGAAAGCACCGCTGACTTCAAAGACAGAGAGATATTCTCCACGCTTTGTGGCTGCAATATAGGGCGAATTCAGCCATGGGCGACGTTCACGATCCTGTCTGTCCAGACCAATTACAGTACGTAAATCGCAATACTCAACAAAACTGCTTGCGACAGAGAAACGGGATAGCGTGTTCAGACAGTCTTCGATAGTGAAGATTAAACGGTTTATGTTCATAGGTGAGGGAACTCCGGACTTACAGGAGGGAGGTTTGTGCAGTTTGATTTTTTTAATGCCACCCCGCGCTGGAGTGGCATGAAGAAAAATCAATCAACGTATTCTTTTTTGATGAATGAATCTGGTGTCAGAATCAGGGCAATCCCGTTCATTTTTTCACGCAGGGGCGAACGACCGGAAGGTGGATAGCGACGAAAAACGTCAGCGAAATCGGCCGGGCGGAAACTGCGGAATTTATCCTCAACCGCCAGTCTGTTTTGCATCAGTGCAGAGAGCGCTTCCCGTCCCCGCCGGACCCGGAACTTATCATTACTGAAAACTTCCTGTAATGAACGACGGTTAAGGGCCACGACCGTGGATGGATGAAGGTCGGGTAGCCACACCATAACGCCCTGTGCTGCGGCATAACCATTCAGTGAATGCCAGGCGTGGCAGAAAGCACATAAGCTGTAAGGCGGGCCGTCTTCATGAAACAGTTCCTGCTCTTTCTCTGACAACGACTCTGTACTGGTGATTTCAGCTTTCTGTACATGGCGGAGTGAAAGACGTCTGGCAGACAGACGGGCCTGCTCAAGCGCCCGTTCAGCGGCTTTTACTGCCGTGTTGTACTTTTCCTTTTCGCCGGTTGCGACTGGTTCACCACGCTTTTTTAACTTATCCAGATGTTCTGTGGCCTTATTAAGACGAACTCGTGTGTCACTGATTGTGTCGGTAAGCTGTCTGAGTGGCCATGAGTCATCCAGTCTGAAACGGTGCCTGACGTTTTGCCGGCAGCAGATACATCGACCGGGCGTTGTTAATTCCGGTTCCGGTAACAGTGGCTCCTGTGTATGAACCACATCAATTTCTGGAAAGGGATACAACCACAAGTCTTTAATGCTGTGTTGCATGAGCAGGCTCCGTACTGGTGTAACGTTTCACGGCTTCCAGAATGATGTTTGCGATTTCATCGGAACAGCATTCTGCAAAAATGAATTCCTGATCGTCCCGACTGTCGTGGGCAATCACATTGCCGTTTTCTGTTCGTCGTAACGTTATGTGCTCCGGGCTCCAGGCAGACATATGTGCCTCCTTGTATTGCCGAATAGGAAGGGCACCGGATAAATGCCAGTGCCCTGGACAAGATTAGCCAATGGAAATTGAGGAAATCCCCAACTGTTTCTGGCTGCGACTCATCATTTCAGGTCCGGCGACAAGTACCGCCCCAATGACGATAGATACAATGCAACTAGCCAGTCCCATCCCCCCTTGTTTCCCAACTTTTTTCAGGCCAATCAGGCCCCCGAGAAACAGAATTACGCCGATGAACTGCGCAATAGTCAGTGATGATGACTGTGCTGTTTTGGCACCTTGTTCGACATTGCGAACCATATCGGCAAGATCTCCATCGGCAAGAACGGCTTTGGGCAGCAACATCATGGGAATGAGCAGCAGGAACTTAGTCAGTTTGCTCCGGCATGACATTACAAACAGTTGTGCGTGGATAAATGCGGCGTACAGACGGGCCGCTACGACACGAATACGTGACATAGTTTCTCCTTAAATGGATATATCAGTGGTTTATATGAAGGTGAAAAAAATCAGAAGACGATTCCAATGCTTGCCAGCAGGGCATTGAGGACACGATCGATAAAGACCAGCAGGACGCCGGCAATAAATTTGACGTTTCCCTTACTGACGGATTCACTGGCACTCAGTGCGGTATGTCCATCGAGTCCGGCCTTGCGCCAGATGGATATCCCGTTCATTACAAATCCAACACCGGCCAGCTTGGCCAGCGACAGAACTGCATTTGCTGCGCCAGCAGCAGCGCCAAACGTCTGAGGTTGTACATATGCAATCGGGCCAAATGAGTCAGCCCTGAATCCCATTTGTACGCCTCCGGCGTTAATCATTGCCGGGAGTGATACGAGCATGCAGCTGGTTAACATCCCCGCAATAAATTTTCCGGGAGACATTTTTACCGGACCGGCTGAACGGGCGCGGGCAAACAGGGTAATCATGCTGATCACCCCGATGAATTCTCCCCAGGTAAACAGGAAATCCATTCCGGCACTGAAAATACTGCTGGCAAAGTTCTCAATGGCGGTCAGGGCATCCATGTTCATCAGCGTAACGTCCCTGCACTGGTGATGATGGTCCGGGTAGTCGGATCAATCCGCTGGATCACCACATTGCCCAGCGTCTGACCTTCTCTGACAGCCCAGGTACTACCCTGCCAGCGAATCCAGGCCATACCAGTTTCCATCGACATGATTTTCATTCCGTTAAGTACAGACGACGTTTTTTTCTTTGCTGGATGCGGTGTGGAAGAGGATTCAGTGACGCTTTTCTGTGTCATTATTCCGTTCAGGCGGCTCCGGATATCATCCAGCTGACGGCGTGTTTCCTGTGCGTATTCTTCATCCTTTTTTATAGCTTCGCCCAGCTTGTTAATGCTGTCGTGAAGCATATTCAGTGTTGCCTGAATTTTTTCATCGCGGTTATCCAGCTCTGTTTTTACATCCCGGGCAAGCTGGCTCATATCTTCTCCTGTCCGGACAGTCATGGTCTCAGTTGACTGAACGGAAGGTGATGATTCTTGTGTGGTTTGCCAGGTCTGTACGCCAGCATCCGCATCATTAAACGGAGGCATGCCTGTTTCCGATGGCGCTCTCAGGAACAGATACCATATGGCTGCGAGCAACATGACTGCACATAGCCCCCATGTTGCTACAGATATCCCCCAGACGGAACGTTTCCAGAAGGGGGCGGGTTTCTCTTCGGGTTCACCGAAGCTGCCGGTTTCATCTATTTCTGTTTCAGGTTTCATTATGGTGTCTCCGGTTGTTCATCATACCGACGTTGCATCACAGCTTTTCTTTGCTCCATGGCTGTCTGCATTCGTGCCTGCGAGCGTTGTTCCGCCTGTGATGTACGATTAACTGAAGGGGAAATGCCACTGGAAAGGGAAGATGACCTGGCGTCGTTTGTCATTACCGGGTCAACAAACAGAATTGATACGACTTCATGCTGATACACTTCTACCTGTTTATAGGGCTCACTTTCTGCCTGGCGGGTTAATATCTGACTTCCTCTTTCCGCCATACCACCGGCAATAACGCCCGCAACAGCTTCACCACTGGGCATTCCCACGCGTCCGGTAACCGTGCCATAGTTACCCTGAATAACCTGCGTGTTGGCATCTTTATAAAGTGTGCCAATACTGCCCACACCTCCTAACACTGACGGCAGAATGATATGTTTAAACCAGCGTGTATTCACATTGCTGGCCACGGATGACATCAGGTTGTCTTCCCGTTGAGCATATGCATTGACCTTAAGGTCCATGCCGTTCCAGCTCATCCGGTCGAAATGGATCTCCACGCCGTTACCCACCAGTTTGACTCCCGGACTGAACAGCGTTGCCCCTGCCCAGGGGCCAGCGGGAATGGTTGCGATAACCTTGGATGACGGGTTATCAGAATCCACTGCAGTATCAATATATGCCGGTATACGGGTCAGAGCAGGTATCAGTTGTATCCCTTTTTCTGCTACAGGCGTGGACAGGCTGGCATTCTGTAATGCGAATTGCTGCGTACCATTCTGCCCTGTTGTTTCTGCCGGAGATTTATTCCACATAGTCGTTGCTATGGTTGGTGTACTACCGGCAGGATGCTGATCTTTTATTCTTACAATCAGCTTTTGCAGCCGCTCCATACGTTTTTCACTGGCTGCTCGATCCTCCTGGGGTGTGCCGGAAGCCTGGCGATGAGCATAGTTTTCCGGTTTTGCTGCAGGCTGTTGTTGCTTTTCCGGAGTGTCCGGAATATCAAGCTCCTGTGGAAGACTGGCAATGAACGTCTGATTATTGCGGGCTGCAGCTGCGGCCCCTCGTTCATTATCCGCTCTTAACAGTTCACGATAGTGAGGCGTTTCGGTAACGCTGCGCGTTCCGCCGCTTGCTGCACTGTTAATGTTCACGGCTGACTGCATATCGCTGTTACTCCCTGATAGTTTGGAAAACGCGATATAGCCGCCGCCAAATAAGATGATGCTGCCCAGTCCAAGCAGGGCAGCCAGTTTCTTTCCGGATTTACCGGCATCCTGTTCAGCACTCATGATTACTCCAGTTCTGGTGTCACGTGAACGGACTGGCCATTCACAGAGAAAGTCAGTAGTGGGGTGACGGGAAGCTTCCAGAGATGAGTTCCGTCGGCAGAGGACAAGGTCTGTTCAAATTCATCGCGCAACATCGCCCGGGAACGAACCAGAAGGTCATCGCCGTGTTGCCAGATCGTTGTATCCGGGACATTACCTGTGAATTTCAGCCTCTTAACTGAAGGGTCCCGGGGAGGAATACCATCCAGAAATGCCTGTAATGTTGCATCATGCAGGGCGATCTTATCCGTCGGGATGGAGACAACCGGGCTGGTTGGTCCCTGCCGTGGTATTCGCAGATCCAGACGACTGTCCATTTCCTGACTGGATGACGGCGTATCTGTTTCGCCACTGGTTACGTTCAGGATGACCGGTACCGACAGACCTTTCAGGTAGACAGAAATGTTTCCGGATGCCCATGGCCGCAATGGTGTGATTGTCACCATGTTCTCGTTGTACTGCACATCAAAGAGTTTTGGTGCCGCGTTATAAGGAGGATCGGATTGTGGCCATGGTGAACCGTTGATATCGGTAAATGTCACCACGCTCAGGTTGTTCATGGCTGTGCGAACAAGAGGAAGGCTGGCACCGGGGGACAGATTAACTGTCAGAGAGCTGATACGGGGTACAACACTGGTGATGGGCGCATTGATGGCCCGCTCGTTATCCGCCATGAGACTGCGTAGTGAGCGAATCTCATCGGCGGAGAGCTCAGAATCAAGCCTTGCCGCATCCTGTACCAGCGGGCTGGCCTGCCCGGGGGCAGGCAGCTCACCTTTTACCAGTGTAGCCGGAACACCTCCGGTGTTTTGGGTGGCGTTCTGAACGTGATCGCTGGCAGAATTTGTCGTTTGTGGTGTGCGTGCGTTCTGCCATCCTGCGTTATCTGCAGACGTGGCGGCGCTGCACACCAGGAGCAGTGTGCTCAGTAAATAACGTGATTGCATATTACTTATCTCAGGAGTTCGGTCCGGCGTTACGGGAGATCATCTGCCGGATTTCCATACCGGATGGTTTCAGTCTGGGGTCAACACGCTGGATGGTGATTTCGAAAACAAAAGACTGTTCTGGCTTGCTGGTTGTCTGGCCTACCAGACGCATACGGACAGGATACTGGAATGTCCAGAACCATACGCCGTCGGACATTTGTCCCTGTCGTACCAGAACGCCAGCACCTGTCGTGGCGGTCAGATTCATCTTCTCTTTCTTGATCGTCTCCAGAATGTTAGATGCCTGTAATGCATTCACATATCCGACAAAACCTTCGTCAGAAAAACGCGGAGACAGGGAGGAGATCTGTGAACGATAGTGCACAAAATCCAGGTTGAATGCGGTCGCCAGTGCCTGGCTGCCAAAGGCCATTGCATCATTCTGACTCCATGCTGGCTGACTTGTTGGTGCCAGCCTGACCAGACGACCATTGTCTGTAGCGAAATATTCGCGCTCCACATTCGTTGAGTGCCAGTACTGAATGGCGTTACCAGTAATACTGACAAGAAGACATGTGCCCGTACATAAAAGCGCTTTTATCAGCGCAGGGACATTATTTGCCCGCTGTTCTGACTGCTTCATAGCCCTGATTGTGCTCTTCAGTATTTCCGGGTCAGGTGCCGGATGTGATGGCGAGGATGGCTCGGTATTTTCGGTCATAGGTTGTAGTCCTTCCAGGGATCAATATTCCCCGGCAGCTTTTCATTCACCTTGTCCACGACCGCGTCGCAGACCTGGTTTTCCAGCTGCGACAGAATGTCGTCAAGGCTGGGGAACTGGGGGAGGTTTATGCTGATTTTTTTGATTCGTGACAGACAGGACTGCAGGGATGAGGAAACATCGTTTTCACGTTGTGACCATGCATCCGCAGCTGCACGTGCTCGCTCATATCCTGTATTACTACCGGCCTGTGCCGCGCTACCCGCACGACAGGTTGCAGCACTTGCCGTGGATGAAATCAGGATAAGGCCGAGCACGGCAACCAGAGACTTATGCATGTTCATATGGCTTCCTTACCGGCTCATCGGCCGGGGCTGTGGGAGAGATCCTGATGCAGAGTTTTTTCCTGCCTGTCCTCCGGCTTTTGGCTGTTGGACCACTGCTGCCATGACTGCTCGAAGCCCAGGTTCCGGTACAACGCATCAGGTTGTTTTTCCGGCGTGTAGACAGCAGCAAAAAGCGGTTCTTCCCGGGTTTTCAGATGAAACTGCATAAGCTCCGGTGCGGGGCGATTCGTGCTGTCAGCATCGTGGTTTACCGCTTCACCATAACCTGCAAAGCGTAAACCTTTGTCGGTCAGCGCATTGATAACCAGCTGACTGTTGTCGGCCGATGGGGTGGCCAGTGCCGGATACAATGTGCCGTTCAGCCGGACCACACCCTGCAGATGTTCATCGGCACTCTGGACAAGTAACAGGTTGAGTTCACGCGTATCCTTATCCACTGATCCCAGAACAGGTGTCAGCTTGTCAGGGGCTGCGCTGGTTATTTCTGTTACCTGATTCGCGTTCTGTGGCGCGGAGACCGGATGTCGGTCTTCACCGATAAACAGATGTGAGCTGACGTTTTCTGGCATACGTAACGCTTTCATCTCTTCCGGCCATCCCTGGCTGATTTGCGCAGCCACTTTCATAAAGGTTTCGACCGGAATCGCCTGAATACGCTGACCTTTATCCGGATTATCATGTGATACCGAGATCCCGTTGGTAACTGACTCCATGGACCACTTATTCCGGAAACGTGCTTTTTTCTCTCCCGGGAGGATGAATTGTTCGCGGTTCTGAAGTGTCAGTGTCACCACGTCACCTTTCTGATGGTTTTTGACCAGACTTTCCAGTTGTTCCCCCCAGTAGAGTTTGCTGCCACTGCGGTTTTTAAGCTCAACAAAGAAACTTTCTCCTTTGCCGGGTGCATATTCAGCACGACCAAAATTGTGCAGTACGGCAGTCACGCTCTCTCCCGGGCGAAGTTTTCCTGGTGGTTCTTCACCTGGTGCTGCATCTGCCGTTTTGCCTGGTTCAGTCGGTGATGATGCAGGAGCGGTGCTGACGGTTGATGCTTCAGGGGCAGCAGGGGACGCCGGGGATTGTGTGGCTTCTTTTTCCTGAACAGGGTCTGGGACTGCTGGTTGTTCAGGGGTATTCCGGTTAAGTTCCGGCGTTGGCTTATGGGTGACAACAGTATCCTTACCGACAGCCATTTCCTTGCGTAATTTTTCGAGCGCCGCTCGCTGATCCGGGAATTTCATGCGCACTTTGATGTTGTGCTCGATGATCAACTGCATCGCTTTTTGCTTAAAGGCATCACTGCCCGTCAGCTCAATGACACCACCATAGAAATCAGTGGCCACAGCAAGTGCAGCCAGAACACTGCGATCGTCATTGCTGGCACCGTTGACCATTTCCAGCCGGTTTACCCGGTCAATGAAGGCAGGTTTGCCATCCAGTTTGTACAGGACGGTTCTGTCTGCTCGTTCTTCACCTTCCAGCGATTTAATGATTTCGTCCAGATTGAGCGATATCGGTGCATCAGGGCGTTCCGGGGCGTAGACAATACTGTCAGGTGCCGGTGTGGTCGTCGTGGTTTCCGGTGAGGAGGTGGAATCACTGTATTCATGCGCCTGTGAATCCGTTTTTTTACGCGTAAAAAAACCACGCGCTTTGTCGAGAAACGATGAAGTATTATCAGAAGATGATGTGCTCTGAACAGGTTGCTGTGGAGTGGGATCATCCCGGACAGCCGGTTCTACTGTATCTGTTGTGGCCTGAAGTTCTGACTCATCAGCCTGAACGTGGCCTGTGTCCGGTTGCGACGGCATATCACTGTTTTCCTGCAGATGCTCAGGATTTTCATTGTTCATCAGTTCCTGATATGCGCTGTAGTCTTCGTATACTTCAGGGCCATCTGACTCAGGAATCAACGGCTCTGGCTGAAGGGGAATGTCTTCAGTTACATGGCTGACCGCCTTTTCCCGGGGAGTATCCGGGGATATTCCGGTGCTTTGTTTGTCATCAGGCTCCGTCATCACGGTCATTTCCTCTTTGACTGCATCAGGGGAAGGTGATGGCTCGGCTGATTCATTCATGGTTTCAGATGAGGGACTGTCTTCAGGGGATGCGGGGGCGGCAGCAGGGGCCGGTATTTCAGGTGAAGTGCCGGATTCCTGTTGTGACTCGTTTTTTTCCGGTTGTGACAGTTCGGCTTCAAATTCACGCCAGTCTTTATCTGTGGCCACCGAGACAACTTTTTCCGGAGGTTCCGCCGGATGAGCGGGTTCATCAGGGGCAGACGCCGTTGTACTTTCCGGGGACGCCGGTGATTCTGCAGGGGAGTCCTGAACTACAGAGCTTTCCGTTTGCGCCTGAACGTTATCAGCGTGCCGCTCATCTTTGCCGTTATTTTCAGTGGCGTGACTGGTAAATGACTGTGTTTCATCAGCAATGTTACTGCTGGAAGCAGCTGGTTGTTCCTGCTGCGTGGCGGACGGCAGAGAAGGTCCCTGGTCATGGCTGTGCCCTGTATCGGGTGATGTTTCAGGATATTCTGTCGGAGTCATGGTTTTTTCCTCAGTGTGGACCGGTGTAAAAACGAGGTTGCCGATCACCAGTGCCTCCCGGATTTCCGGGGTGTTACTGTTGGGGGTGGAAACCCCGATATGTTCTAACTGGGCGTTGATGACATGCTGAAAAGCGGCCCGTCCCCGGCTGGCGTCCAGGTCATTGAAATCGGTCAGCCCCTGCGCTTTTTCGGCATCGGTGAACACAGGAAAGATGACCGTTCCTCCTGTCAGTTCTGCGGCTTTTGTTGCACTGACGATACCTTTGTTAACCCGGATTGCATGATCGTTGTCGGCACAGAAGATAAAGGGGCTTTGCGTCCACTTTTGCCGGGCATTTTCGGCAACGGCAATCATGTTGCCTCCATCCACCGTCATCAGTACCGGAAGGCCCGTGGCTTCGTGCAGGGAGGCCGCAGTGGCATAGCCCTCGGCAAACAGTACCGGCTGACCGTTGCGCGGTGTGCCCAGCGCAAACCAGTTACCGGTTTTCTCCGAATCTATCAGGATGCGGGCATCTTTCCCCCCGGTGACCGGAATACGCTGGTAAGAGCGTATCGCGCCGTTACGGTTACTGAAGGGAATAACCAGTTCATTTTTGTTGTTTACCCGCACCCCCGGTGCAGCCTGAATGCCTTTCCGGGTCAGGTATTCATGTGCTGTGGCCTGCGGCCATTTGTTGACATAGCGGCGGGCATACGCGGCCTGTCGGTTGTACTGTGCTTTCAGTTCCCGCTCCGCGTCCTCCCTGCGTTGCATTGAATGCGCTTTCAGGTGGAGTCTTGCGCGGGGATCTGTCTGTTCTCCGCCGGAGAAGGTCCAGGTGATCGGCGAATCATCCGCGCTGCGATAATCCCTGTACCAGCCGGCAGGTCTGCCGTCCAGGAAGCCGCGATATGCGCCACTTTTTTGTCCTTTTTTGTCATCGGCGGTCGGGACACGGTGGATTTTCCCGTCCATGACCGGCAGTTCTTTCAGAACCAGTCCGGCATTCTCCAGAACCTGGGCAAACTCGGTGACCGGATCACTGCCGTTCATGGAGACGTCCTGTGGCCGGGGCAGCCAGCGGTCCAGCCTGGACAGGTCTGCCCCCGGGCGGGCGAACCAGAGTTTGTGCTCCTTGTCCCAGATGACGGGCGTGTGCCCGTTCATCGGGGGATGTGCTTTTTTGAGATCTTCTATTTCATCTGCAGGCACGGCAAGCCAGGTGCGGTAGCGGGATACAGACGGCATGAGTGCTTCTCCTGAAAAAAGACGGAAAAAAACCACCGCCGGAAGCCGGGGGGGGCTGGGGGGATAGAAAATCGGGGGAGAAATGTTTGTCAGGGTCTCCAGTCTGTACCCTTATTCCAGCGATCCTGCCAGTGTTCAAGATATTGTGCGGCTACATCCGGCATATTCTTGAGCACAACGACATTCTCTGAATTCTTGCGTGCAGCAGCACGAGAGAAGTTATAGGAGCCGGTTTCAACCGTGTTTCCGTCAACAATGATGACTTTGTCGTGATGGATGGGGAAGGTATCTACAGTCCGCAGAGGAATGTCCAGCAGGTTGATATATTTCATCGCTTCCTGACTTGCCCGGTTCGTATTCCCCTTGTCATCAACAACAATACGGACGTCCACTCCGCGTTTTTTCGCTTTTGCCAGCGCATGCATTACATCCGGGTCGGTGAAGGAATATGCCATCATCCTGATGGAGCTTTCCGCACTGTTGATTGTGTCAAGCACCAGAGCGGATGCGCTTCCTTCAGGAGAAAAGCCGACCTTCACGGATGGCGTGTCGATCATTGCAAACGATGGTGTCGTGAACAGTAACGGGCATGCCAGTAGCGATACCCGGAGCAGAGTAACGATAGTTTTTTTACCTGACATAAAGACTCCAGAATTTAATCGAGGCCAGTCCAGTCTCGTGGTGATTCCGTATGGTGGCGATACCACCATGGACGACCGGAGGCGATGGCCCCTCTCAGAATGCTGAAAATGCGTGTACAGATAGTCCTGACAGTCCAGCCTGAACGGTCGAGAATAACGAAAAATAAAATGATGCCGGTGCAAATCCAGAAGGTTGTTTTGGAGGGAAAGGGGCATATAAACAGATAAATCATGGTGAACGGCAGAGGTACGCCCTGGATGTTGACTGGCGGTGTTGCATATCGCCAGAAACCTTCTCTTTTCATGACCGTAACTCCCCTGACGGGATAAAAAGAATCGCTTCTCTTCGGTCAACTTCATTCCGGATATACATTTCCAGAATCTGGTCCCGGATACGGCGCTTCTCCTGCCGGATTATGGCATCAATGTGATGCCCCCACTCTGCATGTGGCATTCCGGAAAGATTGTCGCGAAGCTCATCGTTAATGACGATATATTCCCGGACGGCTTTACGACCACCGTCATTTGTTCTGACCAGAACCTGAACCAGAATGAACTGCAACAGTGACAGGACAGCCCAGGCCATCGAATCCCTGATGACAGGGGGAAACAGCCCAAGAAGACGTGCCAGCGTTTCACCAGGAGATTTCGTATGCATGGTGCTCAGGCAGTAATGCCCGGTGTTGCCTGCCTGTACCGCTGCGTCGGCGGTTTCGTTATCCCTGATCTCACCAACACCGATAATTTCGGGATTACGTCGTACAGCAGAACGCAGTCCGGCAGCAAAACTGACCACATCACGCCCGATTTCTGCCTGATGCGGTGGGAGCAGATCGTTTTCATTTCCCAGGATATATTCCACCGGGTCTTCATATGTCACGATTTTGGCGTCGGGGAAATTGTCCATAATGTAACGGTACAGTGCTGAACACAGCGTTGATTTTCCTGACCCGGTTTCACCACATACAAATCCCAGACCGCTTTTGCAGACCATTGCTTCAAGCAGGTCTGGTTCAATGTTCATGGAGAGAATGTCCGGTATTTCTGTCGGGATGACACGCATGGTTATTGAGATTGCTTTCTCCTCCGCACCAGATGTGCCCTGAATGAGGTGAGAGCGTAACCGGATGCGTTCTCCGCGTTTAAGACCATAGCGCCCGGATGCATCCCCGTTAATCTGTATCGTCCTGTCAACCGGATTGCCTGCCAGAACGCGGGGAATGACTTCCCGACCGAACAGTTCATCAATCAGGGAGGACATGAGTGTGGTTGGTAACGTTGCACTGGAACAACGCACCCGTCGGCCAAAGCGACTGACAGATACAGGTGACCCACCGGTCAGATCCACATCACTGACTTTATGTGCGGCACACCAGACAAAGAAATGCCGTAGTTCATCTGCAGTGAAACGCTGAAACGGAAAAAGACCAAACTCATCAGGAATATTCATCGGGAGCCTCCTTCAGTGCCTATAAGCGGACGCCAGTGAGATTTCTGAAGATTGAATTCCGCATGATTTTTAAGGCGACGAACACGATCTCCAGTGACCAGTTTTTTCCCGTCACCTGTAACGGTTTGCATTTGATCAGAAACATCCGGACGGGTGATCATGCCCTGACGCCAGAGAAGTGAGTACAGCATCATGCCCCGGTAATCACGGGTGAGGGTTTTCTGGTTGGCTTCAAGCGTCAGGTCGGCGTTTTGTCTTCCTTCCTGCCATCCCTGCCGTAATGCGGTTTCCCACACTTTTCGTTGCACGCTGTCTTCTGGAACGACGCTGCCTTCTGTACCCGGAGTGGCTGTTGTTGAAAGCCCCCGGAGAAGCCAGTCACGCCAGCCCGGTGGATTGCTGACAAAGCGTTCAGGGCGAATGATGGTCCAGACCCGGGAAGAGGTCCGGATTTGATCTGGCGTGATATGAGCAACGTCCTGTGCTTCATCAATAACCGGTGGTAGCCAGCCTTCCGGGCTAATCAGTGGCCGGAAATCGTATAAGGCATTAAGTGTGCTTTCCCGGGCGTTGAGTGCCTGAATCAGCTCCCATGAACGCTGAGCCTTGCCACCACGAAATCCAAGCGTTTTACCCGCGTCGGTCAGCATTTTCCAGCGGGTTTCTGACAGACTATCCGGCTTTTCACTTCGTGGTTTAAGCCATGCATTAATGTCAGGTGGTGGCGTATTGACACCACCTGGCGAGATGGTGGGGGAAGAAGAACAACCAGTAAGCAGTATTACTGGCAAAATGAGAGAGGTGAGTGCTTTCATTTTTTCCGGTTCTCCGGCTGCATGAAGCTGACCTGTAACAGGCCCGGATATTGATGGATTGTTGCTCTCCAGGCTGTCTGGGCTTCAATAAGTCTCAACGTATTGGAAAACGTCATATCCCGGACGTGAAGGTTGACTGGTAACGGCAGGCGGACACCATTGTAGTTAAACTGCATCCCCCTGACTCTGGCCAGTTCGTTCAGTAATTCAATCGCATCACCTTCCCAGTCAAAGGAAAGGCGATCGCTGTTAGCTGTCAGAAGATGAGACCCCGTTGAAACCGGAAGTTGATCGGAAAACACACCTTTGTCCCATAATGTGTACTGAGTGTGCCGGGTAACCGCCACATCAGAGGCAGCACCGTAGTTACGCGGAACAGGAGTATGCTGAGAAGGGGAGTTGCAGCCAGCCAGAAAAAGGGCGGCAAGACACCCCGCAGGTATAATACGGTTCATAATAATTCCTGAGCAGTTAAATCAGAATGGGATATACCGGTGCTCCGGTACAGACAGGATGATGTTTGTTTCCGGCTATACTTGCGTTACCGGAAATAAATGCCAGTGTGGCCAGGTAAATAGCCTCATAGTTTACTGAAGGTGATTATTCCTGATACTGGCTGGTTGATGTGTCGTCAGACATAAAACGAATATGAGCGTAATCTTTAACGCTCCGCGCCGAATCGATCCATGATGGATGACTCGACGATTTATGAATCGAATGTACCGGCGCTTGTCCCTGAAACAGTTCCCGGCCCTCGTCCGGATAACCTGCAATTCAGACAGGCACATGTGCCCGTACACTCTTGTATCTTACTGAGTATATCAGAATTTATGTAAATTCAAATATCCTCTATGCCTCTTTGTTGTATTTTCCGTCAAGTATGAGCCGGGTACCATCGTAATGCATGATCAGGGCATCAAGGTACGCCGGTTTGAATTTCTTGCCGAGCCTATCTCTGGCCAGAAATGATAAACAATGATTATGTGTCATTATTACTATGTTCCTTTTATGAGATTCTCTTGCGATTGATTCAAGCGTCTTATAAAGATCATTATTGCAGTCTGATAAACTGTCCATAACGACGGGTTCTTTACCGGAGAAGAATTTTGCAGTTTGTATGGTTCTTACTGCATTGCTGGAGTAAATATCATATTCACTGAAGATTGTTGCGAACTTAATACCTTCCTGCTGTGCTTTCTCTGTACCGGTAATAGTGATTCCGCTCTTATCCGAATAGCAGGGCATATCTGAACGGTCGCAACGTTCTCCATGGCGGAAAAGGAAAATAACGGTGTTATCAGCATTAATTTCTTTTGCCTGTTCCAGGGTGATATCGGGAAGCGAGCTTTTTGCTTTTGTCACTGCAGCTACCAGGAAAACAGAAAATAAAAGAATGAATGCTGTCTTTGAATAAGAAGAACGTGGTTTCATCATGTTATTTAAACTGAATATAAAAATACCCCCGGGTTTAGTGCCGGGGGCGGGGACAGTAATCAGAAAGTGAACTGAAGTTGTGCCATTGCACCGTAATCGTGGTCAGTTCCTACCAGGCCGGAAACATCGATATGTACGACGTCAAATGGAGAGATACCAACGCCAGCGGTGAAGGCGCTTCCGGAGTTTGATGCCATGTTCTGACGATAACCGGCACGCAATTGCGCCCATTTCCATGCGTTAAATTCAGCACCAACACTTGCAAACTGACGTTTGCTGTCAGAAGTGAAGCCACTGGCAGGAGTCAGATCAACGTCAAGAGCAGTGGTAAACAGGTCATTATGCCAGGATACACCGGCGGTTGCCTGTGGACGAACTTTGAAGGTTTCTTTAAAGCCATTGACGACTTTTGTATCAATACTGCGTGGAATGATGTTCTGGGCAACAAGACCGACAGTCCAGTTGTCATTCAGGTCTGTATAAGCACCAATATCGGCGTTGAATCCGTTTTTCGTGTTGTGGTACTTGTCACCGTCAAAATCGTCTTTGTCGTAATCACGAACCGTTACGTTGTAGTTAAACAGGTCCACACGCTGATATTTTGGTGTGACGCCAAGAGACCATTTTTGTCCGGCCGTTTCCAGTTCTTTGGCAAATGAAATTCCGACGTCGGTAATTACAGCTGCACGCCCGAATGCGCGTGAGGTCAGGGCATTCTTATCGACGTCGGTAATTGTTCCATTGGCAACTTTGTCCAGATAATCCAGGTCTGCATCGTTTACTTTTCCGTTTACGCTGACAGTTCCGTAAGACTTGACCATAAGGGCAAACGGCAGAGTGTCATTTGCCATGGCTGCTACAGCTGATACACCTACCTGAGCATCTGCATTGATATTGCGGAATTCCTGCAGACGATGTTTAAGATTTGCTGCTGCCTGTTGTACGCCATGCTGGTTATCTACAGCACTATCAAACAAATCCCAGTCATCTTTAACATCATCAGCTTTATTTGATACATCATCAGGATCAGCAACTTGTGCCCCAACAGACGGCAGAAGAAGGCTGAAATCATCATTGCTGTTGTGCTTTGTCAGTAAAGCCGGGTTTGCCAGAGGTGCCACACCATAATGGGAAGATGCTACTCCGGTGCCACCCATTGCATCGTTACGTGCTTCAAAATATGACGTCGCTGCTGCAGCGTTAAAGGAAAATAATACAGCAGATGCAATGATGGTGCGGGTAATATGATTTTTCTTCATCATTTAATTTCCTGTTTATCAGAATTTAGACAAAACAACGCTATGACACGGATGTGCCGTAAATTTTTACTTTGGTACTATCTGGTATTTACCAGGGTAATAAAGACGTATTAAATAAGCTAACAGGTAGTATTTGCCCTGTAATAAGGTTCCCGGCAAGGCCAGGTCTCAACGTAACACGTCGCAAAGACATTGTTGTATTCTGCCTGGTTGTATATTCAGTTAACCATTTTCTTTTTTCATCGTTCAGAAGTGTTGGTGATAATGATAGTGCTGGATATATTACAGAGCCATTTATTTCTTTTTTCTGTCTCAATATTACCCCGCAATATTCTCTTTTCGTGTTTCCTGCGAAGGGGAAACTATGCCAGAAAATAACTTCAGTGTTGCTGCTATCATTAATAAGCATTCTGAAATTATCAGCAGTATCTGGCCATTCACCGGACAACGCTATCGGATAGTTTTCATGGCCATTCAGCCAGTCCGGATTGAGATTAAAACATTCAGCAAGATGTTCGAGAGCGTCAGCTGAAAGATAGTCTGCAAGTCTGGCCGGGTCCTGTATAACCGTGGAGCGGATATTCCATGGCGACAGCAATGTTGCCAGTAATGGCGCATTTATATCATGCGACAGCATGATGTATTCAATTCTGCTTATTATGTTTCCTGTGGTGTTATCCGCAGGCATAAACATATTATGAAGAGCATCCTCAAGCAGGATTCGGGTTAAATCAGCGGTGGATATGGCTAATTGTTCGCTCATTATCCCCAGAACTTCTCTTACCCCTTGTGGGTAACGGACCTGCAGAGGTGTCGGGTTTATCTGACGACCGTTGATGAGTTTTTCGCCGATTGCTTTTTTGTCCAGCGAGAGCATCATTCGGGCCGCAATACCGGTCGTATTCAGTCTCATTGTTCCTCCGACTGAAAAAGTCTTTTCAGCTCATGTGGTTATTGTATCTTCGGTGTTTTTTCTGGTGAAACGAATAATTTCGATCATGCAGATCGAATGTGTTTGGCGAGTTGTTGCAACTCGCTTTTCTGTATGTGTTTTGAATGATGTTTACGGCGGGGTGCTGCCCGGGTTCAGAGGGCAAATCATAATGTAGTCAGGGTCGTTAACAGGTAACGCTCCGGGAGATGGGACACGTTCGCCTTTCTGTGCTGCAATGGCCAGTGTACGCAACAAAACTTCACTGGCGCGGTGAACTGCTTCCTCTTTCGTTGTGGCAGTGACGTGAAGGTTATCAAAATCACCGATCTCAATACGATGCGCTTTCTGCCCATTTTCTTCATCGATGGTCGTGATATGGGCAGGATACGGCACAAACCATGCTGCCACTTTTTGTGTCTGCCGCCGGCGGGCATCAAGCTTACTGACCAGTTGCCATGCACGAAGATGAGTATACCGTTTCAGCATATTCATGGAACGATGTCCTGATATTGCAGCAATCTCCATTACATTCAGGCTACCCAGTTCGAAGAAGCGGCTTATTGCTTCATGCCGTAGATCGTGAAAATGCAGGTCCTCGATGCGAAGTCGTTGTGTGGCTATTCTCCAGGCATTTTTAAAGCCGGATGCGGTGTAATCAAAAACATTGCCGTGGAGATTAACGGGCATCATCTGAAGAAAGTTACGGGCACGTCTGGACAGAGGAACATCCCGTGAGTGACCGTTTTTGGTTTCAGGTAAATGAGCCACACCGTGGCGCAAATCAATGTGCTCCCAACGTAAGGCCAGTATTTCGCCCTGCCGCATGGCTGTTTCAAGGGCAAGATGGAAAATGACATACAACATCAGATTTTTTTCGCGGAAATAGCGAGAAAGGCGACGTTCTTCTGAAGACGTTAGCCGGCGATCTCGTCCGGAGGATACTTTCGGCTTGCGAACCAGTTCAACCGGGTTAGTACGACAGGTTCCCCATTCAACACGAGCAATATTGAACAGAGATGACAGAAGGGCGAGTTCAAGACGTACAGTATTACCTGTAATGGCTTTACCCGTTCGGGGGGTGATTTCTGCTAAACGAACGTCTCTGTATGTAGCAATATCAACGGTTGTTATTTCGTCCATATTCCGAAGGGCAATGGGATATCGCTTGATAACATTGCTCCGGTAAAACTCCTGTTGATGCCCTTTCTTGTGAACAGAAACTGTTTTCAGGTACTTATCCAGTGCGCGTGACAGGGACATTTTACGGATGCGTGGAGACGGCATGCTAACCTCAAAAGAGGCAAAAAATAATGCCAACAATCATTCTCTGCAAGTGCCAATCCGGTACGTGGAAGACTTCAGGTTCGCTCAATGGTTCTTACACAAACTTAGGTTCACATAGAGGTTCATTCTCAGGGCGGAATTCAGGGGGCAGTACATTGTTTATTTATGCATCTGGAGGTAATGGAGGATCTGCCGGAGGTGCATGTGCAAATACATCCCGACTGCAGGGATATGTTGGTGGGACGCTAATTAGCGTGAATGCCAGCAATAACCCTGCATATGGAAAAACAGCCTTTATCAGCTTTGCTGTACCTGCAGGTACTTCCTATCAGATAACATCCTATCCAACAGAAAATACATCATGTGGTGCCGGGGTATTTTCTGTATTTGGATATCAAACTTAATTGAGCGTTACACACGACGCAATACAACCTGTCTTATGCTCGTATTTGTACCATTTGCGTGAACCTGCTGGGCTCTCAACTACCTGGCAGTAGTGGGCATCCTCTGCGTTGCCCATTCTGGCAATGGCACAGAAGTCGAATTGCCCCAGATAACCTGTGGTGGAAAGCTGAGTAACTTTGAGTTTTCCACCTATTGTCCCCCACGTACCGGATTGGCACGAAAGTATTGCCCCTGTATTATCGCGGCCTACAAGGCCGTTAGGCGAACATGATGCGCCAGCAACGGCAGTTCTTTCCAGTTGTAAGTATTCACCAGTATAAAGGCGACCATCAGCCCGAACAGTACCGCCTTTCACCTGACCGCCGGTATAGATGCCCTTGTTGTTTACACTTCGAACCCATGATCCATCGGACATATAAAATCCGCCACCGTGAGTTTCATTGAGCCAGCCTTTACTGTTACGAGTAATTAACCAACCATTATTACTTCTGATATCACCGCCAGCGGTGACATTTACGTCAAAGTTTCCGCTATTGCCTTTTACCTGACCGCTGAAAGTGCCATTTACACCATTCACATTGCCGCTGAAATTACCTGTCTGGGCATTTACTGCCCCAACGTTATTCAGGTTATTTGATCCCATATCAATGGCCGTGTGCATTTTGTTTAAGTCAGGGCGACCATTGACCTGGAATCTGTAAAGACGATCAGTGTCCTCAGCTGCACCACTAAGTTCATCTGTCGATAACAATACGGCAATATGCCCGTTACCGCTTTTGGCACCATAATTACTTAAAGCTACTGACCAGGAACGTAATGCACCTGTGGCTGTTTTGCCGTCCTGGATATATCCACCAAGACCAGTGGTAATATCCTTAGCCATCTGGATAAGTGCTTTCACTGGATAAGGTGTGCCACCACTGGATACAACCATTGCCTGTAGTAATTCCGGGTTTTGGGCGTTTCGAACCACATATGCCTGTAACCGCTGCCCCTCGCTGTTTGTCTCAGTAAACCCGCTGGACAAAAAGCCGGTATTTTTCAGCATGGTTGTCGTGATAACGGCAGGAGTTGTTGTGGTACTACTGCCCTGGAGAGTCGTGTAGTTTTTCCCTATATAAGAGCGGGCCGCACTGGTCCAGTTGCTGACAAGACGTGCTTCAGTTTGCCATCCTTTTGTTTGAATATAGTCCTGCCATATGCCCGCTCCCCAGGCAATCAGGAGCATAACAATCAGTAAAGCCGCGCCAGTTTCCAGCGATGCCCAGCCTCGGTCATATTTTTTCATCAGATTACCCATAGTGGTTGATAAAGATTATCCAGCAGCAAAAGGACATGGCCAAAACATAGCCATGGACCCAGAGGGCCTTCTTTATGCCCTTTTATGCACCATGTTGAATGCCATAAGACAAATCCTCCTGTGCCCAGCAACACACACCATATGGCGTTATATAACCCTGACCATGCGGTAATACCTGCAATAAGCCACAGGTCTCCAGTGCCAATATTAAGACGATGGCGGTTAACTAATTTATGAAGGCAGAATAAGACAATTGCAGCAGTGGCAAATTCTGTTGTACGGAACCACCATATATCAGTCGTGATTTGTGATAGCATTCCTGCAATTAAAAAACGCCGGGTGAATGTTCCTGGTAATAAACCTGTCAGTGCATCCGTTACCGCCATTTGCAGTATGAACGAAAGAATAAGGACAGCATGAATACGGTAGAGCAGTGGTGATGATGATAAAATAATTAACGCCACAGCTATACTGTATAGCCATATTCCTGACAGAACAGCAGGGTGTGTCTTATACCAGAGATGTCCCGTATCAGATAAAAAATAACGAACTCTGAATAGCAGAGTTCGTCCAATAATGGAAAATGTGAACATCAATGGCAGTATATAAACAGGGGATAGACTTATGCCTACGATTGTCTGCATTGCCTGCCTCCCTGTCCGGGAAGACATATCCCTTTCATGTCACGATAAATTCTCCATATTTTATTGGCATATTGCTCTCTTGTTTCATGTCTGTCCTTACGGAATCCGGCATTGTATGACCCAAGGCAATTCCAGCTGACGCCACATATCTGAAAATGTCTTGCCAGTATCCAGCTTCCTATATGGATATTAAGGCATGGTTTGGTGATTAAATCCTCATACTTTTTTATTACGCCCATATTTATCAGCTTTGGAATATGGGTTGAGTTTATTTGCATCAACCCATAATCCGTGCTACTGGCTTTACCTGTTTTTTTGTCCTTATTTATATTAATTGCGCCCGGCCTCAACGAAGATTCCCCGGCAGAAATAGCCTTCAATAATAATGGTTCAATTTGATAGCGCGCGCCGGCAGCGGCAAAGCAATTGTCCCACTTGTTGGTCCAGATCTGTTTGGGGGCTACGTATGAAGCTCGGGCGGGTGGAATAAGAGAAAAAAGCAGGATTAATGAAATAAGTCTGAGGGGTACTGTACCCCCTGACATTAAAACTCCTTAACCATTGATGGTGAAGATAAGTTTGTTTGTACCAGTGCTGCCATTATCTGCCTTGCATTGCGTACTGGCTTCTTCAGTAGTGACTTTTCCATCACTGTGAGCAGTACTGTTCAGGGTAATGCCGTTAGTTAAACCAGTTTTACTGATCCGTGTGGCAATCTGGATACAGGCATCCTGTGGGACTTTATCATAGGTAACGGTAAAACCGTTGTTGAACCCTGATGTTGAAGCCGGGGCAACAGTTACAGCACCGCCCCATGCGTTATAGAGCGTTGCTGTACCAGATGTTTTGTCGCCCTGTACTGTCATCCCAGAGGGAACGGCCCCCATCTGAATGAGGGCACCTGTCATTTTGGCACTGCTGGTAAATGTATATCCATCGCTACCTTTTAGCAGGCTCTGGGCACTTGTGATAATTGTTTGTATATTTGCGGTTTCAGTTGCCACATTGGTTCTTGTACGTAACGCATACAAACTACCCAGAACAACGACTATAACAAAAAGAACAACGAGCGCTATTGTTCCCTGCTCCAAAATTCCCCATCCTTTATCATGAGGCTCATTCTTCTTATTATTTCCAGTTAAAGTGGCATTAATATTTTCTACTAACATAAATATCCTCGTTTTGTTTAAAAGTTACCCATGCTGTTGTCACTAATAGACTGAATATCCATAATGGCAAAAACCAGTAACATGAGAGACATGACAAGAAATATCAGCATAATTAAACGAATCACGTTTGCCCGTTTCTTTACACGTTGAAGTGTTTGACTAAGCCATCGTTGACCATAATTGCTGATTAGCTCTGTTGCGCCATCTCCCTGTAATAAAGACAGGAAGTTGGCTGCTTCCCTGGATGGGAACTGATAACCGCACTGACGCAAAGCCAGTCCAAGATGATCCCCCTGGCGGACGCGGTAAATAATGCTGTCAAGACGTGTGCTTAACCATGGTGATGCAAACTCCTGAAGAATGTTTAGTGAGTTGAGCGTCGTCATTTTGGCTTTCAGAAGTGCAGCCATATTCAGGAGAAATGTTGCTCCCTGTATATCCTGATAAATACTCCATGGCATTATCTTGTCGGCAAAAGTACGAACACTGTCAGGGCTTTTCCAGTTTGGCAGAGACCATGATATTAAACCTATGATCACTGCAAAAAGAACGGCACATATAGCGCCGTAATTATCGACAAAAACAGATAATCCATAAAGAAAACCAAGAGCACCACTCCATGAATCGGGGGAACTTATTTTGCTCAGTTCAGGTATTAGCTCTGTATTCAGAACATATAATGTCCCCGTCATCATGATTAACAATCCCACCGGATAAATAGCCATTTGCCATATAGCCTGATGGATTTGTTCTTTTGCATCTGTAAGAGTGGTGGCGAATTGCAGTGCATCCACAATTGAACCACTTCTTATCCCGGCGCTGATTACTGCGGCCTCTTCCTGAGGAACCCATAAACTAAGAGTATATTCCAGAGAGTTTTCGCCACTGTTTTCACGAAGAGACTCAATGCAGTCTGTGGCCAGTTCAGCAAAGGGATGCCATTTTCGTCCAAAGTCTGTCCAGGCATCCCGCATCTGTTCCAGTGCGGTCTTTAATGGCTGTTTATTTTCCAGCAGAAAACGCAGGGCTTCGTAAAACTGCACCCTGTAGGGGGCGCTGAACGTTTTTCTGACAATGAAACGCCTCAGCCGTTGACTGAAATTCATTTCACGCATGTTGTTCTCCTGTTAGACATCATCGATGCTGAGGCGCTCGTCTTCGTCCAGAGGGATGATTCTGTCGGCTTCAAGAGGGTCTACCAGACCTTCATTGATACGGCGAAGAAGATGCTCTACACGACTGATGCCTTTCATGTTTTCCAGCCAGTATTTACGTGCTGCAACTTTGCCGCGTGTTTTCAGAATCTGAAATAAGCGGTTATCAGGTTCTATCACCTCAGCAATTACAGTCCTGCCGGTGAGGCCTTTACCTATTTCACCGCGCTTTCTGCCGTTAATGATTACGTCGTGATTACATTCAGAGCATCCGTGAGGATTTCGGAACCAGATATTATCTGTACTGCAGAGTGAATCTTTATTGCAGTGCCGCTCAAGGTAATCACGCTCGTCGTCGCTAAGTTCAGGTGCTCGCGTTTCCCATGGAATACGGCAGGAGGGACACAGAGTTGGTACAAGGCGCTGGCTGATCATCCCAATCAGTAATTGCGCATCGCAAATAAGATCGGCATTCATACCCATCGTAATCATCCGCTCCGGTATACCCAGAGCTGAGTTTGTATGTAATGTCGTCAGAACTATGTGCCCGGTCTGTGCCGCGTAGGTGGTTGACATCATCGAGATAAGATCGCGCATTTCCCCTTCCATGATGGCATCAGGGTCAAGTCGCATTGCCGATGAAATAGCCCGACTCCATGCCAGTTTGACGGCATCTTCGTCGGATTTGTCGCAGATAATCGGAGTCTGTGTTGCTCCCAGTATCTGTCCTTCCAGCGGATCTTCGATTGTTAGCAGGTGTCGCCCCTGATTATCGTCAAGATATACACGGCAGGCGCTGCGTAACGTTGTCGATTTACCGGAACCGGTTGGACCTGACAGGACTATTTTTCCTTCCGGGCGGCGCAGCATTATGTTCAGCAACCGGATTTGTTCCGGGATAAAGCCCAGTTGTTTAAACGTGGGAACTTTATCTCCGTCATCGGGTATCAGGCGCATAACTGCAATCAGACCGTCTCCCGTAGGTCTGTGACTGTAGCGTGCACCAAATATTCCTATTTTTCGCATTAATTGTGGGGACAGGCGCGCATCCTGTTCCCTTTGAGGGAAGAAACTGGTTTCAGTGACATCAGCCATTGACAGAATGGCTGTTGCGCAAAGTGAATAGCCCAGTGCTGGTTGATCTTCATCTACAGTCTGCAGTTCACCGAATATTCTCATGCGAACTTTGAAAATAGACTCTGAAATTAAGAAATGAATATCTGAAGCACCAAGTTTTCTGGCCGTTTCAAAATAAGATAGAACTTTCTTCTCACTTTCACTGACATCAGCAAGGTCTTTCAGATGAATAATTCGTTCTTTCGGGCCTCTGTTTTTCTCATCCTGACCAGCCTCCTGTAACTCCGACAACGAAACTACTTTTGGGTTGATATCCGGATATAATTTTAGCAGCTCCTGGAGATTACTTTGTACGTCAGGCCTTGTTCGCTGGTTTGTTTCTATAAGAATTTCATGGGTGTCTCCCCGGGATATAAAAAGGAGAGCATCCTTCAGATTATATTTATCCATATCACATCACTCAGAAAGTAAGGGTGGTGCCATCACTTAACGTGACGCCAGACAATGAGATCGACTTCACCGTGACGGATGTACCCGGAAGCTGGCTGCCAGTGGTGACGCTTGTCTGACGTCCATCAGCCATGCGAAGAACGGCATGAAGACGTTTATCTTTGCCGTTTATTTCCATAATAACGGGCAATTCCTTTCTGTTTTTAGATGTCGGCTGCTCTGAAACTGATGGCAAAGAGGCAGTCACACCAGAGAAACCTGAAATAGTTTCAGATGACAGATTAACATCTGATTCTTCGAGTTGTTTCTGTAGCTGTGCGCCCTGAACTTTTGCCTGTAAAAGAATATTCCGGTTTTGTTGTGCTTCAAGTTCTCCTATTGTGACAAGAGGTTGTGTTGTTGCAAATGAAAAACCGGAGAAGAAAAATATGGATGGAATAATGAGTAATTTACCTGGACGCATAAATATGACCTTCTGAGGAATAACTGAAAGTACCGCCGTTTAATTCAAAATGGATATTGCTCAGACGAACGCCGGTATCCTGAAATAAAGGGAACAACTCATCAGGATTTACAGGCGTTGATAAACTGAACTGATATTCTTTCCATTTCTGAACAGGGGCTGGTTCACCATCGTTACCTGGTAATGGTTCCGGTATGGCTATTTCATTAATGGCCGGCGTTAACTGTTTTTTCTGAAACCACGTGAACACCCGCATCAGTTGTTCTGAGGGGGCAGGGACTGCCTCATCCCTGCGGGGCAGGGAAGGCAGTGGCCGGGTTACAGAAGCCAGGCGTGCACCATCTTTAAGGTTAAAGTCAGGAATAACATGAAAGATTTCTTTGCTTCTTGCCAGAAAGCCTTCAATAGTTCCTCCTGGCTGTCGTTCGTAAATCAGTGTGAATGTCTCGGGAGTACATGTTCCACCGGTAAGTTTCCAGCCTTCCAGTGCGACCGGTGATGGTTTTCGAAGGTCCGCGCAGGCTTTCAGAAAATCACTGATTACAGGTTGTGAAGCCCATGGATGCGGGAGCTCCGGTGGTGGTTCGGGCTTTTTAAACTGTAATCTTGCCCGTGCAGCTATCTCCTCGGGCGTCGGTACGACATCTGGCTCTGGCTGAGTCATCCAGAATACAGTGCCTGCGCCGGCTGCTACTAAAAACAGTACGGCAGGCAGTGTGAATTTGCTGCGATTGCCGACAGTAAGTTTGCAACGGCGGAGGTCTGCTGATGATAACCGGGTAATAATACTTTCCCAGTTATCAGGATGTTCCAGAGACGATACAACCTGCCATTTTTCGGGGGGCTCTTCGTTCATCGCCAGAAAAAGGCTGACCTTTTGGGCAACGTCGGCATCATTTCCTGATAAGTCAGCCATAACGGCAGGCTGGCCATTAATGGAAGCAAGGAATAAGAGCTCCTTATCGCTGTACCGGAAGACACCGTATCCATTTCTGACCCATGAGCAGAAAGCCAGTGCCAGGGAAAAATAATGATTGCATTCTGGCCTGGTCAGTATTCCTGTGCCGGTAAGGCGGCTGATCTTTCCACGGGAATTTCTGCTGCCTACAGTCACTTTCAGAGAGGTAAGCCGTCTGGATTTTACATGGGGCTTGTGTTTCTGATGAGAAGGGACTCGCTGTTTTTTTACGACAGGACTCCATTTAAGACAGGCTGCCCACACGCGATGATTTACTTTAGGATCTGCGAGAAGCACAACCGGGTTGATATCTTCATCAGCCATTGTTGCCTCCTGACGGGAAAGTCGGGGTAATGATGATTACAAGCGTGCTGCGTTCATTTTTCCCGGTTTGTGAACCACCAAATAATGGATTTGCTGGCGTAAACGTACCGGCTTTACTTGTCGTCGTATTGTTCTGATCGAAACCAGTAACGACAAGTGATTGCCCTTCTTTCAGATTGACCTTCTGGCTCAGTGAACGCAGTTTGGTATACGGCATTTCGATGTAACTGTTTCCGTCTTTTGACGTAAAGCTACGGATTGTTGGGGGATCTGACAGATTAAAATTCATCTGCAACTGGAGATTGCCCGTTTTCTGAATTAAAGGTAGCAGGGTCATATTGAATCCGGTGGTGATCATGCCCGGCGTTAATGTTGTTGTTGCTCCTACATCCGTAGTCGTTGTTGTTGCTGACTGGGCGACGTAAACCGTCTGATCTGCCATCTGGATAGGTACCGGCGTCAGGTTTGTGACAGTGCTTTCTTGTGAAGTCACAACACTGACATCGCCCTGTTCACTCAGCGCTTTAATCAGAAGACTGGAACCGCTGAATTTGGCGGCATTCCCTGTTGCCGTATCCAGAATTGATACGCCTGCAGATGTAGCGCCTGTAAAATCTCCGCTTGCATTGTTCAACGTTGCTCCGGCGGAATGTAGCGATTTATAAACAAGGTTCCAGTCCAGACCGAACTGTTCGTTTCTGGTATTGCTGACGCTCAGAACCTGTACGTTCAGGGCTACCTGGCGGTTCATAATACTGTTTTGTTCGTCCACATATCGTGCGACGGCTTCCTGGACAGCTGGAGTATCAGTGACAGTCAGCGTTGAGCTCGATGCAGATAACCAGTAACGGCCTTTTTCTGGTGTCAGCATTGCTTCAATAGTTTTCCGGATATCTTCATACAGATCGTATTCCTGACCAACGGTTGTGCTCTGAGAGGATGTTGCATCACCGGATGCTGAGTTATCCTGGCCTCCTGTTGCCCCCATTGTGCTTGTTGAGCCAGAGCTGACACTGGAACTGCTGCTGGTTTTGGTGTTCAGCATATGAAGTGGATACGTTCTGGTTTCAGTCAGGTAGAATACAATCCGACCATTATCCATGCGCCAGTACAGACCACTCCGGCTGGCCATCAGATCCAGAAGACCATTGATATCTCCCTGCCACATGAGGTTATTCAGCGTTAATGGCTGAGTGGAGGTAGTCATTGTTGTGCTGCCCAGGCTGCTTAACGGTAGACGTCCATTTTCATCTGGTGCTGGTAGTGTTCCTGTCATCTGGCGGGTAGCGCCTCCTTCAAGAGTTGAATTGGCTGCGTCAGGCGTGATGATCACAGGGATGCCGCATACGGCAGTAATACGTTGCCCCAGTTCCTGCAGAGTGATCTCTCCTTTTCTTGCCTGCGTGATGTAGCAGGCCGGAGCTGTTTGTTTTTTCTCTCTTGATACCTGAGCGACCGGAACAGGGTTTATCCATTGATTATCGAGCCAGGTGAGAGCCTGCGATTTACGGGCCGAAAGGGCTGATACCTTTTCCCGTGCATGTGCTGAGTCTTCCTGTGCTTTTTTCTGCATTTTGTTGATTTCGCTGAAAGTACATCCGGAGATGGAAAGAGCGACGGCGATCATGCAGGGGAGCACCGCCAGCTTCATTGAACGCTGGTGTGATTTTTTCATGAATATATCCAGATTAGTTAACGTAGACGACAGAACCAGCAGTAATGCCTGCCGGGGGTGTCAGACCGGTTGCAGTTCCTGATAGCCAGGTGAGTTGCCCGTTTTGGAAGATCCCTATTAGTGCAGAACCACGACTTTTTGAACGCAAAGTTTCAACAAGTCCTGGTTGTTCAGGCATCCATACCCACAGACGCCCCTGTTGTAACTGATGTTTAATTCGGGAGTCCGGAGTGACAGGGAGAGCCAGTTTATCTGAGGAAATTACTCCGTCCTGCTGGCCTGATACGTATCTGATATCATTGATTCTGTTAGCAATCATTAGTATCTGACTTGCCCATACAGACGCACTTGCATATTGCTGGGCGTTTGTGGTTTCAGACATCTTCTGATTCTGGTAGCTACCAGTGATAATCAGAATGGTCAGGCCGACGGCCATGACCAGCCATCCCATTAGCGACCATCCCTTGTATCAGAAACTGTAATGATGCACTGCATGCGAGAAGCCTGTGCGTATAAAGGTTTTTGCGCAGTCCGATATAACTCAAATACCTGCTCCATGGCTGATTCAAATGATCCCCGGAACATTAAAGGCGCATCCAGACGGTAATCGGTTACAGAAAGTGGCCATATGACCATCCAGTGCGTTGATGCCATGCTTTCGCATTTTGTTTCTTCTGCCCACTTAATAATGTTCTCTCTTAATGTGGTGCCTGCCGGCGCACGCCACTCTTTACCCTGAGATACCGGTTTGACAGGCGTCCCGGTCATGAGCGGGATAGACTTGACTGTGGAGCCGGTTGGAGTCGGGGGGGCGGCGGGGGTTGACGAAGATACGCTGTTTCCTCTGAATGGATTTCGTGGTTTATTCTGGCTATTTGCTGTTGTTGGAGATTCAGGGGAAGTGGATGTGGTTACCATGGCTGCTGGCGAGATAGTGGTTGCCGTGTCCTGTGCCGGTGCAGCAGCTGATGTTGTGACGGTCAACGTTTTATTATCCCAGTCCAGATGGCCCCATAGGTGTTGTTCTTCCAGCAACCGATTCAGAGAACGGGTCCACTGATCATTGGCAGACCATGAAACCAGTTTGGTATTCAGCTTGGGCGTGGCTGCATTCTCTTGTCTGAATTTCCATCCTTCCGGTAGTAATGTTTTTATCCACTGACTGACGGTCCGGTTACGGGCCGTCGGCGATAGTGTTACAGGGGCGCTACCAGGCTTGCCTGTAATGATTAACCGGGAGAAATTCTGACTTATTGTTGGTGAAGGTAACGGTCGGGATTCGCTAACAGGCTGTGCTGTTTTTACTGTCTCTGGCACGCTGACTCTCGGGGGGGGAGTTATTTTAGGTGGAGAAAGACGTTGTTGCGTAAGTGCCAGAACGCCAGCACTTTCACTGATTTGTCCGTCAACAAAAACCAGAGCAGGCGTATCTGATGGTGCCACGTTATTGCTGCCGGAAATTCCGGCACAGCCGGACAATAATGACGGCAGTATAAGTGTCAGACAGTTTTTTTTCATAACGGAGACTCCGTGTTCGTATATACGTGTTTGTTAATTGGTGTGAGGCGGCTGGAGAGGACGAATGACGACTGTCATTCCGTCCGAATGCAAATGCGGGAGAGACCACTGAAATAAGAGATATACAAAAGGAATTGATAATTTTTCATACAGACTTGTTTTCCGTGGGCATGTAATAACAGAGAAATTCAAACCATAAGATTCCAGTCTCTTTATAAGTTTATTTATTCTTGCAGGAGTAAAGAGATGTGAATGCATAACAATGGTTTCATCATTATTAATTGCTTTTGATATCAGAGAAAGTAACACATCCCAGTGTTTCCTCATTGACTCCGGACAACGTGTATCGGCATAGGGGCTAAGATGTATGCTTGATTCTTTACTGCCTTTTTTTTTGCAAAGAATGTGAAGTTGTATTTAGATACAGACCTTACGATAAGAAGCACGCATCTGAAAAGTAGTGGGGAAAAGCAAATAATAACCACTATACAGAAATATAATATATAAGATAGTGATATGTGGTCAGTGTATAGATAACGGAAGTATTGCCACGGGGTAGTGATGTACAGGCAAAACGTACACCAAAGTAACCATAGATATAATGGTACGTTATTATTTTTCATGTTAGTTGATGCCGGCGACTAAGATAACAGAGTAAGGGGGATTAACTGTTTAATTCTTTGGAACGAAAAAATGCAGTTCCTGAACATCACACACCATTATTTCCACTGGCTTACCATTTTTATCCAGTAAATTTGGATTGGTTTCAAAAGATTTGCAGTTGTTTTTACTTTTAAATGAATCAAGGTACAGGGTGTTAATGTCAGATTCGTCATCTGTTGTTTCTCTTGAAATCATACTGTTTTCTATCACCACATTTTCATGTATCTCATTTGGCATTTTGTACTGTTGCAAATATTGTTGGCGGCGGATGCGTGCCTGTTCACTGCTTTCTATGAACACCAACGTGATGATTGCCCCGTACATGAAAATCAGGAAAACCCAGAAGTCTTTTGGTATCTTCCAAAAAAGTGCGGACAGTTTGTTATCTGATGAAATTAAAATCGGAAAAAGGATTGCAAAGACAATCAAAATCGCGATGGTTAATTTAAATAAAAACGGCATGGTCCCCTCCTGTTTTGACGAGGTCTTTTGTTTTTGTTGTTTTTACGACAGCCAGTCCTGCAGGTGCTGATGGCGGGAGCGGCTACCCTTGCGCCAGCGGCAGTGGCTACCGGGTGCACGTTCCAGGCGGAACAGAAATCGGTTGTTGCATAGTACCACCACAAGGCAGTTATCCGGCGTGCAGAAGCGTCGGGCAAGCTCATCGGGATCTGTCTGTGTTTTCGTTGAAAACAGCTTGCGTTTGCAGTGCGTGTCGACGACCAGTACCTGTAGTCGTCCGGGATGTTGCTGTGGCATCAAAGACTCCTTTCGGAACGGGAAAAGAAGCAGCTGTACCGTCGTAACTGCACGTACCGGTTGCGAAAAAACGGCACAAGCGAGTAGTGACAGAAAGAATCCCGGGAACGGCAGAAAGGGTGGTACAGGCTGCGAAGACGGGTCACGGGGTGTGTCGGGAATTAACGCATGTGAGGCGTGATGAGAGTGACGCTCTTTTTGCCAGCGTCATCTACGTTGATTTTCATGGATGTTTTCCTGTCGGAAATCGTGTTGCTCTTATAACTGTTATTCCCTGTTTCCAGAATCGTTTTTCAGGGTCAGAATGACGATACCACAGCGGGGATTTATGTGAGGCACTTTCCACTGAGATAAGATTCTGCTGACGATGAGGATGCGGAACATGACGCTATTCATGGCGGATTCCCTTCGTTCCACGGTTACATCCAGCCCTTTTCGGCGCAGAGAGCAAATCAGCTTTTGTGTCCTGGCTTCAGTCAGAAGATGGGATTTCATGTAGATACGTTTCTTCTGGCGTAATAAGGGGGGCAGCTTTTCGAGTAATTGCTTGAAGTGTTTTTTTATCGCCTTCTTTGAGGAAGTATCTGCGAGTGCGCTCAGGAAAACACATACTGTGTGATTGTCAGACATGTCTTTGGTTTTAAAACTATTTTTCCTAAATATTATTCTAAGCAGAATGAAAAACGGACGGACTAACAGCGGGAGAGCTATCATCCCCAATATCTCTACTAGCGTCCATATGTTCATCTGGTACAAGCCATCCTTGCAGAGCAAAATCGCTATAATGCACCAGACGCTATACATAGCT
The DNA here is from genome assembly GCF_013368855.2 of Escherichia sp. 93.0816. Classification (NCBI taxonomy): domain Bacteria; kingdom Pseudomonadati; phylum Pseudomonadota; class Gammaproteobacteria; order Enterobacterales; family Enterobacteriaceae; genus Escherichia; species Escherichia sp. 93.0816. The sequence continues at coordinate 6,832 of NZ_JABWNC020000014.1, read as the reverse complement.
AATGGAATACGATATTGGAGTTTCATGTATTGCTCTTCCTCAGTGTAATGTGATAGTCGTCTGCTCCTGTGTTGCACCCCAGACATCTTCTGGCAGGCTGGGCAGCCCGATAAATAGGGTGTGAAAGAGGGTTTCTCTGCGTTCGATCCCGAATTGATGTTCGTATCCTCTCACCACCTGAAATCCTTCGTCGGAGAATATTAACTCTGCCGTTTCCAGAAGCTGCATAGTTTTGCGGTGTAGTGGAGTGATCAGCTGCAACGTAACTGGTGCCCTCATATCGCCTGTCGGTAGAAAACACTCTTCGGTGCGACTTAGTTGTAGCAGATGACGTTTCCCGGAACAGGCCCGTTCAATGGATTCATTGAACACCCTCTCAGGCCATGGGCAGACATATGTGCGCCAGCCTGCTTTCTGTAATTTACCCAGTGCAGCCCGAAAACGAAACAACGGACATTCCCCGACAGTGGCAGAGCTGAGAAAGAGCGTATTCAGCGTTCCGATGATGGGAATATTGCGATCTTTTTCGGTCAATGCTTTTAACGCCATGATTTCGCCAGGGAGACTACGGAACTCAGGATGTCTGCTGGCACCAGAAAGCCATTCAAGCAGGTAATGCCGTAATCCGGTTTCACTGGTTATATTGTGGTTTTCCTGTGCCGTTTTCAGGGCATTCAGTGCACACCAGAGCAACTGGCGCACGGGATGTTCTGTCGTGGTCATGCGAATGTCCTACTGTGAGATGAAAAGAAGACCGGTATCCGTTCTCTCCGCCACACGTGATGGCACGGGCCGGCCTTTGATAAAACGAATCAATACTCTGGGGTGAAGCCTTTTATTTCTTTCGCCATTAAGAAATACACGGTTCCATCAAAAGACAGGGGGAGTCCATGGTGGGGATGGCTTCGTGCAGGCTTCACTCCGGAATATTCTCTTGAATTGAAAAAAGCCCGGCCCGAAGGCCGGGAAATACTGGCTATGGGATGTTTACAAGGCGCTCCATAAAGCCGTGATGTTCGGCATTTGATACCAGTTCCAGGAGCAGGGATATCCTCGACTCAGGCTGGAGAGTATTTTCCATTCTGAGGAGATACTGATATTGTGCTTTTGTCAGCCATATGCTGGAAGCCGCATTCAGCTCTTCCCTGGCTCCCGGATTTAGCACAGGGTCCGGGTAAATCTTCATTAATCCATCAACAATATCTTTATTGACGGGTTTTATTTCACCGCCAAACTTCACGAAATCAATGAAGGCGCTATGTCGACGTAATGCTGATACTGGGTGAATGTCAAAATTAGCCAGAATAAAAAAGTACCCTGGAAAAATAGCGAATATTCTTTCACGGTAACAGCACCTGGAGTCTGCCCGTCTTATCTTTCTTGTTATTAATGGAGTCCATGGTACGACGTTTTGCTCATTCAGCCATGAGAATAAAGATTCTCTGTTTTTGCCGGCTGTATTATATTGCGCAAGATACCAGTTCCGGTTATTCAGGTGTTCTATATTCACGAAGTTCAACGCTCCGCGCAAAACCGATCCATGATGGACGATTTTGCGATGTCAGGCGAATATGCTAAATCATATGTCTGAAGCAGTGTCCAGCCCATATCTGGATAAACTGCAGTTCTGACAGGCATATAACCAGCAGACTCTAGTACGTTCTGTATCGGTGATTTGGCGAACTCACAGATAAAGAACGGCTAAGCACTAATATCAGCAATACAGTGGCACAGTATTGTGATACGCGAAATAAAACATCAGCACGTCAGTTCAGAGTAAGGTCGCCATATATCGGGCATGAGCCAGATACAAATAACTGGGACACCGTCTGAAGTGATTTGCTTTATTAAAGTAACTTGTGCTTGGTGTTTATGTTTATCAATTTGGGATCGCCTGTAAAGTGCAAAATGCAATTTCCATGAAAGTGTCCCCTTTAATGGGGACACCTGTTCACATTTTTTCGTTTTCTTTAGCTGTATTGCTAATCATGAAAACGAAAGTTCGCATCAGCACAGCAGAGCGAAGTGCATCATATCCTTCCAGATTTAAATTCTTCAGGCTTCGCTTCAGGTAGGTTCGTACCGTTTCGGGAGAAAGCCGACAGTTCTGAGCAATGGCGTCGTAAGGAACACCCATTGCGTAAAAAACGCAGACTTTAAGCTGGTTTGTTGATAGCTCGGGAAACATGCCTTCCAACAGAGTGATGGCCGGGAGTTTCTGTATCATTTGAGGTGACATAGCAACAGTCTCCGATGACAACTAAAAACGCTATCACCGAGTTCCTACGCTCATTGGTGATAGCCCAGACGGGGGTAGGAATACCGGCGTCATCGGAAACCGGCCAGGCTAATGCCTGCCCCGCCTGAGCTACCATAGAAGACGACAAGAAATACGAATTCCTGTCTTTATGGTATGGCAAAAAACGACGCCAAATGAAGAAATTAACTTCTGCGCCGACGATGACTACGCGGGTTCCTACGCCCGATCACAGTTTTGCCTGTGACCAGTAAAGGGTACTTAGTATAACTTACCGAGTCAACTAACAGCTTAAAAAATATACAAAAAAGCGTCAAAACTTAACGCTCCGCGCCGAAGCGATCCAGGCATGATGCTTCTGCTTTGTGGCGTTCGAACATGCTGGTCCATATGCACGAAACGGTGTCTGACCCTCGTCCAGACAATCCGCAGTTCTGACGAACATATGAACAAATATGCTCTTGTAGAGGCTGTTGTTACACAATTGGCGGGCTGTGTAACAAATGGTTTTATTATCTAAGAATCATTCTATTTACGATCGAATGATCTACAAAATGATTTTTTAAAGGTTTTTTAGATCGTTTAATTGCCTTAAAACAGAATATTATTCTGTTGGGTGGATCGGTTGTAAGATAAATGATCGTGAGTAGGACAAAAGTCGATCTTTTAATCCAAAAGAAGGATCTAAAGCAGAAAAATCTGCTTTTAAAAATAGATTTTGTTTTTTTGACGCAGGTCAAGATTAACTCATTAGAGGTATCAGTGAGGAGGCACTGGAAGAGAAGAGATCGTTGTAATGCTTTTCAAATTAACGTAAAGCGGGTATATTTCGGCTGTTATTAGCTGTGCAGAGGGTGGCACTCTGTGGAGCAAGCGGCGAAAGCCGGACGGCAGAATGCGCCATAAGGCATTCAGGAGAGATGGCATGTACGGACAGTAAGTCAGAAGACTGAAGATGTTCCGGAAGCCATAAAAGGAAAACCCCCACAATCTTTCGACGAACTTGGCGGGACGCAGAAAGATAGTGGGGGCCTCACAGAATACGGGTAAAGTATAATGAAACCGTACCAGAGATTCAACCCTGTGCAGTGTATAAATACACGGCACAATCGCTCCGCCATAAGCGACAGCTTGTGGCAGGTCTGAAGAATACTCCATATAACGCAGTACACTGGAGTCAGTTAGCACCCGAAGAGCAGATCCGTTTCTGGGAAGACTATGAAGCGGGAAGGGCGACCACTTTCCTGGTTGAACCGGAAAGGAAGCGCACGAAGCGCCGTCGCGGTGAGCACTCCACCAAACCCAAATGCGAAAATCCGTCCTGGTATCGTCCTGAGCGCTATAAGGCGCTGAGCGGGCAGCTCGGGCACGCCTACAACCGTCTGGTGAAAAAGGACCCGGTGACCGGCGAGCAGAGCCTGCGCATGCACATGTCTCTGCATCCTTTTTACGTGCAGAAACGAACGTATGCCGGTCGCAAATATGCTTTCCGTCCGGAAAAACAACGCCTCCTCGATGCCATCTGGCCGGTTCTGGTCAGCTTCAGTGATGCGGGCACACATACCGTAGGCATGAGTGTTTCCCGTCTGGCCAGAGAAATCAGCCCGAAAGACAGCAAGGGGAAGGTTATTCCGGAACTGGAAGTGACGGTCTCCCGCCTTTCCCGTTTGCTGGCCGAACAGGTACGTTTTGGTGTGCTGGGTGTTTCAGAGGAAACCCTGTGGGACCGTGAAACCCGCCAGCGTCTGCCACGTTACGTCTGGATAACACCGGCAGGCTGGCAGATGCTGGGTGTCGACATGGTAAAACTTCACGAACAGCAGCAGAAACGACTGCGTGAAAGTGAAATCCGCCAGCAGCTCATTCGGGAAGGTGTTCTGCGTGAGGATGAAGATATCTCCGTACATGCGGCCAGAAAACGCTGGTATCTGCAGCGCAGCCAGGATGCACTGAAACACCGTCGTGCAAAAGCGGCAGCCAGTAAGCGCGCCAGACGCCTGAAGAAACTGCCTGCCGACCAGCAGATTCATGAGATGGCAGAGTATCTCAGGAAGCGTCTGCCGCCGGATGAAGCCTATTTTTGTTCCGATGACCATCTGAAGCGACTGGCCATCAGGGAGTTGCGTCAGCTTGAACTGACGCTGGCTGCGCCACCGCCGCACTAGACAGCACCATTCCTTCAGCACTGAATCATCGCCAGCCCCTTCGGGGCTTTCGGCGCAGGTATCGCTCAGCCCAAAATCCGTAGTAGTCACCTTAAATCCCCTCAGAGGGGCATATATGCCCATAAAACCACGCATCAGTCATCAGAACGTGGTCACGTCGTTTCAGTTATCCACATAAATCCGCAAACAAAGAACTTTAAGAAGCTGCAAGCCTAAAACAGCAAACCTGCAATATAGTCTTAACCCCATTATTTAATCCCCTGCGTTGCTTCGCCGCAGGGAAAATCTTTATCTCTGAGGCCACTCTGAACAAATACAAAGAGGTCTTCGCTTGCAGCGGCCAAGGCCGCGCCGCTCAGAATTTAAAAGCACCTCCCACGCTAACGCGCGGGCCCCGAACCTCACCGTTCTGAAACCACCGCGAAAACATCAAGAATAAAAAACACCACATAAACGCAGCACCGTGCCCACCCCTCATAACTGAAAAGCGAGGCCGCCCCCGCCCGAAGGGCGGGAACAACATCGCTTTTAATTATGAATGTTGTAACTATATCCCATCGTGCCTGTTAGTGTTCTGGCTAAAAGTCCCCAGTACACGCTCGTAAGCGGCCCTCACGGCCCGCTAACGCGGAGATACGCCCCGACTTCGGGTAAACCCTCGTCGGGACCACTCCGACCGCGCACAGAAGCTCTCTCATGGCTGAAAGCGGATATGGCTTAGCAGGACTGGGGGTGGGTAAGGTGAAATCTATCAATCAGTACCGGCTTACGCCGGGCTTCGGCGGTTTTACTCCGGTATCATATGCAACAATGGAGTGCCGCCTTCCATGCCGTTTACACGGCATACAGTGCATTGTGCTCATCTGATAAAAGGAAAATACCCTTCTGGATAATTCGGTTTTGTTAATACTGATGATATTTCCATCAGTATAGATAGAAAATCATATAACCTGTATTCTTGTTTAATAAACAGATATATTTATCTGTTTATTTTCGTATATGCAGGTACCCACTTAGCTGGGTCTGAAAGCTGGAATTGCCTGTAATCCAACGCCGGAAATCTGACAATGCTCGGTCTGTTCAAACTGGTCAGGTTTCCGGCAACTATCCCCATGCTGGAATCATGGGGTTTCTTTACTGTATCACTCCTTCCTGAACGCTTCCGCTGATTGATGGACATAAAATATCATCTATTTACCCTCCTGATTTTCGAGCATAAGTATCCAACTGTAGCTCTCAGCCACATTAGTAATAAATAGTTCGTACGTGTTAACCGGATACAGTATTTGTGGATGAGTGCTATGACTGAGTTTATCAACCCGGTTGGTGAGTCTGTCTGGTAGAACTCTCAGAACATGGTGCTGATACGCTTTCTGTGCAACACCGTTCAGACAGCACGCAGGTCTCTTTCCGTATGGTTATTATCCGTCTCTGCCAGATCGACCTCACTGTAATAACTGAGTGCGCCCATCTGATTCAGAACATAGCTGAACACTTTTTCCAGTCTGAATTTACTCGACTGTGTGGCATTTTTCTCTATCCTCGCATGTTGCGAAGCCAGTAATGGTTTGAGCCACACCTGCCTGATAGTCAGTTGTTCTGGTTCTGGTAATCCGCGAATTTCACAATGCTGTACGGTATCATTGATATATTTTATTTTCCCGCTGTTGCACTTTTGCTACGGATGTACACATCGTGGATTTTCGTCAGCGATTCTCCTTCACGTTAAGCACTGAACTGCCGATCGTAATCTGTAAACATATCCTCCTGCTGGATACACTGGAAGTGGCGAAGGTGTTGATCCGGATATTTTTTACCTGCAGATCCGGTAAGTTCATGAGCCACGCTGCCGGGGCGCTGTTCACCCGTTTCTCTGCCTGTTCAGAGGGGCCTTTCCAGTTTAGCTATGCGAATGAGGTATTCATGACGGTACAATATTACCTTCTGTATTAAGACGAGATTTTTCGTAAGCGCATCATTTAAACCGTCTTTCGCCTCCCTTTCCTGTTTCCGATACAAATGTCCATTTTCGCAGTAAAAGGACATTTAAGATGAATGCACGAAAGGCGGTACTGGCAGATAATCCGGAATTGATCCTGCGTGTGCTACAGCTGAGATTTGACGAGTCACTGTCGTACCCGCGCATTTCTGCGCAGACTGGTGTCAGCAAAACCGCCATTTTTTCTCTGGTGAGGCTATTTCACCAGGTATTCACTGACTGGCCTCTTTCCGGTGAATATTCCTGCGGGCAACTGGCCCGGGCTCTTTTCCCGGGGCGATACCCTTCAGCCCCGACCGTGACTCAGCCTGTGAAAGCAGAGAAACCCCGCCGGAACCGATTTTCAACGGAGTTTAAATGGAGACTTGTTCAGCAAACTCTTTTACCCGGTGCCTGTGTCGCACAAATAGC